>PXSG01000030.1:856-10326 GCA_003023485.1 Halobacteriales archaeon SW_10_68_16
CGTGACCCGCCGCTGGCCCGTCGCCGGCCTCCTGTTCGCCGTCATCTGGGTGCTGGTGCGTGGCGTCGAGCCCACAGTCGACGCCGTCGCTGCTGGCCTGCTGTCGGGGACGCTCGTGGGACTGCCCGTGGCGTACGTCTTCCGGCGGATGTACAGCGAGGGGATCGACATCCGCGACGCCGCCACCTCCGTCCCGTACGCCGTCCTCTTCGTCGTCGTCTTCCTGAAAGACGTCGTGGTCGCGAACGTCGACGTCGCCTACCGCGTGCTCGCGCCGGGGATGCCCATCGAACCCGAAGTCATGTTCCTGCCCCTGCGGGTCCGGACGGACATGGGCGTGACGACCATCGCCAACAGCATCACGCTGACGCCCGGGACCGTGACGCTGGACCACGACCCCGACGAGAACGCGCTGTACGTCCACATCGTCGACGGCCGCCACCCCGAGGAAGTCGTCGAACTCATCCGGAAGTGGGAGAACTACGCGCTCGAACTGTTCGACGAGGAACTCTCGCCGGCCGACCCGCCGCCGCCCATCCGGATGACGCCCGAGGACCCACCGCCGGAACCCAAGACGGCGAACCAGTCCATCGCGGCTCACGGAACGGAAAGCGGCCAGCCCTCACCCACACACGACCGGGGCGAGGCCGAACAACGCGACGAGGGAGGTGACGACGATGGCGAGTGAGTCGGCACTCGTCGTGCTGGTCGCCGACGCCGCCTTGGTGCTGGTGGCGGTCCTCTCGCTTCTGTGTGGCTACCGCGTCGTGCGGGGCCCGACCACGCCCGACCGGGTCGTGGCGCTTGACACCATCGCGACCAACGTCGTCGCCATCGCCGTCCTGTTCGCGCTCAAGACCGACCGCGGCCTCTACGTGACCGTCAGCCTGGTACTGGCCATCATCGGCTTCCTCTCGACGGTCGCGGTCGCAAAATACGTCACGGAAGGCGACATCATCGTGAGGCGCGAGTGACCATGATAGGAACGCTCCCGACACTGGTCGGCGCGACACTCCTCGGACAGGTCCAGTCGTATCTCGTCGTGGGCCTGGTGGCGGTGGGCTGTTTCTTCCTGGCCGTCGGTACCGTCGGCCTGTTGCGACTCCCCAACGTCTACAACCGGATGCACGCCACCAGCAAGCCCACGACGCTGGGGACGGCCGCCATCTTCCTCGCGGGGTTCGTCCACTTCGGGCCCGGCGACGGCGGCCTCCCCTCGCTGGTGGGTATCCTCTTTCTGTTCCTGACGGTCCCCACCGGCGCGCACATGATCTCCCGGGCCGCCCAGCGCATCGGCGTCCCCTTCCTGGGGAGTGTCGTCTGGCCGATCGAAGAGACTGACGTCCCGACGACGGACGACATCGATCCGTCAGACGGGGACGATTGAACCGCCGGACGGAGCACCAGCCCCGGCGGGCACTGTCGAGAGTGTCTCGACCCGCGTGCTGGTAAACGGGGGCGTCCGCGAGTGTCGCGCCTGCGAGGCCACCATTGCCGCGGGCACCCGGTACCGGTGTGTGACCGTCCGCGACGGCGACGGTGCAGTCTCCGAAGTCCCGTTCTGTGGCGACGACTGTGCCGACGCCGTGACCGAACGGGAGAGTGTCACACGACGCTGATTGCTCCGCGTGATCACGTTCGCTCGCCGACGCCAGACTCCCCGGATACGGTCGTCTAATCCTCGCCCAGGATCACCCGCTCGGTCATCTTCGCGGGATCGAGCACTTCGTCGGCTTCGGCCTCGGTCAGGTATCCCTCCTCGATAACGACTTCGCGGATGGTCTTGCCCTCCGCCAGGGCCTGCTTGGCGACCTTGCTGGCCTTGTCGTAGCCGATAGCGGGGTTGAGTGCCGTCGCCAGCGCCATGGTCTGGTGGACGCGCTCCTCACAGTGCTCGCGGTCGGCCCCGAGTTTCGCGACGAACGTCTCGGCGAACACCTCGCTCCCGTTTGCCAGGATTTCGGCGGACTGGAGGAAGTTGTGCGCGATGACTGGCTTGTAGAGGTTGAGGTCGATCTGTCCCTCCGCCGCGCCGGCCGAGATGGCGGCGTCGTTGCCCACGACCTGCTTGTGGACCTGATTGACGGCCTCCGCCACCACGGGGTTGATCTTGCCCGGCATGATCGAGGAGCCGGGCTGGTTCTCGGGCTGGTCGAGCTCACCGAGGCCGTTGCGCGGCCCCGACGCGAGCAGGCGCAGGTCGTTTGCGATCTTGTTCAAAGAGCCCGCGACCGTCCGCAACGCCCCGTGGGCCTCGTTCATCGCGTCGTGGGCGGCCTGTGCCTCGAAGTGGTTGTCCGCCTCTCGGAAATCCACGCCAGTCTCCTCGGCGATGTACTCGGCCGCCCGTGCGGGGAACTCGGGGTGGGTGTTCAGGCCGGTCCCGACGGCAGTCCCGCCCAGCGCGAGTTCCCGCAGGCGGGGCAGCGCGGCCTCGACGCGCTCGATGCCCTTCTGGATTTGCGTGCGGTAGCCCGAGAACTCCTGGCCCAGCGTCACGGGCGTGGCGTCCTGGAGGTGGGTCCGCCCGGTCTTGACGACGTCGTCGAACTCCGCTTCCTTCTCCGCCAGTGCGTCCCGCAGCGTCTCCAGGGCCGGCAGGAGGTCGTTCTCGACGGCCTCCCCGCTTGCGACGTGCATCGCGGTCGGAATCACGTCGTTGCTCGACTGGCCGTAGTTGACGTGGTCGTTGGGGTGGATTTCGCGGCTCCCAATCTCGCCGCCGGCCAGTTCGGTCGCGCGGTTGGCGATGACCTCGTTTGCGTTCATGTTCGAGGAGGTCCCGCTGCCGGTCTGGAAGACGTCGACCGGGAACTGGTCGTCGTGTTCGCCGGCGATGACCTCGTCGGCCGCGTCGACGATGGGTTCGGCCTTCTCGGCGGGCAACAGGCCGAGGTCGTGGTTGGCGAGCGCGGCGGCCTTCTTGACCACGCCGAGCGCGCGGACGAACCGGCGGCCGAAGGTGACGTCGCTCACGGGGAAGTTCTCGATTGCCCGCTGGGTCTGGGCGCCCCAGTAGGCGTCTGCGGGCACCTGCATCTCGCCGAGACTGTCGCGTTCGGTGCGGTACTCCTCTGTCATGTCCGGGTGCTGGCGGCCGGGCGCGTAAAACCCTCCGGTAGCCGTCCGTCAGCCAGGAACCGTCCAGGCCGCTGCCGATGACCGGAGCTCAGGTCCACTCGTCGAGCCCGGTCTGGACCAGCGCCGCCTCGATGCGCTCGAAGCCCCGCCGGACCTCCTCGGGGTCGACCTCCCACTCCTCGACGACGAACGACCGCGCGGCCTCGACGTCGGGATCGATGTCGGTGTCGAAGGCGACGTCGCCGTCGACGGCCGGGTCGAGGAACAACTGACGGACGCGGTCGGCCCCGTCGACGTGGCAGCCCTCCGCCTCGCAGACCGCCGGGAGGTCGCCGTGTTCGTGGACGAAGTCGACGGCCGTCTTCGGTCCCACGCCCGAGATGCCCTCGTTGAAGTCCGTCCCACAGAGGATGGCCACGTCGACCAGTTGCTCCCAGGTGAGGTCGTGGGCGGAGAGTGTCGCGTCGAGGTCCATCAGTTCCGGGTCGCCGTCGCTGGTGAGCTGGCGCAACGTTCGGGGCGCACCGAAGAGGAGCGCGTCGTAGTCCTCGGTCCCGGCGTAGTCGACGCTGCCCTGGCGGGCCATGTGTGCGGCCTGTGCCTCGCCCTCGGCGGGGGCGTCGACGACCGGCACGTCCAGCAACGCGAGCAACTCGCGAGTCGTCTCGACGATGGTGTCGGTCAGGCGCTGGGTGCGCGACTCAAGGCGTGCGACCGCGACCTCGTCGCCGCGCTCGCGGGCCGCTTCGAGGTCGGACTCGTAACGCTTGCGCTGCTCGCGGCGCTCGTCGAGTTCGGCCTCTTTGAGGTCGGTCACGGCGCCGTCGAAGACGAACACCGGCGTGAGGTCGTGTTCGAAGAACTTCGGCAACCCCTGGACGGCGCCGATCAGGTTCGCCACCTCGGTCCCGTCGGCGGTCGTGTACGCCTCCGCGCTGGTCCACTTCACGGTCGTCGTCAGGTAGCGGTACAGCCAGTTGTGCGCGTCAACGGCGACGACCGACCCGGCGATGTCCTCGAAGCTGACCGTCTCGATGGCCGCCAGGTCCCTGAGGTCGGCGTTTCCCATCGCCCGCCCCTTGGACCAGCGCCGGTTTGAATCCCGCGGCGTCGCTTCGGGCAACTTTCAACAGTGGGCGAGCCGAACGGCCACCAATGAGCGCGACGGAGGAACTGGTCGCCGTCGGCGCGCTCACGGAGTGTCCCGACTGTGGAGCGCGACTCTTCGAGTCCGATCCCGTCTAGGGGTCCAACCCCTTCCGTTCGGCCTGCTCGCTCGCGGCCGCCTGCTGGCGGAGTATCGAGAGGTGCTCGACGATGGTCCGACAGGTCCTACAGTTCCTGGACGCCGGTGATCGGTCCGACCTCGACGTAGTGTTCGGGGGTGTTCGCCTCGCCCGTCGGGAAGACCCACATCCGATAGGAGTCCTCGGGAACCACGTCGTAGGCCACCGCGCCGAGTTCGGAGTCGCCGCTCCGGATGGACGTGTTCACGAGCGACTGCTCCTCGATCCGGTCGTCGCTGTCGATCTTCTCGGAGGCGTCTTTGTCGTATTTGTGCCACGTGTTCGGGGACCGCGTGCGGAACTCGTTGCGGGGAAGCGTGATGATGTCGTCCTGTGGGTTGGTGACCTCGACGACGACCACCAGGAACGTCCCGTCGGCGAAGGCCCGACTGAACTCGTTGCCGATCCTGTCGGTCCGGGAGAAGTCGTCGATCCGGTACGTGATCGCGTTCCCCCCCTCACCGACCGTGAACCGCTCGTCGATGCCGTGGGTGCGCCCGGTTGCGGTCGGTGTCGGCGTCGGTTCCGGCGTGGGTGTCTCGGTGGGTGTGGGTGTTTCCGTCGGCGTCTCGGTGGGCGTGGGTGTCGGCGTCCCGGTCGGTGTCGTCGACTCGTCGAGCGAGACTTCCTTCGCGGTCGGGGTCGGGGTCGGATTCTCGGTCGGCTTCCCGTCGCCGGACCCGGAGCCGAGACAGCCCGCGAACGTCCCCGACAGGAGGGCGCCACAGCCGAGCAGGAGGCGGCGTCGCTGCATACAAGATACGTCTGGCAACGGGGACAAGAAACTGTCGGCCCGCGATTCGATTCCCTGTCGGTGGCCGTTACGCTAATGAGGGCCGAGCGGCCACCCCCGGGGTATGACGAAGACAGTCCGTTCGTCAGTCAGCGGGATGGCAACTCGGGCGAACCCGGCTTTCGCCGGCGGCGTCGTCGGCGTCGCGCTGGTCGCGCTGGCGTACGCGCTCCTGGCGGCACCGCTCCAGCATCTCACGTACATCCACGTCATGGCCGGAATCCTCTGGACCGGAATCGACATCTTCCTCGGTGCCGTGCTCGGCCCCGTGATCGGCGGCCTCGACGAGGCGGCAAGCGCGGACGTCTTCCGCCGGCTGACCCCGAAGATGACCTTCCTGATGCCGTCGCTGGCGCTCGTTACCATCGCCACCGGCATCACCCTCGCAGGCCGGGTCGGACTCTTCCCCAACGCGACGCCGTGGCTGGCGCTGTTCACGGCGGCCACCCTCGTTCCCGCACTGGTGCTGATCGCGTACCGGCTGGATGCCTGGCGCGACTGGCGCTGGCAACTCCCCTTCGCGGCCGCGACCGTCGGTTCGCTCGCGTGGGTCGCCCTGACGATCGGCGATTTCGCCATGACCACACCTGCCGTCGCCGTCGCGCTCGTCATCGTCGCCGTCCTCTCGGTCCAGGGGTTCGGATTCCTGCTCCCCGGCGAAGTCCGGGTCTACCTGGAGATGACCGCCGAGGACCCCGATCCGGGCGTCATCTCGACAATCGGCCAGCAAAACGCCATGCTCGGCGGGGTTCAGGGGGCATTCCAGCTCGTTCTCGTCGTGGTGATGGTCCTGCTCCGGTACGGCGGCTAAGAGCAACCCCTAAGTTTAGGCTCACCTAACCCGGGGTAACACACGGTTCCATGGACAGGACGCCGTCACCGCGGACAGACGTCTGCATCGTTGGTGCGGGCCCGGCAGGTGCGCTGGTGGCCACACGCCTCGCCGCGGCCGGCCACGACGTCGTCGTCCTGGAGGCCGGGCCCCGGTTCGAGGACGACGACCGCGAGGGGCGCATGGAGCGGTCGATCCGTCTCGCACACGACGGCTCGGTCTGGGGGATGGGCGGCGAACGCGACGCCTTCTCGGCGACCGGCCAACGGTTCTACCCGCTGAACAGCGCCCGCGTGAAGGGCGTCGGCGGCACGACCCTGCACTGGCAGGGGATGGCGGACCTCCGGCCCTACTACGCCGCCGCGGAGGGCGAACTCGGCGTCGCGGGGGCCGACGACAATCCCTTCGCGCCGCCACGCGAGGAGCCGTTCCCGATGGCCGCGTTCCCGCCGAGTTACAGCGACTCGCTGTTCGCCGAAGCCTGCGAGCGACTCGGTATCGCGACCCACTCGGTCCCGAACGCGCGCAACTCCGAACCCTACGACGGGCGCGGGCCCTGCGTGGGCTACGGGACCTGCCAGCCCGTCTGTCCCTCCGGCGCGAAGTACAGCGCCGGCGTCCACGTCCGCGAGGCCGAGGCCCACGGCGCCCGCGTCCTCACCCGCGTGCCGGTCCAGCGGCTCGTCACCGGCGGCGGCGGGGAGTGCCTCAAGGCCGCCGTCTCAGCGGCCTCGTCGGGCGCTACTTCATGGAGCACCTGTTCGCCGGCGCCGGCGGGACGCTGGACCGTCGGACCAGGCAAAACCACGTCGGCTTCGTCACCAGCGAGACCCACCAGTTTTACGACGACCCCGGCCAGGCCGTCACCGACGCCGCTGGCGACGTCGTGGTCCCGCCGAGCGAAGAGCGGCTGGCGCCGATGAAACTGGAGTTTTTCAACTACGCCGGCCCCTCGCCCGTCGAACTCGCTTTGGGCGGTGACGAGTGGGGCGACGCCCTGCTCGACTCGCTCCGGGAGGCGTACGGCCACAGCATCGCGATGGGCGGACTCGTCGGGCAACGGCCCCGTCCCGAGAACCGCGTCACCCTCGACACGTCGAGGACTGACGACCACGGCAACCCCGTGCCCGACATCCGGTGGTCGCTGGGTGACCGGACCCGCCGGACGCTCTCGCGGGCGACCGACATCCAGCAGGCCGTCCTGGCGGAACTGGGCGTCGACATCGGATGGACGGTCGGCCCGGAGGACACCGGCCCGGCCTACCACCACATGGGGACGACGCGGATGGGGCGCGACCCCGACGAGAGCGTCGTCAACCCGCGGTTGCGGACCCACGACATCGCGAACCTCACCGTCGCGTCCAGTAGCGTCTTCGTCACCGCGGGCGCGATGAACCCCACGCTGACCATCGCCGCGCTCGCGCTGAAAGCCGCCGACCACGTCGAAGCGGATCTGTGACGTTCAGAAGTCCGGGCCGCGCTCGCCGGGGCCGCTGTGTGCTGCGATCATGTAGGTCATCATAGTGACCGCTGTAAGTCGTTTCCGGATCGACCACACGACGTAGCGCGGTCGACACGGTAAATCGTGACAGCGATCACGATCACTGCTCCTCCTCGGGCGTCTCCACGACGCGCCCTGCCAGGCGTTCGAGTATCGCCGCCGGCACGTCGGACGGCGAGAGCACCGCTTCCTCGAAGACCACCACCAGGGCTGCGAGCACGAGAAAGAGGGCACCCAGCCGCGGTTGTCCCTCCGCGAGTTTGAACAGGCCGAAGGCAGCCACGGGCACGGCGACCACGACGCTGGCCGCGAACTGGAGCGTCCCGATCACACTCTTCGCCATGTGGTTTCTGGGACGGGAACGGGCAAAAGCCCGGCGGTCGGCCGGTCGGCGTCGAGGATGTCTCGGCCGCGCTGGCGGAAGCACTCTCCGAAACTGGCTAACGCGGAGAGCGTCTCCGGGGAGGTATGCAGGGGACACCCGAGGTGGCAGTGTTGCGACTGGGCCACCGGCCGGGCCGGGACGAGCGGACGACGACCCACGTCGGCCTCACCGCCCGCGCGCTGGGTGCCGACCGCGTGATTCTGGCCGGCGACGGTGCCAGCCGTCGCGGGACCATCGAGGACATCGTCGACCGCTTCGGCGGCCCCTTCGACGTCGAGACGACCGACAGCCCGCTCGGGGTCCTCGACGAGTGGGACGGCGATGTCGTCCACCTTACGATGTATGGCCTGCCGATCCAAGACGTCCAGGACGACATCGCGGCACGGTTCGATGCCGGAACGCCCCTGCTCGTGGCCGTCGGAGCCGGGAAAGTTCCCTTCGACGTCTACGAGGCGGCCGACCACAACGTCGCCATCACGAATCAGCCCCACTCCGAGATCGCGTCGCTCGCGGTCTTTCTCGACCGCCTGTTCGGCGGCGCGGAACTCGACCGCGAGTGGGAGAACGCACAACAGGTCGTCGTCCCGCAGGCGGAAGGGAAACGGGTCGAAAAACGGAACGAGTGAAACTGGCTCGATCCCATCGACGCGAATCAATTGTTCGGCCCACAAAACATTCAGGCATCCGAGAACGAGTTCGTTTCATGGCTCTCGGCAGAAAAATAGTCCTGGTTGTCTCTGTCGGGGCGCTCGTTTCTCTGGGGGTGCTGGGTTTGGGATTTACTATCTGGTTCGGCAGTGCCGATCAAGCGGAGTTCGTGCTTACAGCAGACCGCATACCACGAGACCAAGTGGTAGCCGACGCGACGGCGAACTTGACCGATGGGGAGGAGGCTGTCGTGGCGGAGGCGGTTCGCAATGGCTCGGCAACGACCGTCGGGACTCGGTTGGAAATCGAGCCAATGTCACAGATGGAAGGGATGTCCGCGGGGAACGGTTCGTGGTCTTCTTCACACCGGTCGACGGGAATCACACCGACGCTCGACCCGTCAATTCACTTTCGGACACCGACATCACCAACGTCGAACACGCGTATCGGCATCTCGAGACAGAAGACAGACAGGAGACGTCGCGATTCGTGTATCGTGACCGAAAAACCGCGAACGAGTCCGTACTGGTGGGCGGAAACGTCCAGTACGTCCGCATGCGAAACGAGACGTTCCGTGTGAATGTCACCCGTCAGAGCGTGGAGCTCGAAATCTATCAGTACGCTCTGACTCGGGTGGCAGCCAACGAAACAGCGGCCGTCGAACTGCTGGTCCACGACGCCACCGAGGAGTTGTCCGACGAGCAAACGCGTCCGATAGCCGAAGCCGTCGAGACCGGAGAATTCAGGACTCGTGGCAGTACCTTCGAAACGGCCTGGCAACCACTCGAACCGATCGCAGAACTCTGCGACGTCGAACCGCAGGATTTCGTGAACAGAGACAGGACCGCCTGTTATGTCCGCTTCGAGGGTGAGATCTATCGGCTCGTGTTCGACGGTAGATACAGCTTCGATTAGCTGGCGAGCGAAGCGAGCGGGGCGGTCGC
>PXSG01000030.1:10348-11142 GCA_003023485.1 Halobacteriales archaeon SW_10_68_16
CGAGCGAAGCGAGCCGTTTTATGACGATGGTTTTAACCGCCACACTCCCCGAATCCCGGTAATGGCTTTTGAGGAACTCCTGGAGGACCCTGTCATACAGAAGTACCTCCACGAACTCGTCGGGCCCAAGGGGATGCCGGTCGCGGCAGCGCCGCCGGACGGCGAGGTGACCGACGAGGAACTCGCCGAGGAACTGGGGCTGGAACTCAACGACGTCCGCCGGGCGCTGTTCATCCTCTACGAGAACGACCTCGCCAGCTACCGGCGTCTGCGCGACGAGGACTCCGGGTGGCTCACCTACCTCTGGACCTTCGAGTACGAGAAGATTCCCGAACAGTTAGAAGAGGAGATGCACCGCCTGCTCGCCGGCATCGAGGACCGCCGGGACTACGAGCACACCCACGAGTTCTACCTCTGTGAGAACTGCGGCATCCGCTTCGAGTTCGGCGAGGCCATGGAGTTCGGGTTCGAGTGTCCGGACTGTGGCTCCGGGCTGGAGGCCATGGAGAACACCCGACTCATCGAGGCCATGGACGAACGCATCGGTGCGTTGCGGGACGAACTCAACGTCGAGTCCGCGGACGTCGAGGGCTGATGGTCGTCCTCGCCACCAAGGTCTACGTCGCCGGCGACGCCCGCGAGCGCGCCCTGCGGGGACTGGAGTCGATGGTCGCGGACGACCTCGTGGATCTGGAGGTCACGTTCGAGGTGGGACTGCGCGAGGACGGGTTCCCCTCGGTGACCGTCGAGGGCCCGGACGCGACGGCCGCACGGAACCTCCTCCGGGAGCGGTG
>PXSG01000030.1:11215-14305 GCA_003023485.1 Halobacteriales archaeon SW_10_68_16
CTTTGTCGCGGGCGACTCGCCACGGCTGGCCGACACACAGCGGGACCGACTCTTCGAGTGGACACGCGGGCCCGGCAGGGTCAACGTCAACAGCGCCACCCGCTCGGAGATCCGGGCGACGGTCAACCGCGCGGGCCACGCCGACGACATCGTCACCGTCGAGCGACTCGGCCTCCTCGAGGGGAGCATCGTCTGTCGCGAGGGGACCGACCCGCCGGGCCTGCTGTCGAGTATCGGCGAGTACCTCCCTGCGGAACTTTTGTGTGTGGTGCCATGACGAGCAGACGCGTCCACGCCGCCCTGGCGCTGGTGGCCGTCCTCCTGCTCGCGGGCTGTTTTGGCGGTCCCTCGGAGATCCCCGAGGAGGACCTGACCGGCGAGGCGTCCTACGACTGGGAGACCAACGCGACGGCGACGTTCAACCTCTCGCGGTCCTCGTATACGACGGTCGTCGAGATCCAGAACCGGACGGAACTGACCGTCTGGCGCAGCGACCGCCTCGGGACCGACAGCCCGGTCGACGTCGAGGCACTGCAGTTCCGCTTCGAGAACCGGACCGTCGTCAACGCCACCCACGGCAACCTCTCGGCGACCCGCACCGGGGACAACACGGTCATCTCCCTGCCAGCAGAGAACGGCACCGTCGCCTACACCGCCGGGCGGACGGGCAAGCGCTTCTCGGCACCGGTCTTCGTGGAGGGCAGCTACGAACTGGTGCTCCCGCCGTCCACGCGGATCGGCGTCCCGCTGCTCTCGCAGGCCAGCCCCGGCGGCTACTCGACGGACGTGACCGACGACCGCATGACGGTTCGGTGGCCCGACCTCTCGGACGGCACGCTGACGGTGCGGTACTACCTCCAGCGTGACCTGCTGCTCTTTGGTGGGCTCGCTGTCATCGTCATCGTCGCTGGCGGCGGCGGCACCGTCTACTACCTCTACCAGATACGGACCCTCGAGGAACGGCGCAAGGCAATGGGTGACGACATCGAGTACGAGGACGACATCGGCGACGACGGGCCGCCGCCAGGAATGCGGTAGCGGATCCGCCCTTCTGGGAGCGGCCGCCTGTGGACTGCGGGCAGAGAGGTTTTACCGGTCGGGCCGTAGAATTGGGTATGCGCGTCGCGCTGGTGTGCGTCGGCGACGAGTTGCTCGCCGGGGACACCGTCAACACGAACGCCACGTGGCTGGGCAGCCAGCTGCGCGACCGCGGCGTCGACGTCGAACGCGTGACGGTCGTCCCGGACCGCATTGCCGACATCGCCCGGGTCGTCAACGAGTACCGTGCCGACTACGACGCCGTCGTCGTCACCGGCGGACTCGGGCCGACCCACGACGACCTGACGATGGAGGGCGTCGCTGGCTCGAAGAGGAGGGTGGCTACACTCGCGACGACCTCGCCGAGGGCACTGCCGACATCCCCGCGGCCGCGGAGATGCTTCCCAATCCCGAGGGTGTCGCGCCGGGGTGCGTCGTCGAGAACGTCTACGTCCTGCCCGGGGTGCCGGCGGAAATGAAGGCGATGTTCGAACAGGTGGCCGGGGACTTCGCCGGCCAGCAACGCTACGTCGAGACGATGGAGGTCGACGAACCCGAGAGCGCGCTCATCGACCGGTTCGCCGAACTCCGCGAGCGCTTCGACGTGTGCGTGGGCAGCTACCCCGGGGAGACCGTCCGGGTGAAAATCTACGGGACCGACCGCGGGGCCGTCGAGGACGCCACAGGGTGGCTGTGCGACCGGGTCGAGGCGGCCGAGTGACCGTCCGCGGCTATCGGTAGAGGGACTGGAGCCACAGCGCCGTCAGGAAGAGTCCGCCGAGACCGACGACCCAGCCCGAGGCCGCAATGGCGCCTTCGTTGACCGTGGCCTGCAACAGTGCGCTCATACGGCTGGGTTGGTCCGGCCGTGACTTAAGTCGTTCCGGTCGGCTTTTGCGCCGCCCGGCCCAACTGCGGGTATGCGACGGATCGGCTTCGTCGTCAACCCCATCGCCGGCATGGGCGGGCGCGTCGGCCTCAAGGGCACCGACGGCAAGGTCGAGGAAGCCATCGAGCGCGGCGCCAGTCCCCGCGCGCCAGACCGCGCCCACCAAGCACTCGATGCCTTCCGGGATGCTGGCGAGGACGTCGAGTTGGTGACCTACGGCGGCGTCATGGGCGAAGCCCAGGCCCGCGATACCGGCTTCGACCCCGAGGTGGTGGGACACCCGGGGGGTGACGGCGACATCGGCGAAACATCTCCAGAGGATACCCGCGCGGCAGTCCGCGCGTTCGTCGAGCGCGGCGTCGACCTCGTTCTGTTCGTCGGCGGCGACGGCACCGCGGTCGATGTCGCCGAGACGCTGGACGACCTCGACGCGGAGACGCCCATCTTTGGGGTCCCCGCGGGCGTGAAAGTGTACTCGGCGGCCTTCGGCGTCACGCCACGCGCCGCGGGCGAGGTCGCGTCCACGTTCGACCGCGTCGAGGAGGCGGAGGTCAACGACATCGACGAGGACGAGTATCGCGAGGGCGAGGTCCGGACCGAACTGCGCGCGGTCGCCCGCGTCCCCGTCGACGACCGCCGCCAGTCGAGCAAGCAACTCGGCGGCGGTAGCGTCGAGGGCATCGCAGAGGGATTCGCCGCCTCCGTCGAGGACGGCCGCACCTACGTGTTCGGCCCCGGCAGCACCGTCGGCGCTATCGAGGAGGCACTCGGGTTCGACGGCACGCCACTCGGCGTGGACGTCTGGCGTGACGGCGAGGTCCTCGTCCGGGACGGTGCCGAATCGGACATCCTCGACGCGCTGGGCGAGCGGAACACCATTGTCGTCTCGCCCATCGGCGGCCAGGGGTTCATTTTCGGCCGGGGCAATCAGCAGATCTCGCCGGCGGTCATCCGCCAGTCCGAAATCGAGGTGGTGGCCTCGCGGCGCAAACTCGACACGACCGGCGTCCTGCGGATCGACACCGGCGACCCCGACCTGGACGAGCGACTCCGGGGCTGGATACGCGTCCGCGTCGGCCGCGTCGGGAAGCGCCTGGTCGAGATCGTCTGATTGCTCCCCACCGCGGAATCCTCGAACCGAGACCTTTGATATTTTGATTAGG
>PXSG01000025.1 GCA_003023485.1 Halobacteriales archaeon SW_10_68_16
GAGTCACTGCCCGGCCGCACCGTCGACGAGACCCTGGAGATGAAGATCATGCAGGCACTCGGCAAGGCCCGCGACTCCGCGGGTGACATCGCGGAGGAACACTTCGCGGACACCAACCCCGCGGTCGTGATGGCCGAGTCCGGCGCCCGCGGATCGATGCTCAACCTCACGCAGATGGCCGGCTGTGTCGGCCAGCAGGCGGTGCGGGGCGAGCGCATCAACCGCGGCTACGAGGACCGCACGCTCTCCCATTTCGAACCCCACGACCTCTCGGCGGACGCCCACGGCTTCGTGGAACACTCCTACCGCGAGGGGCTCGGCCCCAAGGAGTTTTTCTTCCACGCGATGGGCGGCCGCGAGGGGCTGGTCGATACGGCGGTCCGGACCTCCAAGTCCGGCTACCTCCAGCGTCGGCTCATCAACGCCCTCTCCGAACTGGAGACGCAGTACGACGGCACCGTCCGCGATACGGGCGACAACATCGTCCAGTTCGAGTTCGGCGAGGACGGCACCTCGCCCGTCGAGGTTTCAAGCGCCCATGAGGACCCGGCGGTCGACGTCGAGAGCATCGCCGACCGCGTCCTCGACGCGGAGTTCGACACCGACACCGAGCTCGAACAGTTCCTCGGCGAACGGACCGAACCGACCAACCTCTCCGAACACGCCGACGACTGGTGGATGGCCCAGTCCGACGACTAACAATGACAGGCTACGACGTCTCCGACGACATCGAGGCGCTCGTGGAGGACACCGAGCTTCCACGACGGCTCAAAAACGAGGTGTACAGCACGCTCGAGGACCGCGACGTGACCCTGGAGGAGGCCGACGAGATCGCACAGGCCGTCGAGGCCCAGTACCTCGACACCCGCGTCGACCCGCTCGATCCGGTGGGCACGGTCAGCGCCCAGTCCATCGGGGAACCCGGAACGCAGATGAGCGTTCCATTCGATGAACGTGTCATCGTTCGCCGCAACGGCGAGACCGACGTGACGGAGATCGGGTCACTGATCGACGGACTCCTCCAAGTGAGAGAGACGGCGGAAGTCGATGGCCACGAGGTCGCTCCTGCTCCAGGACACCTAGAAGTGCTATCGCTCCGGCGCGACGAAGTGCTCCAATGGAAGCCGCTTGAGGAAGTCAGTCGTCACGAGACACCCGACGAACTACTGCGGTTTGAACTCGAATCTGGACGTTCGATCCGGGCGACCAAATCCCACTCGTTCGTCACTGAAATCGACGGCAGAATTGAACCGATTGCCGGTGACGAACTCGCTCCCGGTGACGACCTGCCCGTCGTGGGTAACTACGATCCAGTTACGGAGGAAATAGACGGTGATGTGTTCCTGTCATCCCCGGATGAGAGACGCGGTCTCACCGATGGTGGAGTTCTGGCAGCCGACGTGGAAGATTCCGCCCCTGCTTCGGTAGTGGGCACTGCAGACTGGGACCGCGTCGAGTCCATCGAGACAGTCGAACCCGACCACGAGTACGTCTACGACTTCTCGGTGGCCGGACTGGAGACGTTCACGACGGCCCAGGGCGTCGTCACCCACAACACCATGAACACCTTCCACTACGCGGGCGTCGCGGAAATCGACGTCACGCAGGGGCTGCCACGCCTGATCGAACTCGTGGACGCGCGCAAGGAGCCCGACACGCCGATGATGACCGTCCACCTCGCTGGGGAGTACGCGGAGAACCGCGAGCGCGCCCACGAGGTGGTCTGGAACATCGAGGCGACGCGCATCCTCCAGCTGGGCGACGTCTCGACGAACGTCGCGGACATGCTCGTGCGGGTCGCGCTCAACGAGGAGACGCTCCTAGAGCGGTGGCCCACCTACGACGACCCCGCGGAGGTCGCAGCGGAGATCGCCGCGACAATCGAGTCGAAACTCGGCGTCGAAACCAGCCGGAGCGGCCTCGTCGTCGAGTTCGGCCCCGAACAGCCCTCCTACCGGGATCTCCTCCAGCTCGTCGAGGAGCTGCGCGAGATCGTCTTCAAGGGCATCGAGGACATCTCGCGGGTGGTCATCCGCAAGGAGGAGACCGACCGGGGCGAGGAGTTCGTCCTCTACACGGAGGGATCGGCCTTCGGTGACGTCCTCGACATCGAGGGGGTCGACGCCACCCGAACCACCTGTAACAACATCCACGAGATCCGCAAGGAGCTGGGCATCGAGGCGGCCCGCGAGGCGCTGATCAACGAGACGATGAACACCCTCGAAGAGCAGGGCCTCGACGACGTGAACGTCCGCCACCTGATGCTGGTCGGGGACATCATGACCAACCGCGGGACCATCGAGTCCATCGGCCGGCACGGCATCTCGGGCTCGAAGGAGTCGGTGCTGGCGCGGGCAGCCTTCGAGGTGACGGTCAACCACCTGCTCGACGCCGCGGTCCACGGCGAGATCGACGACCTCAACGGCGTCACGGAGAACGTCATCGTCGGCAAACCCATCAAACTGGGGACCGGCGACGTGGACCTGCGCATGAGCGCGGGCTCGCGCGAGGGCGCCGACTAGGGCATGACGGTCCGACTCTCCGACGAGGCGCGCCGCCTCGCGGCGCTGTTCGAGGAGGAGACCGACGCCGCCGTCCGCGACTGTATCGTCGACGACGACTACGACCGCGTCATCGTGCTCGTGGCGGCCGGGCAGATGGGCCAGGCCATCGGCGCCGACGGCACCCACGTCGAGCGCGTCGAACGCCGCGTTGGCCGCGAGATCAAACTCGTCGAGAACGCCGCCACCCCGGAGGATTTCGTCGCCAACGCGCTTGCACCCGCCGCAGTCTACAACGTCACCATCAGCGAGAACAACGACCGCCTCGCCTACGTCGAGGTGGCACCCGAGGACCGCGGCGCGGCCATCGGTTCGGACGGGCACAATATCGAGGCCGCCCGCAGGCTCGCACAACGCCACTTCGACATCGACGGCGTCGAGTTGACCTGAAAGACGACCCTTAAGTACCTCCGTCGGGTACGGACGGTCACTATGACGAACGGCAAGTACGCCGCGCGCAAACTCAAGAAGGACCGCCAGAAACACCGGTGGTCCGACTCCAAGTACGCGCGCCGCGAGCGGGGCCTCCGCGAGAAATCGGACCCCCTCGAGGGTGCGCCACAGGGGCGCGGCATCGTCTTAGAGAAGGTCGGCATCGAGGCCAAACAGCCCAACTCCGCCATCCGGAAGTGCGTCCGGGTCCAGCTCATCAAGAACGGCAAGCAGGTGACGGCGTTCTGTCCCGGCGACGGGGCCATCTCCTTCATCGACGAGCACGACGAGGTCACCATCGCCGGCATCGGCGGCGCGAAGGGCCGTGCGATGGGCGACCTCTCGGGTGTCAACTACAAGGTCGAGAAAGTCAACGGCGTCTCGCTGCTCGAACTGGTGCGGGGCAACGCGGAGAAGCCGGTGCGATAACATGAGCACGGACCAGTCCGACGCCGAGGCGAGCGAGGAGTCGCGTGCGCTGCTGTTTGGCACCTGGAGCGTCGACGACATCGAGTTCCAGGACCCCTCCACCGAGCGGTACATCACCGTCACCCCCATCGCCCACACGATGGGTCGCCACGCCGACAAGCAGTTCAGCAAGAGCGAGATCAGCATCGTCGAGCGGCTGATCAACCGCCTGATGCAGACCGGCGAGAACACCGGCAAAAAGCAGATGACCACCCGTATCGTCCGGGAAGCCTTCGGGAGCATCCACGACCGGACCGGCGAGAACCCGGTCCAGGTACTCGTCCGTGCCGTCGAGCACTCGGCTCCCCGCGAGGAGACCGTCCGCCTGAAGTACGGCGGCATCAGTGTCCCGAAGGCGGTCGACATCTCCCCGCAACGGCGCGTCGACCAGGCACTGAAGTTCATCGCCGAGGGCGTCCACAACGCCTCCTTCAAGTCCGAGAACGACGTCGTCGAGGCGCTCGCCCAACAACTCATGGGCGCGGCCAACAACGACGTCGACACCTACGCCGTCAACCAGAAAGAGGAGAAAGAGCGCGTCGCCGCCGCCGCTCGCTAATCGCCGCCCGCGTCTTTGTTTTCGCTGTCCAAACCCCACCGAGTCGGTCGTCCGCTTCCGGAGTGTCGTAAACCGATACTGACTTTGTGGTTGACGACACACCGACGAGCATGGCAGAACAACACGAGTCGGTCGAACTGGTCGGCGACAGGACTGTCCAGTACTTCGCGGTCGCCGTCATGGTGGCGGCGCTGACGGCGGCGTTCGCGCAGGTGACGGTGCCCTACCCGTTCTCGCCGGCACCGTTCACGCTGCAGACCGCTGGCGTGTACCTCGCGGGCCTGTTGCTCGGGCCGGTCTGGGGGGCGTTCGCGCTCGTGCTGTACCTCCTCGTGGGCGTCGCGGGGGCGCCTGTCTTCGCCGGCGGGAGCGCCGGCTACGGCGTGCTGGTCGGGCCGACCGGCGGGTATCTCGTCAGTTTCCCCATCGCGGCGGCGCTCATCGGCGCCCTCGTCCACCGGCAGGTCCACCCCCGTCGGCTCGACGAGGTGTCGGTCCCGGTCCAGGCCGGCGCGCTCGTCCTCGGACTCGCGGTGGTGTACCTCGTCGGGTCCGTGTGGCTGTCCGTCCAGCTGGACCTCCCGCTGACGAACGCGCTCGTCCAGGGCGGCCTCGTGTTCGTCCCGGGTGACCTCGCGAAGGCCGTCGCGGTGCTGGCGCTGGTCACCGGCGGCTACCTCGCCCACGGGCGCGGCGTCGTCGGATGATCGAGGTCCGCGGGCTCACCTCGGGCTACGGGGACGGGGCCGCAGTCGCGGACGTCTCGGTGACCATCGACGACGGCGAGTTCGTCGTCCTCGCGGGCGCCAACGGCTCCGGTAAGACGACGCTTGTACGGCACTTCAACGCCTTACTCGAACCCGACGCCGGGACCGTCGAGGTGGACGGGGTGGACGTCACCGAGTCGCCGGTG
>PXSG01000026.1 GCA_003023485.1 Halobacteriales archaeon SW_10_68_16
CTCGACTGACGTCCGGGTGAGCTGGAACTCGCCGAGGTAGTGCCCGAGCATCTCGGGGTCGACCTCGACGCGCTCGAAGCTCTGGCCCTCGTAGACCGCGAACGTCAGCCCGACGAACGCCGGCAGGATCGGCATATCCCGCAGGTGCGTCCGGATCGGGTCGTTCGCCGTCTCCTCTTCGTCCGCCTCGCGTGCCTCCTCGAGGAGCTTCCGTTTCTCCGTCGAGAGGCCCCGCTCGATGGTTCGCCGCTGGCGTGCGGGAAGCAGTTCCGCGACCTCGTCGAGCTCCATCTCCTGCAGCTCGCCGAGCGTATGGCCACGGTAGGTGAACTCACCCTCGTGGCCGATCTGGTAGTCGGAACTCATTCGTTACCACCGCGGCCGGTGCGCCGCGAGGAGATATCGCCCACCTTCCGTCCCGGCGGGGCGTTGCGCGAAATCGATTTGGGCTTGCCGGGGTGCTGGCGGCCGCCGCCACCGAAGGGGTGGTCGACGGCGTTCATCGCCACACCGCGGACGGTCGGGTACTTCGTCCCGCGGGCCTTCGCCTTGTGGTACTTGTTGCCGGCCTTGACGAGGGGCTTTTCGGTCCGCCCGCCGCCGGCGACGACGCCGATGGTGGCCCGACACTGCGGGTCCAGCCGTTTGACCTCGCCGCTTGGCAACTGGACCACCGCGACGTTCCGTTCGTGGGCCATGAGCGTCGCGTTCACGCCCGAGGCGCGGGCGAATTTCCCGCCGTCGCCCTGGTTTGCCTCGACGTTACAGACCGGCACTCCCTCCGGAATTTCGGCCAGCGGGAGCGTGTTCCCGGGTTCGATGGCCGCCGAGACGCCGACCTGGATCTCGTCGCCGACGCCCACGCCCTCCGGCGCGAGCACGAGTCGGCGGTCGCCATCGCCGGACTCCGTCCGGCTGCCAGAGGGACTCTGTCCCTCGCTGTCCTCGAACTCGACGGCGGCGACGGGTGCCGACCGGGCGGGGTCGTGTTCGACGTCCACGACCGTCCCCGAGACGACGTCGCCGTCCTCGACCGTGCGGTGTGAGAGTTCGGCCTTGTAGCGGTGTGAGGGGGCTCTGAACGTGGGCGAGCCACGGCCGCGCCGTTGTCCCTGGATGCGTCGTCCCATCTCAGAACACCCCGATCCTGGAGGCGATCTCCTGTGCCTCGTCGTCCGGCGAGAGCTGGACGGTCGCCTTCTTCTCGCCCTGTGGCGTCACCATCGTCGTCACGCCCTCGACCGTGACGCCGAACTGTGCCTCGATGGCGTCGGCAATCTCGGGTTTCGCGGCGTCGGTCTCGACGACGAACTGCATCTTGTTCTGGAAGTCCATCTTGTCGACGGCCTCCTCGGTGACGTATGCGTGTTTGATCGTCATCGGTCTGCCACCTCCTTGAGTGCGCTCTCCGTCCAGACGGTCAAGCGACCGGGCTGGCCGCCCGGCGCGAGGTCCTCGGCGTCGACTTCGCGGGCGGTCGCCACGTCCGCGCCCGCGAGATTGCGGGCGGCCCGCGAGGGCTCCTCGCTGGTGACGACCAGCACGGATTTGGGCCGGCGGTACTTCCGTCCGCGCGTCGACCCGCGGCCGGCCCGCACGTTCGCGTCGTCGGCGCGTTCGACGTCCGCGTGGACGCCAAGCGCCGAAAGCGTCTCGACGGCCTCCCTCGTCTTGGTCAGTTCCTCGAACTCGCCGTCGACCACGACGGGCAACTGTGTGTCCTCGTCGAATGCGTGGCCGCGTTCGGTCACGATGTCGGCGTCCGCGGTGGCCGCGATGGCCGAGCGGATTGCCAGTTTGCGTTCCCCGTCGTTGATGTCGAACGAGCGGTCCTTCTCGGGTTTGGGCGGGTGTGCCGCCCGGCCGCCGACGGTTTGGGGGACGCGCCGTCCCTGGCCACCTTCGCGTGGCACGTGGGCCATCCCGCGGCCGCTGCCAAAGGACTCGGCCGGGGTTCGCATCCCCGCGTACTCGTCGGCGCCATGATCTTGCTTCCTGTTTGCCTGGGCGGCGTGGACGGCCCGCCGGATGACGTCCGGGCGGAACTCCGTCTCGAAGACCGCGGGGAGTTTTACCTCGCCCGCGTCCTCGCCGTCCAGGTCGCGTACTGGTACCTTCATTGTCCCTGGTTGGTCGCTTGCGAGACGTACCGCACCTCGGGGTCGAGGCGCGGCTGGTCGTTCGGACGCACTGCCGGGCGCAGGCGCACGAGGCGCTTTTCGGGCCCCGGAACCGAGCCCTTCAGCAGCGTGTAGGGCCCGTCGACCTCGCCGTAGTTGACGAAGCCACCGTCGACGGTGACGTCCTCGTCGCCGAGGTCGATCAGGCGCTTGTTGAGTTCCGTGCGCTGGTGGTAGCCCGTCTGGCCCTGCTGGGGGACCGTCGAGCGGACCCGCGAGGGGTTCCAGGGGCCGAGGTTGCCGATGCGCCGGCGCCAGCCCTGGCGGGCGTGTTTGCCCTTGCGTTTCTGGACGCCCCAGCGCTTGACGGGCCCCTGGGTGCCCTTGCCCTTCGTGACGGCCGCGACGTCGGCGTACTCGCCGGCGCGGAACACGTCGGTCGCGGTGTACTCGCCGTCGCCGAGGACGTCGAGGCCGAACTCGACGCGCTCTTCGAGGGAGCCACCGCCGACGCGGTTCTCCATCACGTCGGGGCGTTTCTTGGGCACGCCGTCGAGGCGGCCGGGGACGGTGTGCGTGATCGCACGGACGTCCGCCAGGTCGCCGGCGGCGAGTGCGTCGCGGATCTGTGCTTCGGCGGCGTCGGCGTCGTGGCTCTCCGGGACGTCCAGAGCACGGTCGAGTTCCGGGTGGAACTCGTTGGCCCAGACCTCCGTGAGCGGCCGCGCGCCGTAGGGTGTGTCTTCGTAGGCTCGCAGGGCGACGATCCCCATTGGGGGGGTCTCTACGACCGTCACCGGGACGGTCTCCTCCATCCCCTCCCGCGGGGAGTCGGGCTCGTCGTTGATCATCACGACGTGACTCATGCCGGCCTTGTAGCCGGCAAAGCCCTGCAGTCCGGGCTGGCCGTCGTCGTCGGGCCAGCTCCCGAAGCGGGGCGTCTCGTCGGCCGCGCGCTTGCGCGGGCTGAAGCCCAGCGAGCCTTTGCGTGGTCTGTCTGGTTGTGGCATGGTCTCACTCCGTGAGGGTCAGGCACGCGAGGGTCGCGAACACCGCCTCTTCGGTGCGGACGACCTCGCTGCCCTGGTTCGGAATCGTGTTCAGCCATCGGTCGAACCGGTTCGTCGCGCCGGTCTCTCCGGCGGCCCCGGCTGGGCCGCTCCCGAGTATCTCCGGGAGGCCACGCTCGGGTGCACCGAACGCGACCGTCATCTCCGGGTCGGCGTCTCGACCTCCATCGCGGACCGCCGCGACCAGCTGGCCGAGACGGGCGACACTGATCGGCTCGCCGTGCCGCGAGGCGGCGATGGCGAGGCCAGCGTCGTCGCGGTCGAGCGCCGTATCGAGGTCCGCGGCGTCGACGGCGAACCCTGGAAGTGGTTCGTCGACGAGTTTCGCCCGGACCGGTTCTCGCGAAGAGACCCTGACGGCCACGCGCTCCCCCTCGCCGGGCCCCGCCATGTCGGCGGGAGCCGGCAGGGAGACCGGGTGTTGCAGTCCGCAATTGACCCGAACGCGCCCGTCAGATACGACCTCGGTCACGATTCCCTGTCTTGACGACCCCGAACCCTCGGATCCGGAGCCGGTCCGTGAACGCACGCGGAGCGGCGGCAGGACGCCCGCGTACTCCAGTTCGTCCCGCCTGTCCCAGGCCTCCTTTCGGAGGTATGGGGGCGTGGCGGCGTACCGCAACACGGTTTCGACGAACCCGTCGTCCCACGTCCCCTTCCCGTCCGAGTCGGGGAAGACCGTGAGCCGGTCGACCCGGAAGACGGCGGCCGCGCGGGCCACCGAGCCGAGTTTGCGAGTCGCCTCGCGTTTGTCCTCGGCCTCCCGGCACAGCGACGACGGCACGAGCACGCTGACTGTCATACCGTGACGCTTCCGCGTCGCGCCACTAGACTGTACCGATTATTCCCCCGTCCGTACGTAAAAACTCCGCGTTTCGCGCCCGCGGTGTGACGCGGTGTCAGGGACGCAATTCGCCGTCTCGTCGACTCACAGTGCTCTTCTCACTGGACCAGCGCGCCGAGTCCCGCACGAAGGCTCCACTCCGGTTCGTAGCCGAGTGTCTCCCGCGCAGCCGAAATATCGGCACGACTCCGGTGGATGTCCCCCTCGCGGGCGTCGACGTGTTCGATCGGGACGCTCTCGTCTGCGAGGTCACGCACGAGTTCGGCCAGTTCCCGGATCGAGACGCTGTCACCGGTGCCGACGTTGAAGGCCCGGCCGGTCGCGTCGGTCGTCGCGGCCAGGCAGTTCGCTTGCACGATGTCGTCGACGTGGACGAAATCCCGCGTCTGGGTGCCGTCGCCGTGGACGGTCAGCGCGTTGCCGGCGGCGGCCTGGTCGCGGAAGACGCTGATCACGCCGGCGTAGTCGCCGCCGGTCTGGCGCGGCCCGTAGACGTTGAAGTACCGCAGCGCGACTGTCTCCAGGCCGTACAGTTCGTGGTACAGCCGGGCGTACTCGTCGACCGCGAGCTTTTCGAGCCCGTAGGGTACCAGTGGGTTCTTGGGGTGGGATTCCGGGATGGGAGTCGACTCGGGGTCGCCGTAGATCGCCGCACTCGACGCGACGACCGCGCGGGCGTCCTCGGAGCGGGCCGCCTCCAGGACTGCGAGCGTGCCGCCCACGTTGACGGCGTGGGTCTCCTTGGGGGCTTCGATGGATCGGTCGACGCTCACCTCGGCCGCTTGGTGGAAGACGACGTCCACGCCGGCCATGGCGTCCCGGACGGTGGCCTCGTCGTGGGCGGCCGGATCGAGGTGGTAGTGGGCGACGGCCAAGATGGGAGCCGATGAATCCTGCACCGCCCGTGACGAGAATCTGCATACCCGTAGCAGGTCGGACTGTGGAAAAAAGACGACGGATTCCGGCTGGAGAACAGATGGCCGATAGAGGCCGACGAGCCACCTCTGGACCCGAGAGGATTTGGGACCGGCAGGATTTTACTGGTCACCCGGGATACTCCAGACGATGGCCGACGCCCCGGCGGACCTGTTCGACCGCCTCGACCTCTCGGAGTACGAGCGGACGGCGCTGGCGGAGTTACTGACCCTCGGCCGGACGACCGCCCCGAACCTCGCCGAGGCGGCGGGGATTCCGAAAGCGCGCGTCTACGGCGTCCTCGACGCGCTCGCCGACCGGGGGTTCGTCGAGGTCATCCCCGGCCGCCCGAAAGAGTACAAACCCAAGTCGCCGGCGGCGATCCTCGACCGGGCGGCCGAGAACCGCCGCCAGGAGTTCGAACAGTTCCGCAGTGACATCGAGGGCCTGCGCGAGGAGTTCCTCGCGGAGTTCCAGCCCCGCTACGAACGGGCACGCAAGGAGGTCACACCGGCAGAGGAACTGTTCCACGTCGTCGACGTCGGCGAGCCAAGCGAGACGGAAACCCGGCGCCTCTACCACGAGGCCACCGAACGGGTCAACGTCATCACAAACAGTTTCGCCTACTTCGAGGCCGTCGAACCCGCCTTCGCGGACGCGACCGAACGGGTGCCGGTCGACGCGCTCTTCTTGCACCCCGACCTGCTCGCCGAGGAGAAACGCCCCGTCCAGGCCGACACGGTCGCGCACATCCGCTCGGAGTATCCCGATGTCGGTATCCGGTTCAGTACCGAGCGACTCCCC
>PXSG01000027.1 GCA_003023485.1 Halobacteriales archaeon SW_10_68_16
CCGGTCATCACGGTTATTGCTCGCCAGCAGCAAGGCCGGGTACGTGCCGTCCACCCCGCAGCAGTCGGCCGCCCGACTCGTCCCGACCCACGTCGAGTTCGCGGTGTTCGTCTCGGGCGTGGCCAGCATGGGACTAGAGATCGTCGCCGGCCGCCAGCTCGCACCCGAGTTCGGGTCGAGTGTCTTCACCTGGGGGAGCGTCATCGGCATCTTCCTCGCGGCGCTGACGCTGGGCTACTGGATCGCGGGCCGTCGCGCCGCTGCCGGCCGCGCCTCGACGGGCGCGCTCGCGGCCGTCCTCGTCGGCGCGGCGCTGTACGTCGCCTTCCTCCTCGTGCTGGCCGAACCCTTCCTGGCGTACGTCGACGGACTGCCGGTCCCCCAGCGGTTCGCACCCATCCTGCCGGTGACGGTCCTCTTTGGCCCCCCGACGGTCCTGCTGGGTTTCGTCAGTCCCTACGCCGCCGAACTGGTCGACGCCGAGAGCGCCGGCGACGCCTCCGGGCGCGTCTACGCGCTGGGCACCGCCGGCTCCATCCTCGGGGCCTTCGCGACCACCTTCCTGCTGGTGCCCGCACTCGGCGTCGTCGGCATCGAACTGGCCTACGGCCTCCTTTTGGTCGGGACGGCACTCGTGGTCGCGCCCCGGGACTCGGTCCAGACGGGCGCGGCCGTCCTCGTGGGCGTCGCGCTGGTCGGCGCGTTCGCACTCGGCGGCGTCGGCGCGAGCGTCGGCGGCGAGACGCTCTACGAGACCGACACCGCCTACCAGCACCTCGCAGTCGTCGACAGCGGCGACACCCGGACGCTGTACCTCGACGGCGTCCCCCACAGCGCGATGTACGTAGACCGGCCCGACCGGTACGTCTTCGAGTACACCCGCTATTTTCACCTCTCGATGCTGGCCGTCGAGGACCCCGAGGCGGTCGACCGCGTGCTCTTCGTCGGCGGCGGGGGTTTCTCGGGCCCCAAGCGCTTCCTCGCCGAGTACGACGTCACCGTCGACGTCGTCGAGATCGACCCCGCCGTGGTCGACGCCGCAGAGACCTACTTGGGCGTCCGCGAGTCCGACCGCCTGAACGTCCACACGATGGACGGCCGGGAGTACCTCGCCGAGACCAACCACACCTACGACGTGGTAATCCTCGACGCCTACCGGGCCGACCGCGTGCCCTTCCACCTCACGACCGTCGAGTTCATGGACCTCGTCTCCAGCCGTCTGGACGAGGACGGCGTCGTCGTAGCGAACGTCATCTCGGCACGCGAGGGGCCCCAGTCGCAGTTCTACCGCGCCCAGTACCGCACGATGGACCGCGCCTTCCCGAACGTCTACAGCTTCCCGACCAGCGAGGCGGGCTCGCTGCAGAACATCGAACTCGTCGCCGCGAAGAGCCCGCGAACCCTCTCCGAAGCGGCGTTCCGCGAGCGCAACCGCGAGCGCGACATCGGCATCGACCTCTCGGACGAGATCGGCCACTACCGGGGGTCGGTCCGCGCCGGCGACGCGCCGCTGTTGCGCGACGACCACGCGCCCGTCGACAGCCTGCTCGCCAGCCAGGTCGACATGCAGTACGTCGCCGAGCGCACCGACGGCAACACGACCGTCACGGGGTCGCGGGCAGTCCGGGGTGCGGGCTGAGCGGGCGGCGTCCTCCTCGACTCGTCTCGCCGCCGGCTACTCGACCAGCAGGACACGCAGGTCCATGACGTTCGTGCCGGCCCTCGGAGCGGTGGTTCGCCAGCGTGTCCCGGCCTGTGGGCGGCGTTCACGAGGGGTCGACCTCGTTTCGCAGGTCCCCTCCCTCTGCCTCGCGGAGTCGCTCGACGTTCTCGGCGAGGATGTCGGCCAGTCGCGGCCAGTGTTCCGGCGAGTGCCCGGCGTTGTGGGGGGTGATGAGGACGTTCTCGAAGCGCCAGAGGCGGTGGTCGGCGGGCAGCGGTTCGGGGTCGACGACATCCAGTGCCGCCCCGCGGATGGACTGGCGGTCGAGTGCGTCCGTCAGCGCCGCCGTGTCGACGACTTTCCCCCGGCCGACGTTGACGAGGACGGCCTCCGGGGGCAGCGTCTTGAAGGCCTCCTCGTCGAAGAGGCCCCGCGTGGTCTCGGTCAGCGGACACGCGAGGACGACGTACTCGCTGCGGGCCAGCGCGTCGTGGACCGCCCGCTCGTCGTAGCCGACCACCTCGTCGGCCGGCCCGCCCTTCTCCGGGGAGTGCCTGACGCCGACGGTATCGACGCCGAAGCCCGCGAACCGTTCGAGCGTCGCAGTGCCGATAGAGCCCATGCCGACGACGGTGACGGTACTCCCCTGCAGTTCGTACCCCTGGAAGTGGCGCCACTCGCGGTTCCGTGTGCGGCGCCACCCCTCGTGGAGGCGGCGGGCAAAGGTGAGGACGAAGCCCAGCACTGTTTCGGCGATGTTGGGCGCGTGGATGCCGGCGGCGTTCGTCACGGTGACGTCCCGTTCCCGCAGGGCCTCCCAGGGGAGGTGTTCTGTCCCGGCCCACGAACAGGCGAACAGGCGCAGGTCCCCCGCACGGTCGAGGCGGTCCCCGTCGATGGACTCGCCGGTGACGACGTCGGCGTCGGCGACGTACTCGCGTTCCTCGTGGGGCGTCCGGGCGAGTCTGACGTCGCAGTCGGGCAGACGCTCGCGCAGCGCCGCCGCGTACTCGCGTGCGGGCAGTCCGTGTGTCGTCCCGCGCAGGACGACGATGGAGAGCGTGTCCGTCACGGTCGACTCACTCGCCCGTCCCTTCGGCGTCCTCGCCGGTCGCCTCGCGGTACTCCCGGACGATGACGTCGCCACTGGAGGCACCGATCCGCTCGGCGCCGGCCTCGAACATCGCACGGGCTTTCTCCCAGGAACCGACGCCGCCGCTGGCTTTCACGGGGAGGGACTCGCTCATGACCTCGACGTCCGCGACGGTCGCGCCGCCCTCGGAGAACCCGGTCGCTGTCTTGACGAACGCGGCGTCGGCGTCGGCGGCCGCCCGCGAGGCCGTCCGGAGTTCCTCCTCCTCGAGTAGCGGCGCCTCGACGATGACCTTCACCGGGACCGGCACCGCCGCGACGACCTCCGCGATGTCCGCGCGATAGGCGTCGACGTCGCCGGCACGGAGGTACCCGACGTTCGCGACCACGTCGATCTCGTCGGCGCCGTCGTCCCAGGCGGCCTCGGCTTCAGCACACTTCGTCTCGGTCGTGTGCTGGCCGTGTGGAAACCCCACGACCGTGACGACGTCGACGTTCGCGTACGCGACGGCGTCGGCCACGTAGCAGGGGGGGATGCAGGCACGCATCCCCTCCCTGAGTGCGTCGTCGAGGACCGCCGTCACGTCCGCCCAGGTCGTCGTCGGGCCGAGCACGGTGTGTTCGATGCGCGAGGGGACGTCGTTCATGGCCGCCGCTACGTCGGGGGCCATCAAAATTCCCGGGGGCATCCTTCGCGGCGAGCGCAGACGGCACGAGTCACAAGAGGTATCACGGCGCGTGCTGGAGGGGTCGGCATGGTGGTCCCCTTCGAGGGGTTCGTCGTCCCGTCGCCGGCCCACCTGGCGGTCCTGGCGGCCGGAACCCTCGCTGTCGCCGCGGCGCTGTCCTTCCGCCGGCCGCCGGTCTCGGACGCGGTGGTGCTCGCCTTCGCGCCGTGGATGGTGGCCGGCGCCGCGTTCCACGTCCTCTACCAGGTCGGCCGTCAGCCGGGAGTCGGCGTCTATCCCCCCTCCCTGGAGCCCTTCTTCTCCGCACCCGCCGTCTACCTGACCACTTTCGTGCTCATGGGAGCTGTCTGGGTCGTGGCCACGGTGGTCGCGGACGGGAACGGATCGAACCCCTCCTCTAGCAACACGGTCCCGCGGTACCTCGGTGGCGTGGGGGTCGTCATCGTGCTCGTGCTGTTCGGCCTCGTGGTCCGGCAGGGCCAGGCCGCAAGCGCCACGCTCAGACCGGTCTTTCCGGCCGTCGGGCTCCTGGTCTCGCTCGTGCTGACGGGTCTGCTCTCGGTGGCCATCGACCGCTGGCGGCCGGCCGTCCTCGCGGAGACGGGCGACGCTGGCGTCCTCGTGTTGTTCGCGCACGTCTTCGACGGCGTCACCACCACCATCGGCGTCGACGTCCTCGGCACCGGCGAGCGATCGGCCCTGCCCGCGCGCATCATGGACCTCGCCGGCGCGTTGCCGACCGCCCAGTACGTCGGGACCGGGTGGCTGTTCGTCGTCGTGAAAATCGCCGTCGCGACGGCTGTCCTCGCGTTCTTCGTTGATTTCGTCCGCGAGGAACCGGCCCGGGCGTACCTCCTGCTCGCCGTGGTCGCTGCCGTCGGCCTCGGCCCTGGCGCGAACAATTTCCTCCTGTTCCTGCTCGGTGGCGGGTGAGCCCTCCGGAGAACGCCCGAATTTTGTACTCGCCCCGCCAACGGCGGCCATGGCGAAACAACCCCACCTGCTGGTCGAACCCGGCGACCTGGCGGACGTCGCTCTCGTGCCCGGCGATCCGGGCCGCGTCGACCGCATCGCCGGTCACTGCGACGACGCCACTACCGTCGCACAGAACCGCGAGTACAAGCTGGTCAACGCCACCTACGAGGACCGAGACCTCACGGTCTGCTCGACGGGCATCGGCGCGCCGTCGGCAGCCATCGCCGCCGAGGAGTTGTACGCCGTCGGCGTCGAGACGCTGCTCCGCGTCGGCACGACCGGCGCGCTCCAGCGGGGCATCGAGATCGGCGACATGGTCGTCGCCACCGGCGCGGCCAAGGACGAGGGGACCACCAAGCGGTACGAATCCGTGACGGTCCCGGCCGTGCCCGACTACGAGGTGCTGTCGGCGCTCGTTGACGCCCGATCGCCACGGACGACGCCTTCTACGCCGAGACCGACGAGTACGTCGCCGCCTGGGAGGACGCGGGCCTGCTCGCCGTCGAGATGGAGGCCGCCGCGCTGTTCACGCTCGCGCGCCGGAAGGGCATTGCCGCCGGCGCAATCTGCACCGTCGACGGCAATCTCGTCGAGGGGACCCAGAAGGGTGAGACCGACGACGAGGAACTCCCCGAGAAGGCCAAAAACAACGTCGACCGCGCCATCCGCATCTCGCTCGACGCCGTGACAAGACTCTGAGACGCCTCGTCCGCGGTAGCGTCGCCTACAGTCCGCCCCCGCCGTCGACGGGGACGGTCGCGCCGTTGACGAAACTGGCGTGCTCGCTGGCGAGGAAGGTCACCAGTTTCCCCAGGTCCAGCGGGTCGCCCGGCTCCTCGTAGGGGTTCCCCTGGAGTGTGGCAGCCCACGCCTCGTCGGGGTCCTCGTACCGGCCCGCCCGGACTTCCTCGACGAGCATCCCCTCCAGATCCTCGGTCTCGTGTGGGCCGGGCACCACGGCGTTGACCCGGATGGCCGGCGCGAGCGTCCGTGCCTGCGTCTCGGTGACGCCCTGGACCGCCCGGCTGAAGGCACTCGCGACGGCGAACTCCTCGGCCAGCGCCGGGATAGCGGGGTTGGTGACGTTGACGACCGACCCGCAGTCGGAGGCTTCGAGTTCGTCCCGGGCCTCGCGCATCGCCCAGACGGCGCTCATGAACAGGCGGTCGAACCCCCGGAACCAGTCCTCGTCGGCCACGTCGAGTGCGCCGACGGCCTCCAGCGGTCGGGGGCCGGTGACGAGGTGGTCGATCCGGCCGTACTGTTCGACGGTCCGCTCGACCAGCGCCGCCACGTGCTCGGGGTCGCGGATGTCCACCTCCAGCCCGAAGATCCCGCCGTCGCCCAGCGCGTGCAGGCGGTCGCTGGCGTACGCGAGGTCGTCCATGTTTGGGGCCGCCAGCGCCACCTTCGCGCCCTGCCGGGAGAACGCCTCCGCGCAGGCGTGTCCCAGCCCCGTCGCGCTGCCCGTGACAAGCGCCACGTTGCCGTCGAGTCCGAGGTCGATGTCCATACCGACCGTCCGGCAAGCAGGCCTAAAACGTTCATGCACGCAGCGCTCCCGGTCGGTTCCGGTCGTCGTCCGCGTGCCGAGGAACACAACACATCAATATCTCATACTTTTGTGCGTAGTAACTATTATGGGCAATCCCGGCGAAGCCAGACTGGAACGTCCAGCCCCAGAGCTGGTGCGTCACCTCCTACCACAACAATGTCAGAACACAAATACAAAGATCTTGTCAGGGAATACCTGAACGCGTTCAACGAGCGGGACAGAGACACCATCCGCGACGTCCTCGCGGACGACGTCGTCGAGCACGGCGTCCACGAGACGCTGCGCGGCCCCGAGGCGATCGTCGAGTACCTCGACGTTCACTTCGAGACGTTCCCCGACTACTCCGGCGAGGCAGGACACGTCGTCGCCGAGGACGATGTCGTTGCGGTCCAGTACACGGTCGAAGGGACCCACACCGGCGAGTACCGGGATCTCGACCCGACCGGCCACACGGTCGAGTGGTCCGGAATAGCGATGTACCGGATCGAAGACGGCGAGATCGCGGAGATCTGGATCGAAGAAGACAGGCTCGGCATCTACGAACAACTCGAAGTCGTCGACCGCCCCGCACACCTGCGGATCTGACGCCGGCTTCGTCACGGTTTTCCGGTCTGTCCGTTATCGGTCCCGAAATTTGATAGAAATATCGGACGGCTAGTTACCGGCCCGAGCGATCAGTCCTGCGCGTCCTCGCGGGCGTGGAGTTTCGCCTGCTCGCGGGCGCTGGGGTTGACCGAGGGCTTGAACGGCACCTCCGAGACCTTCGCGTAGACGGGTTCGCC
>PXSG01000028.1 GCA_003023485.1 Halobacteriales archaeon SW_10_68_16
CCCGTCCACAGGGTAGTTTGGCCACGTGTCACTGAGCTGTTCGCCACGGGACTGAACCCGTGCGACTAGCATGGCTAAATCGGACTCCGATAGCAATGGCCTCCGGCAGGATCAACCGGAATGTACCCACGCAGAGCGTGGGTGGGTTAGGCGGGAACACCAAATGGTGTTGTGTGCACCTGCTATGATGCTATCGGGGATCGGCACATCCAGTCGACCGACCGGATGTCACCGAACTACCAGGGCTAACATCAGATCCCATCTATACGGCGGACCGCAGGGGTGGAATCCTCATTTCTTCCGGACCTAAGTGTACGCCAGAACGGGTCTTAAACCCTTCGAGTCGGCGCGTCTCGGCCCGGCGTCGCCGGGATTCACGTCCCCGGCCACGCGCGTTCGCATCCCAACTGTCCGGTGGGCACTGTCTTAAGCCCGTCGAACCGACCCCGTCTCGTCACTGGGTTACACACCACGTCCCACTCCCCGGAGTTCCGCTGTGCATGACCCCCTTCTGACTCTGCTGACGGCTGGCACAGCACGTCCAGCGCGAGGAGCCGCCTGTTGCGTGGCCGGAGGTCGACCCGTCATCCCGCCGCTCGTGGGTCCGGTCGGGCCGGATGAGAGCCACGCGTCCGGACCCAGGTCCCGGGACGGTCAGCGAGGGCGGCCCGCTCCTGGCAGGGACAGAGAGTTCCGAAGAGTCCCGCCGCTGCTCGGAGACGTGAAAAAAACGGAAAACTGGTGCGACTAGATCTCGTCGAGGTGTTCGACGCCTTCCTTGGAGACGTTGCCCTTCGTGATCTCGTTGGGCATCCAGTCCGGCGAGTCGTCAGGAGCCTCCTCTTCCCAGGCCCAGCCCTCGTAGACGTGGACCTTGTGCGTGCCTTTCCCGCGGAGCCGGATCTCCTCCACGTCCGCGTCGGACTCGGAGTCCGCCGGGTCGAGTCGTCGCGCCGCTTTTCTCGGAGCGCGAAGTTGCGCTTGTCACTGTCTCGTGCCATTGTTTTCACCGCTCCATGTCAATTTTGCACATGAATCCTTATAAATATATCCCAAAATCGCCCGACGTTGGCCGATGCATTTATAAAAGGGTGGGCGCGAGACGGCCCGGACCCCCCGTCTGACGGGGCGATTGGGGGGGCAAATCCCCTCGCGCGCGCCCCGAATCCGCTGGCGCGCGGCGGTCTGGCCCCGGAGACGCCGCGGTAGACTTAAGTGTATCCTCCGGGGAAAAGGGGCTAGGTAGCCCGATGGTCAGAAAGAAGAAGCTCAGCCCGAGTGGTGCCAAAGACGAGAACGGTGAGTACCACAACGTGCACATCAACCTCCACGAGGACGAGCTCGCCGTGGCGGGGCTGGACATCGGCGACGAGGTCTTCGTGCGTGTGCGCGACAACAAGATCATCATCCAGAAAGCGAACCCCGACGAGGTCGAACACGAGTTCTGAGCAGCGGCCCAATGCCGTCACTCTACGCCATCGCGAAACCGCTCCTGTTTCGGCTCCCCGCCGAGACGGCCCACGCAGTGGGTCATGGCTTCCTCCGTTTCTCCCAGCGGACGCGCCTCCACCGGGCCCTGGCTGCTCGCTGTACGGTCCGTGACGACCGCCTCGCGACGACCGCCTTCGGACAGGAGTTTCCCAGCCCGGTGGGAGTCGCCGCCGGCTTCGACAAGAACGCCCGCGTACCGGCGGCGCTGGCTGCCCTCGGGTTCGGGTTCGTCGAGGTGGGCGGGGTCACCGCCGAACCCCAGTCGGGCAACCCCAGGCCGCGGCTCTTCCGTCTCCGCGAGGACCGCGCCCTGATAAACCGGCTGGGGCTGAACAACGACGGCGCCGACGCCGTGGGGCAACGCATCGCGCGGACCGACGTCGGCGTCCCGCTGGGGGTCAACATCGCCAAGACCGAACACGTCGCCCCCGAGAACGCCCCCGCGGACTACCGGTGGACCTACGAACGGGTTGCCGACGCCGACTTCTTCGTCGTCAACGTCTCCTGTCCCAACTCCCAGGGGTTCGAACAGCTCCAGAACCGCGAGTCCATGACCGCCATCCTCGAGGAACTGCGCGCGGCCGGCGCGGCGCCACTCCTGGTCAAACTCTCGCCGGACCTGCCCGAACTGCACGACAACAGGGAGTACATCGAGCAGAAACTCGAGGAGCAGGAACGCGAGGAGATCTTCCGCATGAAGAAGGTGAAGGATAAAAAAGAGTCAGAGTCAAGACAAGAGCGGAAGGAGAAAGAGGCGTCGCCGAGCGCGTCGACGTGCCCGTCGTCGGCGTGGGCGGGGTCGCCTCCGCCGAGGGCGCCTACCGGAAGATCCGGGCCGGCGCCAGCCTCGTCCAGCTGTACACGGGGCTGGTCTACGAGGGGCCTACGCTCGCACGCGAGATCAACCGCGGCCTGCTGGACCTGCTGGAACGGGACGGGTTCGACTCGGTCGCCGACGCGGTCGGCGCCGACCTGTAGGTCGCCGGGGTTTAGACCCCGCCGCTCCTACCAGTCGACAATGTCTTCGGAGGTCACGGGGCAGGCAAAGCGCCTGTTCGTCTGGGTGCTCGCCCTCGCAGTGGTCGCCGTCACGGTGCGTCTCGTCGTCGCCGGATCGCTGGCCTGATCTCCGGGACCGGCCAGCGACGACGGCGACCCCCGTGGATTCATGGCCCGCGGCCCCCAACTGCCGGTGTGACGAGAGTCGAGACCGGTGCACGACTCCACTTCGGGTTCCAGAACCTCGCGCTGGCGGGCGACCGCCTGTACGGCGGTGTCGGCCTTGCCCTGGCGGAGCCGCGGCTCGTCGTCGGGGCCGAGCCCGCGTCCACGGTCGACGTCGCGGACCCGGACGCCGAAGCGTTCGCCCAGGACGTGGTCGACCTGCTCGGCGTCGAGGGGGCCCGCCTCGAGGTCGACGAGCGCTTCCCCCGCCACGTCGGCCTCGGCAGCGGGACACAGCTCGCGCTGGCCTGTCTGGTAGCTATCGCGGGCGCACACGGTCGCGATGTCGACCCCCGGGGACTGGCCCCGGATCTCGGGCGAGGTGGACGCAGCGGCGTCGGCGTCGCGACCTTCGAGCGCGGGGGGTTCGTCGTCGACGCCGGCCACCCGACAGAGCGCTTCACCTCGGCGCCGCCAGCCCGCGGCGACTGGTCGGTGCCCTCTCCCCTGGCACGGCACGACGTGCCCGACGAGTGGCGGCTCGTGCTGGTGACGCCAGACGTCCCGCCCGGCCGCAGCGGCACGCCCGAGGAGGAGAGCATGCGCGCGGTCGTCGAGCGGGCCGATGGCTCAACGGCACCTGGTACGCCGACGAACAGGGCGGCGTCTACCGCCCGCCCGCCGGCGAGATCGTCGAGCACCTCTCGGCCAGTCCGGCCGTCGCCGGCGCGGGACAGTCCTCCTGGGGGCCGACCGTCTACGGCGTGACGCGCGCCGAGGACGCCGAGCGGGCCGCCGACGCCGGCCGGGACGCCCTGGCGGTCGTCGGCACCGATGGCACCGTCCGGATAGCAGCACCCCGGAGTACCGGTGCGTCGGTCCGCGAGGGGTGACCAGCGCCGCGGATGTGGCCGGTTGTGAGAGAGTGACGCCTCACCGACACACGCTTTAGAGCGGTGGCGCCATAGAGGCCCGCATGAGACGACGCCGATTCCTCGGGACGGTGGGGTCCGGCCTCCTCCTGTCGGGGGCCGGCTGTGTTTCGGGCGGCGACGGCGAGGCCTCGTCCACGCCGGAGCGGACACCGACCGAGGCGGACACGCCGACACCGACCGCCGCGCCGTCGCGGGAACCGGCGTCCGACCCGGCACCCGACGCCGACGTCGGCGGACAAACAGGGGACGTCGAGACCCTCGCGGACGTCGATTTGCCCCTGGAGCGGGGGCCGGACCTCAAACGCGGGGCACCCAAGGACGCCATCCCGGCGATAACCGAGCCCGTCTTCGGCGAGGACTGGTCGGACTTCGACGCGAGCCTCGACGCCGAGGACCGGGTCGTCGGCGTCACGGTCGACGGCCACGCCCGCGCCTACCCGCTGGGCATCCTGAACTGGCACGAGGTCGTCAACGACTCGTTTGGCGGCCCGCTGCTGGTCAGCTACTGCCCGCTGTGTGGTTCGGGCGTCACCGCCCAGCGCCGCGTGGACGGCGAGGAGACGGTCTTCGTTCGCGACGGCCGTGCGGGGACCCAAGACCGGCGAGACGATGACGCTGCGGCCCTCGACCATCACCACCTGGCGAAAGTGGCGCGACGAACACCCCGACACCGAGGTGTTGCTCCCGCCGCCTGCCTCGAACACGGTCACCGGCGAACAGACGCGCAACTACGACGCCAACCCCTACGACGGCTACGACGAGAGCGCCCGCATCGGCATCGGCGGGCAGAACCCCGACGACAGACTCCATCCCAAGACCAGCGTCATCGGCGTGGCGACCGACGACGTCGCCAGAGCGTACCCGCTGGACAACGTCGAGGCCGAGGGCGGGGTCGTCAACGACACCGTCGGCGACCTCCCCGTGGTCGTCGCGACCGCCGACGGTTCCCTGGTCGCCTACGTGCGCCGCGTCGACGGCGAGACCCTCGAATTCGACCGCGACAGCGACGTCCTCACCGCCGGGGGGTCCCGCTGGGCGATTGTCTCCGGGAAGGCCCTGGATGGCCCCCACGAGGGGACGACGCTGGAGCGCGCCAACGACCGCAGCGAGATGTTCTGGTTCGCCTGGGCCGACTTCTTCCCCGACTCCGGTATCTACGGCTACGGGGAGTGACAGCCCGTACGGCCCGGTTTCGCCGGCCGCGGTCTCTCCCGCGTGCTCGACGGAGTTTTATGATGAAACTATCCTATCAATTGAAAACATCGGGTACCATAAACGAAGCCGTATGTCCGGAGATACAGACCTTGGACTGGATCGCCTGCGAGAGGACGTTCTCGAACCGAATCGAGAGGAAATAAAACGGTTCATACGATGGGAATTTCACCTTGCCCTCGAACTCAAAGAAGATCTGGAAGCCGATTTCGAAGACGAGGATGTTGAGATTGTGCTGGGTGACACTCTGAAGAAAGTAGATGACGTCGCCACGGATGTCATCGGCGACTGGTTTGATGATTTCTTCGGTGATGTCGAGGAAGAGGAAGACAAGAAAGATACAGTCACATCTCTTGATCCAGAGGAATTGCCCGACATGTAAACTCCCCACGCGATTGAACAGGCCGACTTCCAACTCGCTCCCACTGCACTTCCGTCAATCGCGTTTTCTGAAAGTCACTTGTTGGGTGAAAATGAGAACACAACTTCTCCCTCGTCTGGATTGTATTCGATCTCGGTGGGCTGGTCGCCTGGCTGTAAGTCTAACTCTTATCCGGGGGTATTTGACACATCTTTATTAGTGCACGGTGTCCACACGTACGACCATGGAGAAAGTCACCATCGACGACGTCGAACCGAGCGCGTTCGGACGGGACATCGACCGCCGCGGGCTCTCTGACCCGCTCGGTGCGACCGACGTCGCGGTCAACCGCTACCGCCTCGCTCCGGGCGAGCGCTTCTCCGGTGGCCTCCACGCACACATGGACCAGGAGGAGGTCTTCTTGATCGTCGAGGGTGGGGCGACATTCGAAACCCTGGACGACGAAATCACGGTTGGAGCGGGCGAGGCCATCCGCTTCGCGCCGGGGGAGTACCAGTCCGGGTACAACGACGGCGACGGGGAACTGCTGGCATTCGCGCTGGGCGCCCCGCGCGAAACTGAGGACGTCCGCATCCCGCGGGAGTGTCCCGACTGCGGGAACGACAACATGCGCGCGATTCCGGGTGACGACGGGTTCGACCTCGTCTGTCCGGAGTGTGGCGCCGAATCGTAGCGTCGATATGCCGGGCTAGCCGACGTTCGTCGCGCGTTCGACGACCTCCTCGCCGTACAGTTCGGCGAGGTCCTCGTGCTGGTCGGGACGGTTCTCGTAGACGTCCTGGAACAGCGTAATCGGGGTCTGGAGGGCCTGGTAGGTCGCCTCGTCCCACATGCGGTCGCGCTCGGCGTCGACTTCGATGCCGTCGATGCGGACCGTCGCGGCCTGGGTCATCGCGATGGCGCCACGGCCGGCCTCCTTGGCGGCCTCGAACTCCTCCATGGAGTCGACGATGTCGTCCATGCTCGGGACGTACGAGAGCATGTCCAGCAGCTCCTCGCGGAGTTCCTCGGCGTCGAGTTCCAGCTCGTCGCCCCCCACCGTCAGCACGTAGCCGCCGTCGCTTTCAGCAAGCGAGACGCGGTCGCCGTCGTAGACCTCGACGCCGTTCTCCGATCCGAGTTCGACATCGCGGCCGTCGGCGTCGAGCACCCAGTAGCCCTCCACGGGCGGGAGCGGTGACTTGTTTGCCTCGAGGACCTGGCCGGGGGTCAGCGACCAGATGCCGAGTTGGCCCTTGGCCTGGTTGTCCCGCATCCGGTCGCGGTAGCCCTCGACGTCGCGGATGTCGTCGTAGGGGCCGTCGACCGCGATGAGTCCCGCCGCACTCGCCGCGCGGGAGGTGTTGTGGCGCAGTTCGGGCCAGGGTGGGAGTTCGCCCGTGGGCGTGATGGCGCGCATGTCCTTCGTGTAGTCGACCTCGCCGTTGACCAGCATGTGATGAACTCGTCGGCCTTCTTCCAGTCGTCGATGTCGCCCACCTCGGGGATGACGAAGCCGTCGATGTGCTCGATGGCGCCGTTGTCGGGGTCGGCGATCTCGCGCATGTGCTCGAATCCCTGGTAGCGGGTGCCGGGGTCGTCGCGGTGCCAGACGACGCGGGGGTGGATCTCGCCGGGGAAGTCCGCGCCCTCGGCGGCGACGACGTCGATGATGTTCCGGGCGCCCTCGTCGCGCATGTTCGGCGCGGTGGCGTCCTCGTTGTCGGGCACCCAGACGTCGGGGGCCTGCATGCCACGCAGCCCGATGGCACTCTGGAGCATCTTCGCGGAGTCGTCCTCGCCCTCGACGGCGGTCGGCGTCGTGAAGAACGTCCGGACGAACTTCCGGTCGTGCGTTCGCTTGTCGGTGGACATATTCGAGTGGTGATCTCCTGTAGTCTTAAAAGGGACGAATCCTCGCAGTTCGTGTTCCTCGAGAGACTGAACGGGCGCGAAACGGGCGATCAGTCGTCGCTCTCGCTGGTCATCACCGTCTCGCCGTCCTCGGTGAACCCGGCCGAGTCCTCCTGGCGCTTGCTGGCCATGGGGACGAACTCGGTCTCGATGTCCTGAAAGCGGGGGACAAAGGACAGCTCGTGGTGGCTCTCGGTCTCGTGACCGAGGTACCGCCCTTCGAGGTCGAACTGGGCCTGTTCGTCGTTCTCGGCGAGGTTCTTGAAGTCCTCGTAGACGGCGTGGGCGCCGGAGTGCAGGCCGAAGAGGGTGATGAAGATGTACTTGTAGCCCAGGTCGCCCAGTTCCTGGAAGGTCAGCGGATCTTCCTCCTCGCTCCAGGCGAAACTGGAGGAGTAGTTGAACGCCAGGTCGAGGTCGGGGTGTGTCTCGTGGATGGTCTCGGCGTACTCGACGGCGTCCTCGCGGGAGGGATCGGGCATCTCGGGCCACACCAGATCGACGCCGGCGTCGGCGTAGATGCGGCCGCGTTCGAGGTGTTCCTCCCAGTCGCCGTTCGCGGAGCCGTAGGCGTCCGTGCGGGCGATGATGACCGTGTCCGCCGATTGCTTGGCGTCGACGGCCGCCGCGAAGCGGGCCTCGGCCTCCTCGCGGGAGACGACCTGCTTGCCCGCGATGTGGCCACACCGCTTTGGCGAGGTCTGGTCCTCGATGTGGACTGCGGCCACACCGGCCTTCTCGTACTCCCGGACCGCGCGGCGGACGTTGTGGACGCCCCCGTAGCCCGTGTCGGCGTCGGCGATGACCGGCAACTCCGTGGCCTCGGCGATGCGCTTGCCGTTCTCGACCATCTCTGTCATCGTCACCATCTCCAGGTCCGGGTAGCCGAACTGGCCCAGCACCGTCGAGTACCCCGACATGTAGACGGCGTCGTGGCCCGCCATCTCGGCCAGTCTGGCGTCCAGGGCGTGGTAGAGCCCCGGCGCGAACACGAAGTCCTGCTCGTTTAGCTTCCGGCGCAGCTCCCGGGCCCCGGGATTGTCTATCTCCCGGATGTAGGGCCCCGTGTCTCGAACGCGACTCGCAACTTCGTCCGTGCCTGAGTCGTCTCGTGTCATGTGTGGTCTGCGCGAACTGCCTCGCGCTGTGGCTGGCCCCTCGCTGTCGGGGTACAAAAACATTATGAACAATAATGATAATATTCTTTAATGGGTTATTACTCCTTGTGGCTTATTAGGTCCTATTATTGAGAGGAGTTGGCATGGTGGCACCGCTAATTTAGCAGAATCTTCCCAGCCAGTTCGAGACGATTGCTTCTGTGTCTGTCACCGCCAGCCGGAAAGCCCCCGCGGGCAAGCCCCAGCGACTCCAGGGCCTTCCCCGTCGAGAGGGTGAACAGGACCACCGGGGCGTTGTCGACGATCGACCGGAGGCGCGCCCGCTGTGTCGCGGCCTGTCGCTTCGCGCGGTTCTTCTCGACGGCGTTCTCGACGCGATTGCGTAACAAATCGCCGCGAGGGTGTGACAGCTTTTTTCCCGGCGGGTGCGACGTGGGTGGTATGACGGAGGAGACAGACAGGCGACTCGTCGCCGGCTGGCAGGGTCGTTACTACGAGGACTTCGCGGTCGGGGACATCTACAAACACCCCTACGGGCGCACCGTGACCGAGACGGACAACGTGTGGCTGACCAACATCACGATGAACGTCAACCCGATGCACTTCAACGAGCCCTACGCCGCGGCGACGGAGTTCGGCGAACGTCTCGTCGACGGCCTCTTCGTCATCTCGCTGGCGGTGGGGATGAGCGTCATCGACCTCACGATGAACGCCACCGCGAACCTCGGGTACGACGAGGTACGCCACCACGCGCCGGTCTTCCACGGCGATACCATCTTCGCCGAGAGCGAGATCATCCACAAGCGCGAGAGCGAGTCCCGCGACCACGTCGGGCTCGTTACCGCCGAGGTCCGGGCGTTCAATCAGGACGACGAACTGGTCCTCTCCCTGGAGCGGACGTTCATGGTACTCAAACGCGAACACGCCCAGCCCTCGCCGGCACGGCCGACCGGCTGGCCCGAGGGTGTCGGCACACAGCCCGAGGATCTTGCGTAGTTCCGAGAATACTTCCACCGCGGCCGGCCAGCCCTTATATACGAGAGCGTGATACTCTCGGACGTGTCCCGCCCGTCGTACCTGCGGTTTTTCCCCTACGAGGAGCCCTACGACCACCAGCGGGAGGCGATGGGGCAGGTCTACGACGCCCTGTCCGAGGGGACGGACATCCTCTTCGAGGGCGCGACGGGCACCGGCAAGACGCTGGCCGCGCTCACACCGGCGCTGGAGCACGCCCGCGAGACCGACAAGACGGTCGTCATCACGACCAACGTCCACCAGCAGATGCGCCAGTTCCGCCGGGAGGCCTCGGCCATCACCGACCAGGAACCGCTGCGGGCAGTCGTCTTCCGCGGGAAGTCCTCGATGTGTCACATCGACGTCGGCTACGAGGAGTGTCAGGCCCTCCGCGACACGACCCGTGACCTCGTCGAGACCGAGCGCGAGCGGGCCGACCTCGAACGGAAACAGCGGTCGCTCTTAGAGGAGGGCCAGGCCGGCGACGGCGCCGCGGTCGAGGCCAGGCAGGCGGTGATGGACGAACTGGACGCCGTCGAGGACGACCTGGCGGCCTTCGAGGAGAAGGCGACCTGCGACCACTACTACCGCAACCTCACGGGCGACACCGACGACTTCTTCGCGTGGCTGTACGCCGACGCACGCTCGCCAGACGAAATCTACGAGCGCGCCCATCGGGAGGGCTTTTGCGGGTACGAACTCTTAAAGGAAGGTGTCGACCGTGTCGACCTCGTGGTCTGTAACTACCACCACCTGCTGGACCCGACCATCCGCGAGCAGTTCTTCCGGTGGCTGGGCCGGGACCCCGAAGACGTCATCGCGGTCTTCGACGAGGCCCACAACGTCGAGGACGCGGCCCGCGACCACGCCCGGCGGACGCTGACCGAGACGACGCTGGCGGGTGCCGTCGACGAACTGGCCGAACTCGACGACGACCGCGTGACGGCCGCCGAAAACGTCATCGCGACGTTTTGCGCCGCGCTGCGGGCGGCCTACGAGGAGGCGTTCACCTTCGGCGAGCGCGAGCGCGTCGGCGGGACCTGGTACGACCTCTCGATCGCCAACGACGACCGCCGGGACGATCTGACGCTCGCCTTTCTCCGGGAGTACACGGGCCCGGGCTTCCGCGAGGAGATCGACCACGCGCTCGAACTCGGCCGGGAACTCGACGGGCGCTACGAGGCGGCCTACAAGGACGGCGAGACGAGCGTCCGCAAGGAGTGTCCGACACTGCAGGCAGCGCAGTTCCTCGAGTCCTGGTTCGCCGAGGCCGACCAGCGGGGTACCTACCCCGTGGTGAGCGTCCGGCGCGACGACGACGGCGACGGCGAGGTCTACGGCCGCGCCGAACTGTACACCTGCATCCCCGAGCGGGTCACACGGGACCTCTTTGCGGATCTGCACGCCAGCGTCCTCATGAGCGCAACGTTGCGCCCCTTCGACGTGACCGAGGACGTCCTCGGGCTGGCCGACCCGGCGACGCTGACCTACGGCCCCCAGTTTCCCGAGGAGCGTCGCCGGACCTACGCGGTCGACGGCCCGGCGCTGTTCGCCAGCGAGCGCGACGACCCGTACCGTCCGCTTTACGCCGGGCAACACGATCGCCTTCTTCCCCTCCTACGCGGAGGCCGAGCGCTACCACGACCGCCTCGATGTCGGCACGCCGTACCTCGACGAACCGGGCACGCCCGCCACCGAACTGCGCGAGACGTTCACCGCCGACGACGACGGCGTCCTCTGTACCTCGCTGTGGGGCACGCTGGGCGAGGGGGTCAGCTACGACGGCGACGACGCTCGGACGGTGGTCGTGGTCGGCGTGCCGTACCCCCACCTCGACGACCGGATGGCGGCCGTCCAGGAGGCCTACGACGCGGCCTTCGAGGCCAGTGAAGACGCGACCGGGCCCACCGGGGACGACGACGTGGGCTGGCACTACGCCGTCGAGATCCCGACGATCCGCAAGACCAGACAGGCCATGGGTCGGGTAGTGCGCTCGCCCGAGGACTTCGGCGCCCGAGTCTTGCTGGACGCCCGCTACACCGAACGGGCCGAGATCGAACTCCCCGAGTACGCCGTCCGGGGGGCGTTCCCGGCCGAGGACCGGGCCGAGATGGTCGACGTCGCCCCCGAGAAACTGAAGTTCGGCCTGCTGAACTTCTATCGCGACATGGACGCCTACGACGGGGAGCCGCCGGAACCATGACTGGCGACGACATCCGCGCTGTCGCCCGGTCGTACTTCGAGGCGGGGATAAGGCTTCGGACGGACTGGAGGCTACCGGAGTTGGACAGCCTATCAGATTCTATCGGTTTTTCAACTCTCTGCTCCCTCTTCGTCGACCGGAATCTCCGCGGACCCGCCACCGGTGTCCGAACCGTGGTCGCGGCCCGACGCCTTGGCGGCCGTGTAGCCCGCGAGGTAGCCCGCGGTGCCGCCGACGAGGCCGCCGAGCGTCGCGCCGGCCGGCCCGCCGGCTGCGCCAAGCACCGACCCGGCGAAGCCCGTCGCCGTGGCGGTCCGCTCTGCGGCCTCCTCCGCGTCGGTCCGACTCGCGCAACTGCCGAGCGCGTGGTCGTCGTGCTCGTGGTCGTCGTGGTGAGTCATGTCCGAACCTCGGGATCGGACGCACAAAACCCTTCGTCCCAAACGGGTGGGCTACGTCTCGGTGCCGACCAGCGGGAAGTCCGTCCCGATGCCTCGTTCGCGGGCGTGCTCGTAGACGACGTGGGCGGCGGCGACGTCCTGGATGGCCAGACCCGTCGAGTCGAAGACGGTGACGCCGTCGTCGGGGGTCCGGCCCTCGACAGTTCCGGCAACGACGTCACCGAGTTCGCCGTGGAGGTCCGCGTCGCCAAGAACCCCCCCGCTCCAGGGGACGTTGATCTCTCCGGAGTGGGTACACTGGTCGTAGTCGTCGATGACGAGCTTCGCCTCCAGGAGGACGTCGTCGGCGATCTCGTGTTTGCCCTCGGCGTCGGCACCCATCGCGTTGACGTGCGTCGAGGCACCGACTGCATCGACGACGGGGTCGCGGACGGGCGTCGTCGTGGAGACGATGTCACAGGCTGCGGCGTCGGCGTTGCTCCCCTCGGTAATCTCGAAGTCGTCGCCGTAGCGGTCGATCAGTTCCTGCCTGGCCCCGGGGTCGACGTCGCTGACGACCACCCGCTGGATGTCCCGAACCTCGGCGATGGCCTCCAGTTGCCAGTACGCCTGGATGCCCGCCCCGACGAGTCCCAGCGAGGTGGCGTCCTCGCGGGCGAGGTACTTCGTCGCGACCGCGGCGGCGGCGCCCGTCCGCAGGCGGGTCAGGTGCGTGCCGTCCATGACTGCCCGCGGGAACGCGGTCTCGGGGTCCGAGTAGATGACCGTCCCCATCACCGTCGGGAGGTCGTGGCGGTCGGGGTTTCCGGGATGGGAGTTGACCCACTTGACGCCCGCCCCCTCCCAGTTCTCGCCCGCGCCCTCGGTGGCGTCGATGTAGGCGGGCATCGACCGGAAGTCCCCGTCGTACTGGGGGAGGTCGATGTAGGACTTGGCGGGCATCTGCGTGGCGCCGCGGGCGTAGGCGCCGAAGGCTCCCTCAACGGCGTCGATGACCTTCGACAGTTGCGCGCTCTCCGCGACGTCGTCCGAATCAAGTAGCAGCGTCTCCATGTGCGACACTCCGACAGCCACTCACTTATATGCGGTCCCAACGGCGTCGGGTCACAGCCAGTCACTCGACTCGTACCGTCCGGGTTGCCCGCACGGGTGCCAGCGGCAACTCCGGAAAGGCCACTTCGATCCCGATTGTGAGTTCCGCGACGTCACCGCCGAACAGCGCCACCGGGACCGTCGTCGTCCCGAGATAGCAGTCCTTGCCGGTCATTTCGTTGCCGTTGACGGTCACGCGGACGCCGGCGCGAGCGTCGCCCGCGGTCGACCGGACGGTCACCTCGTGGAGTTCGCGCTCCCTGGACCCGATTGTCGCGGGCAGCGACCCCCACTCAATCTCGACTGCCGGCAACTCCCGGGCGCTCTCGACTACCCGTTCGGCGACGCCATCGGCGATGCCGGCCGCTGCGACCCGGTCTGTGCCCGCTTCGAGGACGTCCACGGGCGTCGTGAATCCGGCGGCAGCGAGCGTGCCGGCGCGCGTGGCTCCCACGCCGTCGATGGCCGTGAGGCCGACCGCGTCCTCGCTGACGCCGTCCTCGACGCGGGCCGCGACGCGACAGACGAGGTTGGCCCCGCGGGCCTCGCCGAACCGGTCGACGATGGCCCGCAGCGCCGCGAGCAGGCGGAGCGCGTTCTGCCGGATGACCCAGGCGTCGCTGCGCAACGCGGCGGGCGTGGTGCCGTCCATCGCTGCCCTGCAGATGGCCAGCACCTTCCGGGGGCCGTCCGCCAGGTCCCCAGCGCGGTCTCCGAGGACGGCATCGACCGCGTCCGCCTCGTCGCTGCGGGTGCTGACGCTCTCGAACTCCGGGGCTCCCGCGACCGCCCGGAGGATGTCGAAGGTGTCGAATGACTCCCGGTCGGGGAGGTCAGCAAAGCGGCGCGCTGTCTCGAGGTCGAGGTAGAAATCCGAGGCGAGGCGCCCGAGCGGTGTCGGTTCGACCGCCAGGCCCTCGGTCTCGACGAACCCCTGGTCGACCAGCCAGGAGAGGGTCGCGCTGACGCGCTCGCGCAACTCCTCGCCCGCGACGTACCCCGACTCGCGCTGGGCGCGCACGTAGTAGAAGGTCGTCTCCAGCCAGTCCATCGCGTCCTCGATGTCCCCGACGGTTCCCAGCGCGATCTCGGCGTTGAGGTGGACCGCCAGGTCCGTCGCGACGGCCTCGCCGTGGCCGTTGCCGCCGGGCCGGGCGCCGCGCTCGATATCGGCCAGCCGGGACTCGATGGGCTTGCCCTCCGAGAGGAGGCGCCGGTAGCGGTCGGCGTCGGCGCGGTCACAGACCACCCAGGCGTATCCCTGGTCGTCGTAGCCCGGCCGACCGGCCCGGCCGAGCATCTGGAGGACGTCCAGCGGGCTCATCTCGACCTCACCCTCCAGGGGGTCGTGGTACTTGGTGTCGCGGATGACGACACACCGCGCGGGGAGGTTCACACCCCACGCGAGCGTCGACGTCGAGAACAGAATCCGGATCTTCCCCCCGCGGAACCACGCCTCGACGCGGTCCTTGTCGCTCCGGGAGAGGCCGGCGTGGTGAAAGCCCACGCCGTCCAGGACGGACTGGCGGAGGGTGTCGTTTGCCAGTTCGGCGGCGTCGGTGTGGAAGTCGTAGTCGCCCCGTGCCCCGACGGGGACGTCCCGTTCGGCCAGTTCGTCGCGGGTCTTCTTTGCGGCCTGGACGGTGTCCTGGCGCGAGGAGACGAACACCAGCGCCTGGCCGTCCTCGCGGACGTGGGGTTCGACGAGGTCCAGCGCCCGGAACAGCCGGCGGTACTTGTCGGCGAAAGCGTTCTCGCCGTGGCTGTAGACCGCGACGTCCGCTTCCAGGGGCACAGGGCGGTACTCCTCGCCGAACGCGAAGGTCGTCTCCTCGGGGGCGTCCAGCCACGCCGCAACGTCGTCGATGTTGGGCATGGTCGCCGAGAGGGCGACGATGCGGGGGGCACAGAGGCGCCGTAGGCGGGCGACCGTCACTTCGAGGACGCTCCCGCGCTCGGTCGAATCGAGGAGGTGGACCTCGTCGATGACACAGCAGTCCACCTCGCGGATGAACGAATATCGGCGGGAGTCGTGTTTGCGCGTCGCCGAGTCGGCTTTCTCGGGGGTCATCACGAGCACGTCCGCGCGCTCGGCCCGGCGGGGGTTGAGGTCGCGCTCGCCGGTGACCACGTACACCGAATACCCCAGGTCCTCGAAGCGCTCCCACTCGCGTTCCTTCTCGTTGGTGAGTGCGCGCAGGGGCGCGAGGAAGAGGGCGGTCCCGCCCGCCGCAAGTGTCCGGCAGATGGCCACCTCCGCGATTGCTGTCTTGCCGCTGGCGGTGGGCGCGCTGACGACCACGTTCTCGTCGGTATCGAGGACGGCCGGGAGGGTCTTCGCCTGCATCGCGTTGAACCGCTCGAAGGGAAACGCGGCCGCGAAGTCCGGGAGGACCTCCCCCACGGCGATGTCGGCCTCGCTTTCGGCGTGTCCTGCCACACCGAGGGGGCAGGGCGCTCACGCCATAGGCGTTTCTGTCCTGCGCTCCTCGCTCGCGGTGCTCGCTGCGGTGCTCGGCCAAGCCCGTGGGTTTTAGACGCGGGCGCCCCACGTTCCGACCAATGAGTCGCGCGCGCAAGCCCGAGTGGCTGAA
>PXSG01000034.1 GCA_003023485.1 Halobacteriales archaeon SW_10_68_16
CGAACGCCAAGGTCTCGCAGTTGCTCTCGGCGATGGAGGGGGAGGGCCGGATCGACAAACTCCGCATCGGGCGGGAGAACCTCATCTCCTTCCCCGAGGAGGACGTGACCGACCTGGAGGAGTAGGGAAACGCTTTCGGCCACGCGGACGAATCCTCCGGCGTATGAAAATCCTGGTCACCGTCGCCGAGGAAGTCACGGTCGACGACGACTTCGAGATCGACGGCACCCGCGTCGACAACCGGTATCTCACCTACGACCTCAACGAGTGGGACGACTACGCCCTGGAGGAGGCGGTCCAGCTGGGCGAGGCCCACGACGACGTCGAGGTCGTGACGGCGACCGTCGGTCCCGAGCGCGTCGAGGAGACGGTCCGGCAGGCCCTCGCGAAGGGCGCCGACCGCGCGGTCAGAGTCTGGGACGAGGGCCTCGCGGCGGACGTGCTCGACCCCGGGACGAAGGCACGTCTCCTCGCTGCCGTCGCCCGCGAGGAAGAGCCCGACCTCGTGCTCTCGGGCGTCCAGACCGGCGACGACGCCTTCGGCGCGACCGGCGTCGCGCTCGCCCAGTCCCTCGACTTCGAGTGGGCCGCCGTCGTCAACGACCTCGACCTCGACCGCGAGGCGGGCGTCGCGAGCGTCCACCGCGAACTCGAGGGCGGCGTCGAGGAACTGACCGACGTCGAACTCCCCGCAGTCTTTACCATCCAGACCGGCATCAACGAACCCCGGTACGCGAGCCTCAGGGGTATCCGCCAGGCCCAGAGCAAACCCCTCGAAGCGAAGTCGCTGGCCGACCTTGGACTCGGGGCCGAGGACCTCGCCTTCTCGCTGTCAGTCGAGTCGCTGTACGAACCCGAAACGGAGAGCGACGTGACGCTGTTCGAGGGTGACGCCGACGAGACTGCGGGCGAACTGGCCGACCTGTTGCGCGACATGGGGGTGGACGCATGACGGTCCTCGCAATCGCAGAGCACCGCCGTGGCGAGTTGCGGGAGGTCAGTTTCGAACTGCTGTCGGCCGGCCGGCACCTCGCGGACGCGGCGGGCGGCGAGTTACACGTCGCGGTCGTCAGCGGCGACGTCGAGGGCTACGCCGAGCGGCTGAACCGTGAGGGTGTCGACGCCGTCCACACCGTCGAGTACGGCGAGGAGTTCAACCACGACGTCTACGTCCAGGCCGTCGAGGGGCTGGTCGAGGCGGTCGACCCCACCTACGTCCTGGCGCCCAACTCGGTCAACGGCCTCGACTACGTACCGGCGCTGGCCGAACGACTGGGCTGGCCGCTCGTGACCGACGCCGTCGGCCTCGACGCGAGCGACGGCCTGACCGTCACGCGGGAACTCTACGGCGGCAAGGCCGAGGCCGAACTCGCCGTCGACGGCGAGCGTGCCGTGGTCACCATCCGGGGCGCCGAGTGGCCTGCCGCCAGCGGTGCCGGCGACGCGACCGTCGAACCGTTCGACGTGGCCATCGACGAAGCGGCCGTCCGCTCGACGGTGACGGGCTACCAGGAGGTCGGCGCCGGCGACGTCGACATCACCGACGCCGACGTGCTGGTCTCGGTCGGCCGTGGCATCGAGGAGGAGGAGAACCTCGACCTGATCTTCGAACTCGCGGACGCCCTTGACGCGACAGTCTCGGCCTCGCGGCCCATCGTCGACAACGGCTGGCTCCCCCAGGACCGCCAGGTCGGCCAGTCCGGGAAGGTCGTCTCGCCGGATGTCTACATCGCCATCGGCATCTCCGGGGCCGTCCAGCACGTCGCCGGCATGAAGGGTGCCGAGACAATCGTCGCCATCAACACCGACCCCTCCGCGCCCATCTTCGACATCGCCGACTACGGCATCGTCGATGACCTCTTCGACGTCGTGCCCGCGCTCACCGAGGAGTTCGGTGGGTGAACACTCGTCGAATCGAGTTCCCGGAACCGTCTTGTATACAGAGCCGTATACTGTACTACGTGAGCAAGAGCATTCGGGTCGAAGACGACACACACGCCGCACTCGCGGCGCTTAAGGGCGATAACGAGACGTTCGACGACCTCCTCTCGCGACTCATCCGGGAACGGCGCGAAGCCGTCGACGCAGGTGCTGGGCTCTGGGAAGGGACCGACGCTGCCGAGAAAGCGCGGAAGAGGCGCGAGGAGATGAAACGAGGCGTCGGATCGCAATGATGCTCTACGACAGTAGCGTCCTCATCGAGTATCTCAACGGAGACGCAGAAGCCGTGAATTACGTTCACTCTCACCGTGACGAGCGAGCCGTTGCCCCGCCGCTGGTGCTATTCGAAGTCTACCAGGGGGAAGTATTCAAAACGGGTCCTGCAGACTTCGACGCCGTCGATGGAGCACTCGAATGGCTCACGGTACTCGACGAGACTGCCGAGTTGGCGAGGACGGCCGGCGAACTGCAGGATTCACTCCAGCAGTGGGGGGAACCGCTGACCGCGCGGGACGCCTACATTGCCGGGACTGCGAAGGGATTGGGCGAGCGATTGGTCGTGGCGGACACGGACTTTGACGTCGCGGGCATTACCGACCTTCTCAGCATAGACTTCTTGAACAAAGACTGACGTCCGGTCGGGGGAACTTTTTATCGGGCCGCCCCAGAGAACGGTATGGACACCGCAGGCGACGCGGCCGAGACGGTCGAGGTCGAACCGGGCGTACACCTCTCACAGCTCGTGGCCGGCGAGGGGATGAGCGTCCAGCACGTGCGGATGGAACCCGGCGCGGTCGTGCCCGAGCACAGCCACCACCACGAACAGGTCGGCTACATCTACGCCGGCGAACTGGTCTTCCTCCTGGAGGGCGGCGAGGTGACCGTCGGGCCCGACGAGGGATACAGCCTGGCGAGCGGCGAGGTCCACGGCGCCGAGAACCGCGGCGACGAGACGGTCCTCGCCGTGGACGTCTTCAGCCCGCCCCGTCCCAACCCGGACTGGCTGGAGTAGCGCCCTGCCGGTTCCGTCGTCACGAGCGTCCGCGAAATCGGCGAGCGACGCCGCTGTGACTACGCTTATACGGGTCGGTGGTGTGCTTGCACACGCTATGCAAGCCGTGCGTCTCCACGAACACGGCGACCGTGATGTACTCCAGGTAGACGAGGTCGAGCGCCCGAGTCCGGGCGGCCACGAACTGCTCGTCGAGGTGGCCGCCGCGGGCGTCAACCCCGTCGACACCTACTTCCGCGAGGGGTCGTACACCCCGGTCGGACTCCCCTTCTCGCCGGGTGTCGACATCGCGGGTGAGATCGCCGCCGTCGGCGAGTACGTCGATGGCTTCGATGTCGGCGACCGCGTCTACGGCACCGGCATCGGCAACGCCACCCACCAGGGAGCCTACGCCGAGTACGCCGTCGTCCCGGAGGACCGCCTCGTCGGCCTGCCCGAGGGCGCGGACCTCGTCGAGGCGGGCGGGGCCGGCGTCGTCGCGGGGACGGCCTGGCGGGCGCTGGTCGACCACGCCGCGCTCGACCCCGCGGAGGACGCACTGATACACGGCGGATCGGGTGGCGTCGGCCACGCCGCGGTCCAGATCGCCGACGCGGTGAGCGCCCGGACCATCGCCACCGCCGCCCCCGAGTACCACGACGACGTGGCGGCCCTCGGTGCCGGGACGGTCCTCGACTACGGGCGGGAGGACCTCGACGCGGCCATCGTCGAGGCCGCTGCCGGCGACGGCGTCGACGTCGTGCTCGACCACCGGCTGGACGACTACCTGCAACTGGACGCCGAGGTGGCCACGACGGGCGGGCGCGTGGTGGGCATCGGCGAGAACGACCCCGGACCCGGCTTCTCTGCGGTCGGGGTCGCCCGCTCGAAGGACGTCTCCTACCAGTTCATGAGCATGTTCAACACGCCCGACCTCCGTGTCCCGCTACGCGGCGTCGCCCACCTCATGGGCGCGGGAGAACTCTCGATCGGGGTGGCACGGCGCTACGACCTCGGCGAGGCCGCCGAGGCCCAGCGGGCGGTCATGGAGGACAGCTTCATGGGCAAGCTGGTCATCGTGCCCTGATACGGATTGCTGTCGTTCCAGTACCGGATCGACCGAGCGAAAGACCGATTGTCGGGACCTGCGAGGGGCGGGGTATGACGAGATCCGAGATTCACGTTCTCGCGACCGGCGGCACCATCGCGTCGACGGCCAAGGAGGGCGGCGCGGCGCCGGAACTGGACGGGGAGACGCTCGTCGAGGCGGTGCCGGACCTGGCCGACCTGGCTGACCTGACGGTCACCGACGTCGCGGACTCGCCGGGGTTCGACGTCCAGCTGTCCACGGTCGATTCGCTTCAGGAACACGTCGCAGACGCAGACAACACGGACGGAATCGTCGTGACACACGGCACCGACACGCTGGAGGAGACTGCCTACGCGCTGGACCTGCTGACCGACGGCCCGCCGGTGGTCTGTACGGGCGCCCAGCGCCGGCCCGACGAGCGGAGCGCGGACGGGCCCGCCAACATCCACACGGCGGTCCGGGCTGCCGTCACCGACCGGCTCCAGGCGGCCGGCGGCGCCTACGTCGCCTTCGACGACGAACTCCACGCCGCCCGCGACGTCACGAAGGCCCACACCTCGGCGCTCGGGACCTTCCGGTCGCCGGATACCGGTCCGGTAGCCCGCGCGATGCGCGACGGATTCCGGTGGTACCGCGAGGCCGGGAGCCGGTCGGCCGACCTCTCGGCCGTCGACCCGGAACTGTCGGTGCCGATCATCGTCTCGGGCACCGGCGTGTCGGGCGAGCAGGACCGCCGGG
>PXSG01000035.1 GCA_003023485.1 Halobacteriales archaeon SW_10_68_16
CCTCGCCCGAGTCGAGTTCTACGACGGTCTCCTCGACGGTAAACGTCCCCGACTCGGCGGCCACGACCTCTCCGCCCTCCGAATCGGGCGGGACCATCACCTTGTGGTCGATGCTCGGCGTCTCCGGCACGGAGCCGACGATGTCGCCGGCCTCTACCTCGTCGCCCTCCTCGATTTCGGGGGTAAACTCCCAGGTCTTCTCCAGGTCGATGCCCGGCGCGTCGACCCCGCGGTCGAGAAAGGCCGAGCCCATCTTCTCCTCCAGAACGTCCAGGGGACGCTGGACGCCGTCGTAGATGGAATCCAGCATGCCGGGCCCGAGGTCGACCGACAGCGGTGCGCCGGTCGATTCGACGGGTTCGCCCGGCGAGACGCCGGAGGTCTCCTCGTACACCTGAATCGTGGTCAGGTTCCCTTCGATCTCGATCACCTCGCCCATCAGGCCCTCCTCGCCGACGTAGACGACGTCGTTCATCTTCGCGTCGAGGTCCGTCGCCGTCACGACGGGGCCGGATACGCTCTCTATCGTGCCGTCCTCGCGGACGTCTGATTCTGTCGCTTGACTCATTCTTGGTCCATCAGGTCGATTCCGATCGCTCGCTTGATCTGTGCGCGCAGTCCGCTGCTGCCGGCGCCACCGCCCAGCGTCACCACCACCGGTTCGACGCTCGTCTCGACGTCCTCGCGGACGCCCCGCGAGAGGTACTCTAAGTCCCCGTCGTGCATCACGACGATGCCAACGTCCTCGTCGGACAAGAGGTCCTCGACCGTGTCGTCGAGGCGCTCTCCCTTTTCGTCGTCGGGCACCTCGGCGAACTTCCGGACGCCGGCCAGGCGGAACCCGGTCGTAAAGTCCGGACTGCCGATGACGGCGATCTCCTGGCTCATAGGATCACCAGTTCCTCCTCGATCTCTTCGGGTTCGAGACCGGCCTCGCGCCCGCGAGCGATCGCCCGGATGTTCTCGACCTCCCGTTCCTTCGAGAGGACATACGAGAGCACCGGACAGACCGACAGCGGGTACTTGTTCGAGAGGCGGTCGGCGTACTCCAGTTCCGCGCGGTGGAGCGCGTGCTCGAACGCGATGAGGGTCTCGGCGTCTTCGAGCGTCTCGAGGGCCGCTTCCAGTTCGTCGCCGTAGATGCTCGCGCGGATGTGCTCGACGAGCTGGTCCGTATTCCCGACGAGCTGTCTGATCTCGCCCGCGTCGAAGAGGCGACCGCCGTCGATGTAGTACTCCGATGGGTCCATGTCCGCACCGGAGCGTGCCAGCCGGAGCGCGTTCCGGAGGTTCCGGAAGTCGATCTCGGCGTGCAGGAACTCCGCGTACAGCTCCGTGGCGCGGGTCGCCTCGGCCAGCAACTCCTCGTAGAAGGTGCGGTCGACGGCGTTCTCTAAGGGGACGAGCGTGCCGGTCTCCTCGTAGTCGCGCAGGGCGTCCTCGAGGGCGTCGCCGTAGCGGGTCGACCCCAGCAGTTCGACCGCCGCCTCGACGGAGTCGACGCCCGCAAGTTGGTCGAGGAACGCCTCGGAGAACTCGCCGGCGCGGATGAGGTCGTCCTCGATGTCCGCCCGGCCGGCCCCGGAGTATAAGCCCCGGAGGACCGTCTTGACGTTCCAGGCGTCGAACTTCCGCAGGTAGCGGGCGACGTAGTCGTACAGCCGGCCGTCGGCCCACCGCAGGAGGTCCTCGAAGTGTTTCGCGAGGTTGCGGTTCAGCGCGTACTCGACGAGGTCGACCCCCGAGTGGCGATGCCGCTTGGACCCATCCGGACCAGCTTGCGGTAGTCGTCGTCGCCGAACAGCGCGGCCTTGCGCGCTCGCACGCGGGCAGTGACGTACTCGTAGTTGCCGCCCGCCTCGGACTGGTAGACGCTCATTGCTCGAACAGTCGCTCCGAGACCTCCCGGAGGTTGTCCTCCCAGACGTCGGCAAGCACCGAGTCGAAGGTGTTGTTCACGCGGATGCGCGCCCCGGTGGCCTCGGCGACGACGCCGCCCAGGCAGTCGAACTCGCCGGCATACTCGCAACCGTCGTAGTCGGCGACGACCGACTCCAGCAGGGCCGCGTCGTCGGACCGGCCGTACACCTCGACGCTCGCGTCGTCGTCGAACTCTGCGAGTGCGGCCTCGAGGAGTGCCCGGGTCAGTTCCTCCCGACCTTCCTCGAGGGTCGCGATCTCTTCCTCGACCGCCGCGCGGACGTCTTCGAGGACGTCACGGCGGGCCTCGAGGCGTTGCTGTTTGGCCTCGAGGTTGGCGCTTGAGAGTTTCTGCTCGCGCTCCTGGTCGATCTGGCGCTCGACCTCGTGTTCGCGCTCCTCGCGGATCCCCTCGGCGTCGGCCTCGGCCTCGTCGATGATGGCTTTGGCTTCCTCTTTGGCCTCCTGGATGATCTGCTCGGCCTGCTGCTCGGCCTCCTCGCGGATGTCCGCGACGACCGTATCGAGGCTCATAGACGGTTAGACGAGGAAGATCGTGACCAGCGCCAGGATCACCAGTGTCTCCGGGATGACCGTGAGGATGAGGCCACGGCCGAACATGTCGTCGTCCTCGGCCGTCGCACCGACAGCCGCGGCACCGATACCCCGCTCGGCGATACCCGCCCCGAGGGCGGCCAGCCCGACGGCGAGTGCCGCGCCCGCCGACGGCGGAATACCCGGACCGCCGTTTGCTTGCAGTACGAATTCGGTAAGTAGGGTGGTTGCGCTCATGGTTTTGCGGTTTACGGACAGCCGTATGTCCAGCCACCGCACTCATAAAGCTTCTCAAAACCGCTCGTCAGGCCTCACTTCCGGCGGTTTGTCGGGAATCGTGTCAGGCTCTCGGAACCGGTCGTCGGTGGCCGCCACGACGGCGAGTGAGCGTTACTGTTCGGCGGTGTAGCTCCGCTCGTGGCCGAAGGGCTCGAACGTGTCGCCGCCGCCGTCGTAGAACTTGCTGAAGAACTCGACGTACTCGAGACGGACCGCCTGCAGGCCGGCACTCGTGACGCCCAGCGCCAGCACCAGCAGGTGACCGAGGACGAAGATCACGATACCGAAGAGGATGCCGACGATCCCCATGTGGATCAGTCCGGGGAACATCAGCGCCTCGGCGCCGTACTCGGAGACCACGTACCCCGGCGCGTCGCCGGTCAAGAAGTGGAACTCCCCGTGGTGGGTGTAGGCCCCGAAAAAGAGGAGGTTGACCACGAAAGCCATCCCCGCCTTCGCCAGCAAAACCGCGGGGATCCGGGCATACGAGAGGACGTTCACGAGGACGTTCAGGCTCTCCAGCAGCCCGATGATCCCCTCGCCGGCGAGCAACAGGACCAGCCCTAGTGCCGCCAGCGCGAGGCCGGCCAGGCCGGCGGCTTCGGAGAAGCCGGTAAAGCCGAGCGGGTAGGCGACCGCCTCGGCGGCGATCTCCTGGCCGGTCCGCGGATTGAGTGCGCCCTCGGCGCCGAACACCGAGAACATGAACGCGGGTTTCTTGCCGGCGGCGGCGGTGCTGAAGATGAACAGCCAGACGCCGCCCATCAGCAGCACCCACGACCCCTTCTCGGTGAGTGCCGCCCAGGCGCCGTGTCGGAGTTCCTTCAGGAACCCGAGCGCGTAGCCGACCGTCAGGTGCAACAGGCCGAACGCGAACCCCACCACGAGCCACGCCCGGGCGAAGTTGATGTCGACGGGCTGGAGCCCCTTGTGCATCGGGGCGCTGTGGAGGCCGACCACGCCCTCCCAGAACACGCTCGTGATGAAGTGCAAGCCGAAGAACTCGCCGTACAGGAACCCGAAGAACATCGTGAAGACGCCAGACCAGATCGAAAGGCCGCCAAGGGCCTGCCACCCCGAGCTGTCGACCTTTGTGTACAGCGCCCAGCCGATGAGGATGTAGAGGAGCCCGTACGCGACGTCGCCGATCATGAACCCGAACATCGCCGGGAAGGTCAACAGGAGGATGAACGTCGGGTCGAACTCGGTGTACTTGGGCCGGTTGATCACCCGGACGAGCATCTCGAAGGGCTTGCTTACCGCGGGGTTGTTCTGGATGACCGGCGGGCGGCCGTGGGCTGTCCGACGCCGGCCGACTCGTCCGTCGGTTCCTCGCCCGAGACCTCCTCGTGGGCGACCGCGTGGCCGTCCTCGTCGTAGTCGGCCCGTTCGAGTTCTGCGATCTCGACGTGGTCGCCCACGGCGTCGGTGATGGCGCCCTCGAACTCGTCGTAGCGGGCCGTGGGGATCCACCCCTCGGCGACGAAGGCGTTCTCGGTCGTGGCGAAGGCCAGGGGGGCCTCGCGCTTCTCGACGTCGATGGCCAGTTCTTCTTCGGCGGCCAGCAGGAACCCGCCGACCTCGAGTTTCAGATCCTCCATCTCGTCCTCGACAGTCGAGAGCTTCGACTCGAGTTCGCGCTCCCGGTGGCGCAACTCCGCCAGATATTCCTCGGGATCGCCCTCGCCGTCGGGGATCTCGATGGCGGTGAAGGTGGCGTCCACGAGGACGTCCGCGAGCATCTCGTCGTCCGTGTAGGCGAAGACCGCCACGGTGTCGTCCGTGGTGTAGGTTTCGGAGGCGTCGACATCGCTGCCGGCGAGTGCCCGTCCGACCGACCCGGGGTCACCCTCGCCGACCCGGACGGAAAGCGAGTCATAGCCCGAGAACAGGTCGAGGTCGATTCCCAGCGCGACGAACGGCTCCATCAGGTCGATGCGTTCCCGGACGTCACGGAGTTCGTCCCGGAGTTCGTCGTGGCGGTCGTCGAGTTCGTTGACGTCCGCACGGACCTCCTCCAACTCTTCGTCGAGCGCCTCCTCGGTGACGACCCGGTTTGTCGGCGAGACGTCCTCGCCGGTGACGCCAAGCGTCGACTTCAGCGCGCGGACGGTCACCAGTTTGCCCGAGGCCTCGTCGGCGCCCTTGATGGGGTCGCCGGGCTCGAAGCCCTCCCAGGAGCCGTCGTACTCCGTGACGTGCAACAGCCCCAGGTCGTGGGCGACCTCGATGACGTCGTCCATCACGGGTTTGGAGCCGGTCACCGAGACCCGGCTCATCCGCTCAGGTCTGAGCATGGACCGCCTCCTCGAAGAGGTCCAGGACGTGCTCGGTCACGTCGTCCGTGCGGTTCTCGGCCGACGAGACGAGGTCCTCGCGCCCCTCGCGCCCCTCCTCGAGGATGCGCTCGCGTTCCTCCTCGACCTCCTCGCGAGCGACCGCGAGACGTTCCTCGGCGACGTCCTCGGCCTCCTCGCGGGCCTCCTCGCGGATCTCGTCGGCCTCTTCGCGGGCCTCGGCCACGATCTCGTCGGCCTCGCGCTCGGCGTCCTTGATGCGCTCGAGTACCTGTGTGTCCGGCATCGCTCAATCACGCCAATCTACCACGAGTGCCTATTTGGTAGTTGCGAAAACGGAATCCGGGGAATTATCCCGACGAACACCCAAAAACCGACAATGGGCGTCCTCGAAGACAAGGCACGCGCACGCGTCTTCTACAAGTACCTCTCGACGGTCTACGACCGCATCAACCCCTTCGTCTGGAACGAGGAGATGCGCGACGAGGCGGTCGGGATGCTCGACATCGGGCCGGAAGACCGCGTGCTCGATGTCGGCTGTGGCACCGGCTTCGCGACCGAACGGCTCCTCGAAGAGACCGAACACGTCCACGGCCTCGACCAGAGCCCCCACCAGCTCTCGCGGGCCTTCGAGAAGTTCGGCAAGCGCGGCCCCGTGCGCTTCTACCTCGGGGACGCCGAACGGCTCCCGTTCGCCGAGGACGCCTTCGACGTGGTGTGGTCGTCGGGCTCCATCGAGTACTGGCCCAACCCCGTCGCCGCGCTCGCGGAACTCCGGCGGGTGGCCCGCCCCGGCGGCCAGGCACTCGTCGTCGGTCCGGACTACCCCGACCGCACCGTCTTCCAGAAACTCGCCGACGCCATCATGCTCTTCTACGACGAGAGCGAGGCCGACCGGATGTTCGCCGCGGCGGGCTTCGAGACGTTCGAACACCACATCCAGCAGGCCCGCCCCGGGAGCCCGCGTGCCATCACGACGCTGGCCGAGGTTCCCGAATAGAGTCCTCGCCACCGGACACCGACGGCGTCACGTCGCCGTCGTCTCCAGCGTGGCGACCACCCCCCGGTCGGTCGCCACTGTCACCTCGACGTGTGCGCCGTCGACGAGTTGCGGGTCGTTCGTGGCTGCGAGTCGGAAGCCCCCCGTTTCGCCGGCCGACCACTCGTCGTCGCTGGCGACGTTGAACGGCCCCGTCGGGCCGCTCTCGAAACCGGTCGCCGCGAAGAAGGGGACCGGCGGCTGATGCTTCAGCGACTCCCCGTCGACGGTTACGGTCACCGACAGCGACGACACGTCCAGCGTCTCGCCACCACCGTGCGTGAGCGCGACGCGGTCCTGGCTGGCGTCGGCAGACAGCGACAGGTGGGCAGTCGGTGCGACCGGTGCGGGGTCGACCGCCGCGAGAGCGCCGACGGTCGTCGCCAGGAGGACGGTGACGCCCACGAGGAAGAGGATGCCGACGACCGGGGAGAGCGCACGGGACACGCCCGGGGGTGGCCACGCCTTCGGATATAAAATTCCGGAGCCCCTCGACTACGGGACGGCCACCTCGACGCTGTTGGGGCCGTCGGTGACGTTCACGCGGAACTGGCCGGCGGGCTGGACCGTCCAGAGCGTGCCGTCGTCGCCGGTCCGGCCGACGACCTGCCCGTCGACCGAGACCGTGCCGTTGAGGGGTGCGTTGGTCGAGGGCTGGATGAGCGTGATCCGCATCGGACCCGAATCGGTGGTCGTCTCGACGGTCACGTTGAGCGAGTCCGTCGCGCGGACGGTCGTATCCGTCACCGGAACCCCCTCGGGATTCGTGGTCTGGATCTCGTGGAAGGGCTGGCCCGATCCCCCGGAGAGGTACGTCTGGAGCGTGCCGTGACCGTAGTTGACACGGATGAGGTAGATACCGGTGTTCCCGAACCCACGGATCTGCGGGCCGCCGATGTTGTTGTCGTAGGCCCAGGGGTACAGTTCGCCGCCCCGCTGGAGCGCGAGGATCACCTCACGCCCCTCGGCCTGTGCGAACTGGTCGGGTTGGTCGGGGGCGTAGTCGCCGGGGATGGTGGCGGTCCGGATCAGTTCGCCGTCGTCGACGGTCGCCAGCACGAGGCCGCTCCCTGCGCTGCCGGTGTAGACGACCGGCGGGTCACGCTGGCCTGCCAGTCCAGCCTCGGTGCGGTCCACCACCGGGTCCGGCAGCGTGGCGGGGGTGGTCTGGAGGTCCGTGATCCGCGTCTCCAGTGTGACGGGCACCGACGTCCCCGAGTCGTCGACGCGTTCCGAGACGTGTTCGAGGTTGCTGCGGGCCACCTCTCCGTCGACGGAAAGGCGGGCGACCCGACGCAGGAACGTCCCGGGAGAGAGGCTTCCGTTGCTGTAGGCGGTCAGGAGTACCTCGTATCGGGTGGCGAGCCGGTCCAGGCGCGCGTCGGTACTGTCGGCCGTCTCCCGGACGAGGTCCACCTGTTCGTCTTCCGGAGTCGACTCGAACCGGGTGTCGAAGACGTTGCGCTCGTACTGGCCCTGCAGGCGCTGTGCGCTCGCGCCGGCGGCAGCCGTCACGTCGACGTCACCGCGGACGAACGACGTGCGGTCGGTCGTCTCCGGCGAGAGGTAGTTGGTCGTGTTCGGGACCGTGCTCACGGCACGGGGCTGGTCGTCGACGGCCCGCACGTCGCCGTCGTTCGTAACGGCGCCCGCGGTACCGACCGCGGCCCCGACTGCCACGAGGAGGGTGAGGGCGACAAGCGCGGACTTCCAGGGCATGTGCGTTGACATACTCCGCCCGGTACAAAAAGGATACCATTCTGCGAACGGACGTTCGACGCCTGAGCGCCCCCGAGACGCTTTATCCGGCGATATAACGTTTTAACCCGGGATGGAAAGGATTTTGACCGCGGCGGTAGCAGAAGGACGTATGTCCCCGGGGTCCCGCGCCGCCCTGGTCCTCCCCCTGCTCGTCCTCCTCGGCGTCCTCGTGGCAGGGCACGCAGTGGCGACGCCCCTTGCTGCCGACGCGACACGGCCGTCGGTTGCACAGCCACAGGCGCCACAGCCGCAAGTCGACGACCCGGACGCCACCGCGCCGGTCACGATGGTCGTCGACCTCCGCGCGGGCGGGGACGCCCGGTGGCGAGTGTCGACGACGTTCAACCTCACGAGCGACGCGGACCGGGAAGCGTTCTCGGACCTGGCCCGATCCTTCGAGGACGGCGAGGGCTCGACGCTCGGCCTGCAGGCGTTCCGCCGGGCCAGCCAGGAGACCAGCGCGGCGACAGGCCGGGAGATGGCGATCGTCGACGTCGAGCGTGACGCGACCGTCGAGAACGATACCGGCCGGTTGACTCTCGCGTTCACGTGGACGAACTTCGCACGAGTTGACGGCGACCGCCTCCACGTCGACGACGTCTTCGAAACCCGGCCGGCGGGGGAGACGTGGCGCGAGGAATCGACGCTGTGACGGCTGCTCCGGGAATCCGGCGCTGGTGCCGGCGTCCGTGCCGGGAAAGAGTTTTGCCGCCATGCCATCGACGTAGCGGTGATGGCCGAGGGTGACGCCGCGACGGAACGCGACGACACGGCGAATGACAGCGACGTATGCGTCCTCGTTCCCACGCTCGACGAGGCCG
>PXSG01000036.1 GCA_003023485.1 Halobacteriales archaeon SW_10_68_16
GACGCGGTGCGCGAGGATGAGGCCGTCGTCTGGGTGGCCCGCGACATCACCGACCGCAAGGAACGAGAGCAACAACTCGAACGCGAGAGCGACCACGTCGAGGTCGAGACGGCGACCGATCCCGGGGAGGCGCTGGACCGACTCGACGGCGTCGACTGCGTCGTCAGCGACTACGACATGCCCGGCACCGACGGCATCGGATTCCTCGCCGCCGTCCGCGAGGAGCGTCCCGACCTCCCTTTCATCCTCTTTACCGGCAAGGGCAGCGAAGAAGTCGCCAGCGAGGCCCTGCGGCGAGGGGCGACCGACTACCTGCGGAAGGGCGGTACCGAACGGTACGAACTGCTCGCCAACCGGATCGAGAACGCCGTCGAGGGGTACCGCGCCACGCAACGGGCGGCCAATCTCGGGCGCATCCGGTCGCTGATCAACGACGTCAACCAGGCGCTGGTCCGGGCCGACGGTCGCGCCGAGGTCGAGACCGAGGTCACCGACATCGTCACCCGGTCGGCACCCTACGTGGCGGCGTGGATCGGCGACGTGGACCGCGAGGCCGGGGAGGTCACGCCGGGGACCAGCGCCGGTATCGAGCCCGACTCCCTGGAAGAAATCACGCTCGACGCGGACGGCGGTCCCCTGGCGACGGCCGTCGAGGAGGAACGGGTCGCGGTTTCGACCCTCGACAGCGGGGACGGCACCGTGCCCGACGAGGCCCTCCGGGAGGAGAACGGGGCCCGTGCGGTGGCCGCCGTCCCGCTGGCCCACGGCGAGACGCTGTTCGGCGTCCTCGCGGTCTACGCGAGCGCCTCGGGTGCCTTCGACGAGGCCGAACGGTCGCTGCTGGTCGAACTGGGCGACGACATCGCCCACGCGCTCCACTCCGTCCGGACCCAGCAGGAACTGGCGGAGACGATGGCGACACTCGAGGCACTGGTGTCGGCACTCCCCGACGTCGCGGTGCTGAAAGACCGGGAGGGGAACGAACTGGAGACGTTCGTCACCCCGGACGCCGCGGACCTCCTCCACGAGGGAAGCACGGAGGGGCGGCCGGTCGAAGATGTCTTCACTCCCGAGCAGATCGAGCGTGTCCAGGACGCCATCGGGCGGGCACTCGACACCAGGGAGATCACGACCGTCGAGTACCAGCTCGAGGTCCCGGCCGGCGAGCGCTGGTTCGAGGCGCGGATCGCCCCCGTCGCGGACGCGGTGCGCGAGGATGAGGCCGTCGTCTGGGTGGCCCGCGACATCACCGACCGCAAGGAACGGGAGCAACAACTCGAACGCGAGAGCGAGCGGTTCGGCGCGCTGTTCGAGAACACGAACGACGCCGTCGCGTGGGTGCGCTACGAGGGCGAGACGCCGTACATCGAGGCGGCCAACCCCGCGTTCAGGGAGCTGTTCGAGCCACCCGACGGGGATGTCGTCGGTCGGTCCCTCGACGCGGTGGTCGCCGGGCCCGACCGCCAGGAGGAGGCCGAGGACATCAGCCGCCGCGTCAGGGCAGGCGAGTACATGAGCGGCGAACTCGTCCGGGAGACGGCCGAGGGCGCGCGGACGTTCCGCTGGCAGGCCGTCCCGATCAACGACCCCGAAACCGGCGACGTCGAGAACGCCTTCGCCGTCTACGCCGACATCTCGGAGTTGCGCGAGCGCGAGCGCGAACTCGGGCGCCAGCACGAACGCTTCGACGGGCTCGCGAGCGTCATCTCCCACGACCTCAAGACGCCGCTGGCGACGGCGACCGGCCGGCTGGAACTCGCCGTCGAGACCGGCGACCTCGACCACGCCGAGCGGGCCCTCGGGGCGCTTGCGCGCCTCGACGACCTCCGCGAGGACCTCGCGGGCCTCCTCCGGGGCGAACAACTGGCCGAACAGCGAGCGCCGGTCGACCTCGCGGACGTCGCGGCGGCGGCCTGGGAGTCGGTCGGCGCGGGGCCGGAGGCGTCTCTGGACCCCCGCGACCCGCCCACTGTCGAGGGTGACCGCGACGCCCTCGCGCGGTGCTTCGAGAACCTCCTCTCGAACGCCCTCGAACACGGCGGCCCGGACGTGTCCGTCGCGGTGGGCGCGACCGAGGGGGGTTTCTACGTGGCCGACGACGGTCCCGGGATCCCGCCCGAGAAGGACGTCTTCGCGCCGGGCGTCACCTCGAAAGCCGACGGCAGCGGGATGGGGCTGGCCAGCGTCCGGCAGATCGTCCACGCCCACGGCTGGGATATCCGGGCGGCCGAGAGCGCGGCCGGCGGCGCCCGGTTCGAGGTCACCGGTGTCGACGTCGTCGAGGGCGAGTCCACCGACGTCGGCGGGTCCGAAAGCGGTTAGTCGTGCTCGCCGGTACGAACGGGTGTGACGGTCATCGGCCTCGACGACACCGACTCCCGCGAACTCGGGATGTGCACGACGTACGTCGCCACGCGGGTAGCCGAGCGCGTCGCGGCCGAGGGCACCCTCGCGCGGACGCTGCTGGTCCGGCTGAACCCGGCAATCGAGCACAAGACCCGCGGGAACGCGGCGCTTGCCGTCCACTGTGACCTCGACGCCGACCGGGCGCTCGAACTGGCGCGCACGGAACTCGACCGCGCCGCGACTGCCGACCCCGACACCAACCCGGGCGCCGTGGTCGCGGACTGCGAGCCAGCGGCGGTGTCATCCCGCGTCGTCGACGTGGCCGAGCGTGCCGTCTGTGAGTACGTCCGGCCCGAGGCGGTCCGGAGCGTCGTCGACGAGGCCGGGTTCGCGACGGTCGAACGCGGGAACGGCCGGGGACTGGTCGGTGCGACGGCCGCCGTGGGTGCCTGGCGTGCCTTCGAGGAGTGGACCTACGAGTGTCTCTCCTACCGGGAACGGGACCGCTGGGGAACACCCCGCGAGGTCGACCGCGACTCGGCCTTCGCGGCCGCCGCGGCCGGCTACCCCGAGGTCTGGGACACCGTCGACCGCGAGGAGGGCGTGGCGGTCTGTGTCCCGCGGACGCCCTGTCCGGTCCTGCACGGGATCCGTGGCGACGACCCCGACGCAGTCCGGGAGGTCGCCGACGCCATCGAGGGCGAACCGGTCGCGCGCCGCCGGATTTTCGTCACCAACCAGGGCACCGACGCCCACCTCCGGTCCGCAGACGGGGACATCCGGGACGGCCGCGCCTACAGCCTGGACGGCCGCGTCGTCGCGCCGCCGGAGACGCGCGAGGGCGGCCACGTCTTCGTCTCGCTGGCCCCCGACGGCGAGGCGGGCGAGGCGACGGGCGAACTGGAGTGCGTGGCCTTCGAGCCGACCAAGCGCTTCCGGGACCACGTGCGCGCCCTCCGTGTCGGCGACCGCCTGACCGTCTGTGGCGAGGTGAGCGACGGCACACTCAAGCTGGAGAAGTTCGCCGTCCGCGACCTCGTCACGGCCGAGCGGGTCACGCCCGACTGTCCGGAGTGTGGGCGGTCGATGGAGTCGGCCGGCCGGGACGCGGGCTACCGGTGCCGGGACTGTGCGACGAGCGCCGGCGGGAAGGTCGAGCGCGAACTGGACCGGGACCTCGCCGTTGGCTGGTACGAGGTTCCACCCTGTGCGCGCCGGCACGTCGCCAAGCCGCTCGCTCGCGGGGGATTCGACGCGCCCGTCCACCCCGAGCGATGACTCGTGCATCTACGCCGAACTATCCGCTACTCGCAGGAGTTGCTCGCAGCAAGATAGTGGGCCGGCGCAGATTTGAACTGCGGTTACGGCCACCCGAAGGCCGAAGGATACCAAGCTACCCTACCGGCCCGCTCGGCACCCGGAAGAAGCCTGGCGGCGGGTAAAACGCTTCCGGATACCGGTGGACGTAAGCAATGATCCATTCAGCCCCAGGGACGTGACGGCCGAGATGTATCAACCGTTACATCCACCGGAATCCCACGGCGCGTGGCCGCCGGTGTCCAGCCAGTTGTGCGCGACGGTGACCGCCTGGTCGGCGTGGAGACGCCGCGGGCTCAGACTCACCCGCACGCTCGCCACCTCTTCGAGTCTCGCCTGCTCCGCGTCGGTGAAGTCCCGGTGGTCCGAGAGCACGAACACCGGGTCGGCCGGCGGCGTCCGCTCGACACAGGGGACCCCCGCTTCGTGGAGTCCGACGACCGTTCCCTCCTCGGCGGCCGCGGCCAGCGCCCCCTCGAACCCGCGGCGGGTCAGGAACACGCCGGGCGAGGTTTCGACGGGCACGTGGCCGACGGCCTCCCGGCGCTGTTCGAGTGCGGTCCGGACCAGCGCGGCCGTCGAGCGCTCGTCGGGATTGAGTCCCTGGAGTTCCGGCCCCTCGAAGCGGACGGTGTACTCGTCGCCGAGGACGAGGCGCACGCGAACCTCGCTGCGGATGTCGTGGGAGAGGAGGAACGTGGCCGTGACACACCGACAGAGGAGGTCGAGTCGGCCGGCACCGGGCAGGTCGTCCAGCGAGAAGCCGGGCTCGGTTGGCGCGTCGTGACCCACGACGACGAACTGCCGGGCTACCACGTCAGCCCCTCGTAGACGATGCCCTCCCGGCGCTCGACGATTCGGCGGCCATCCACGACGACAGGCTCGGCCATCGCGTCGAACTCCCCGTCGAGGGTGGCGAACTCGTCCCAGTCCGTGACGACGACCGCATCGGCGCGAAGTTCCTGCGGCCCTCGATGACGGGGGTCGCCCGCGAGTGCCTGATGTCGTCCGTTCCGGGCTTGAACGAGAGGCCAAGCACCGCGACGCGCCGCCCCGCCACGTCGACGTGTTCGTCCAGCAGGCCGAGCAGCCGTTCGGGTTGCCCATCGTTGACCTCGATGGCCGCGTCGAGCATCCGGGGTTCGTATCCCGCGTCGTAGGCCGCATTTATCAAAGCACTCACATCTTTTTGGAAACAGCTACCCCCGAAGCCGATCCCACTCCGCAGGAACTTCGCGCCGATGCGGTCGTCGAGTCCGATGGCGTCGGCCACCTCGTAGGCGTCGACGCCGTACTCCTTGCAGATGTTCCCGATGTCGTTGATGAGGCTGACCTTCGCCGCGAGGAAGGCGTTGTTTGCGTACTTGATCATCTCGGCCTCGCGGCGGCCGGTCTCGACGACGGGGACGTCCCACTCGAGGACGATCGGTTCGTAGAGGTCAGCGAGCAGGTCCAGCGCACGGTCGTCGCCGTCGGTCCCGAGGACGACCTTGTCCGGGTGCATGAAGTCGTCGACGGCCGACCCCTCCCGCAGGAACTCGGGGTTGACGGCGACGCCGAAATCCTCGCCCGCCCGTTTGCCTGCCGCCTCGGCGATGATCGGTGTGAGGATGTCCTCGGTGGTCCCGGGGACGACGGTGCTCTTGACGACGACGAGGTGGTAGCCCGCTTTCCGGGCGAGCACCTCGCCGACCGAGCGGGCACCGGCCCGCATCGCCGAGAGGTCGATGCTGCCGTCGGCCTCGCTGGGGGTGGGCAGGGCCAAAAGCGTCAGGTCGGTCCCGGCGATGGCGTCGTAGTCGGTGCTGGCGCGCAGGCGGCCGCCGCCGTAGGTCACGAGGAGTTCGTCGAGTCCGGGTTCGTGGATCGGTGCCTCGCCGTCGTTGAGCGCCGCGACGACGGACTCGTCGATGTCGACGTTGACGACGTCGTGACCCAGGTCCGCGAAACACGCCGCGACGGTCGTCCCGACGTAGCCGCTGCCGACGATGCTGACGTCCATTCCCCTCGGCGTAGCCCGTCGCTTGTCTTGAGTATTTGGTTCACCACAGCAGGACGGGGACGAGCTGGAGGTCGTGCCGGCGGCATACTCCCCACACCCACTCCGTGTGGACGGATCGACCGTGGGCGGCGACCGATATATACTGTTCGGTTGTCAGGACCGCTCGGACGGTGGACGGCCGGCTATCGTTATCGTTCCCTGAAATTTGCGCGCGGCGCTTAAATAGAGCGGTCGTCTACCTCGCCACGATGTCCCCCAGCGGGCGGTCACCCGGCCGCCGCCGCGGCGAGTCAGCCGTCCCGCGTGAGGGACGCCCGTGGCCCGCGTGGCCCTCTCTCGTCTTCTCCGTGGCCGTCGTCCTCGTCACGGTCGTCCTCGTCTCGGGTATCGGCGTGGGGCCGGTCGGGGACGCGATGGCCGCCCACGGGGACGAGGAGGACTTCGCACCGCCGGAGGTGACGAACACCTCGCGAGCGGGGACGACGACCCTCGAGGTGCGGATGAGCGACAACCACGACGTCGACGAGGGGACGATCGACGCGAGTGACTTCGCGGTGTCGCCGGGCACCGTCTCGAGTGTCGACGCGTCCGAGGACGGGACTGACGCGACCATCGAGGTCACGCTCGAGGACGGCGTCGGCAACCAGGCGGTCACCATCAGGAGCACCAACGAGACCGACATCACCGACACCAACGGCAACGAGTTCGACCCGACGAACCAGTTCAGCGAAGTGGTGCCCGCACCGGACGATCCACCGAAGCTCCACAGCGCGTCACGCGTGAACGCCTCGACAATCGAGGCCCTGATCGTCGACGACGACGGGGTCGACGTGGAGACAATCGACGACGACGATTTCATCGTCAACCGGTCGTCTGTCGAGGACGTCACCGCCACTGCCGACGGCACCAACGCGTCGGTCGAACTCCAGCTCGCGTCGGGGACGAGCATGGCGCCGCTGCTGGTCGGGCTCGCCGACGGGACCGATATCGCGGACGAGGATGGGACCGTCGTCGGCACCCCGGGTCCGAGCATCCGCGTCGGTGGTGTCTCGGCGCCCGCACTCCACACCGTCTCGAAGCAAAGCGACACCGAGGTCGAACTGTACTTCGTCGACGACGACGATGTCGCCGAGAGTTCGTTCCAGGCACACGACTTTCAGGTCGCAAAATCGCGGTCGGACATCCCGGTCTCGGCACTCGTCGGCGGCAACGACATCGACGACGCCTCCCTCTACGACTACGCGCTGGCGGGCGTCAACGCGACGGAGGACGGCTCGAACGCCACGGTGGTACTCGAACTGTCCAGACCCTCCGACGTGGACGAACTGTTCGTCGGGGTGCGCGACGACGCCGTCATCACGGACGTTCACGGCCACGAGTTCGACCCGACGGCCGAGGACACGAAGTCCTGGGAGATACTCGACGGGATGGACGGGGTCGCCCCCGACGTCGAGCAGTTCAGGGTCGCGGAGACCCCGGACGGGACCGTCGAACTGTCCATCGTGACCGACGAGCGCCTCGCGGGGCTGAACGTCTCCGTCGAGGGGCCAGTCTCCGACAGCCTCGACCGCTCGGCGTTCTCGTACAACGAGTCGATGACCACCTACCGGGCGACCTACGCACCGGACGTCGAGGGGAACGTCGCCTTCCGACTCGAGGACGTGACCGACGACGCGGGCAACACCAGGCGGGTCGACATCGTTCGCACGACCGGCGTCGACCGGAGCGGCCCCGACCCCGTCGTCGCCATCGACTTTGCGGCCTCGGAGAACCTCACGCTCGTCTTCGACGGCCGACACACCACGGACCTGACCGGCGTCTCATCCTACACCTGGACGTTCGACGACGGGACGAACGCGACCGGCAAGCGGGCGACCAGGACCTTCGAGCCGGGAACACACACGGTCACGCTGACCGCCGCCGACCCCGCGGGACGGACCGGCACGACCAGTGTCACGCTGGACCTCCAGCCGGGTGCCGGCGACGCCGAGACGGCGTCGGTCGAGCGACTGGACGGTGTCCGTCGCGTCGTCGATCCCACGGTCAGGGTCATCAGGCCGGGCGACGGGCCGGCCGACACCGCCCTCCTCGAGGTCCGCACGCCCAGTCCCGGCGTCCCCGTCAGTGCAGCCCAGGGGCCGGGCGAGGGGCTGGCGACCGGCGGGCCCGTTACGCTCGAGGACGTCGAGATGGTCCCGCGACGGTACCAGGGGTTCACACTCGGGCTCTCCGCGAGCGGATCGGGGTCCATCTCCGGCGTCGAAACTGCGACCGATACCCGGCCCGTCGGCGGGTTCACCGTCGTCCACGACGTGCCCGACGCGGACTTCGAGTCGGTGACGCTCGTGGTCAGCGTCGACGCCGGCCGACTCGACGAACTCGGCGCCTCGCCCAGCGACCTCGTCGTCCTCCGCCGACAGGGCGAGGCGTGGCAGCGCCTGGAGACGACCCTGGCCGAGGATGGTGCGAGCGCTGACGGACGGATCAGGATCCGGGCCCGGTCCCCGGGGCTGTCGCGGTTCGCGGTCGCCGTCCCGGGACAACAAGCGACACCCACGCCGACACCCACGCCCCAGGGGAACGCCTCGGACGGCGCGACGCCGACACCCACGCCGACGTCACAGGAGGGGACAGGCGTCGTGGTGACGAACGCGACGCTGGGTGAGACGAGCGTCGCCCCGGGGACGACGGTGTTCGTGAACGCCACCGTCGAGAACCGCGCCGAGGACAACACGGTGTACGAGGCCGCGCTCTCGGTCAACGGCACCGTGGTCGCCACCGAACCCGTGACCCTCCCGGCGGGCGAACGGCGGTCCGTCTCGTTCCGGTACGTGCCCAACGAGACCGGGGCCTATCCGGTCGCCGTCAACGGGACCTCGGCCGGGGAGCTGACAGTCGGCGGGGGCGGACTGCTTGGCTTTCTCTTCGGGCCGGTACTGGGTATCCTGGGGCCCGTCGGCGGCGCGCTCGGGTCGGTGCTCGGC
>PXSG01000031.1 GCA_003023485.1 Halobacteriales archaeon SW_10_68_16
GCGGGCAGCGATGTCGAGACCATCGAGAACCTCGGCACCCAGGACAGCCTCCACCCCATCCAGCAGTCCTTCGTCGACCACTTCGCCGTCCAGTGTGGTTTCTGCATCCCGGGGATGATCATGGAGGCCAAGGACCTCCTCTCGGAGACGCCCGACCCCTCCGAGCGGGAGGTCCGGGCGGCCATCGACGACAACGTCTGCCGGTGTACCGGCTACCAGAAACCCGTCGAGGCCATCCTCGACGCGGCCGACCGACTCGACGGCGGCGTGGCCACGGACGGCGGCACAGCCTCCCGAACCGAGGCCGACGCGGACGTCGACGAGATCGACGACACCGGCCAGTCCCCCGACGTGGAGGAACCGGCCAACAACAGGCTGGACCCCGAGGACAGACACAGCGTCTCCCAGCCGACCGAGAAACACGACGACCGCAAACTGGTCACCGGCGACGCCAAGTACACCGCCGACTACGACGAGCAGTTCCCGGATCTCGCACATGCGCGCGTCTACCGGAGCCATATCCCCCACGGCCGCGTCGTCGACGTCGACACCAGCGCGACCGAGGCCATGGACGGCGTGCTCGCCGTACTGACGCCGTGGTCCGAGGACGTCCCCGACACGAAGTACACCAGCGCGGGCCAGTCCTACCCCGAACCGAGTCCCTGGGACATGAACGTCCTCAACGAGACGGTGCGCTACGTCGGGGACCCCATCGCCGCGGTGGCCGCCGAGGACGAGCAAACGGCGGAGGCCGCCATCGAGGCTATCGAGGTCGAGTACGAACAGTACGACCACGTCCTCGACGCCGAGGAGGCCTTCGACGAGGACGCACCTCAGTTGTTCGAGGACGAGGACGTCGAGAACAAGATCGTCGGCCACGACTACGACCGCAACCGGATGTCCCACATCGGCGGCACCCTGGGGGACGTCGACGCCGCATACGAGCGCGCGGACACCCACGTCCACGAGACCGAGTGGGAGACCATCCGCCAGTCCCACGCGCAGGTCGAACTCCACACGACGCTGGCCTACACCGACGAGGACGACCGCCACGTCGTCATCACGAGCACGCAGGTGCCCAACCACACCCGCCGGCAACTCTCGCACCTGTTCGACATCCCCATCCGGGACATCCGCGTAAAGAAACCACGCGTGGGCGGGGGCTTTGGCGGCAAGCAGGCGATGGTCGTCGAACCCATCCCCATGGCCCTGATGCTCGCCACGGGTCGGCCGGTCATCTACGAGGCCACCCGCGAGGAGGAGTTCCAGGCGATGCGCTCCCGGCACCCGATGAAGGTGCGCGCGAAGAGCGCGGTCACCGCCGAGGGCGACATCGAGGCGCTGGAACTGTACGCGCTCTCGAACACCGGGGCGTATGGCAGCCACGGGATGACCGTCGCGGGCAACGTCGGCAGCAAGCCGATGCCCCTCTACTCCAAGGTCGAGAACATCCGCTTTTCCGCCGACGTCGTCCACACGAACACGCCACAGACGGGTGCGATGCGGGGCTACGGCGCCCCCCAGGGGACGCTCGCGCTGGAGGGGCACCTCGACGAAGTGGCGCGGGACCTCGACCTCGATCCCGTCGAGTTGCGACAGCGCCACTACATGGAGGAGGGCGACCTCGACGAGATCGCGGGGATGATGGGCGGTGAGGGCGCCGAGCGGGTCATCCGGTCGTGCGGTCTCGACGAATGTATCGAGCGCGGCATGGCGGCCATCGGCTGGGACGAGATCGAACAGCCCGAGGCCGAACACCTGCATCGCGGTGTCGGGATGGCCCTCTCCGCGCAGGGCACCGGCGTCGCGGGCGACGAACTCGGCGGCGCCCAGATCATGATGAACGAGGACGGTTCCTTCCACCTGATGGTCGGCGGCGTCGACATCGGGACCGGTGCCGACACCGCGTTCGTCCAGATCGCTGCCGAGGTGCTGGGCTGTGACGAGCGGGATATCGTCATCAAATCCTCGGACACCGACAACACGCCCTTCGACTACGGGGCCTACGCCTCCTCGACGACATACATCAGCGGCCGCGCAGTCAAGAAGGCCGCCGAGGACGCCAAGGAGAAGATCGTAGAGTGGGCCGCGCGGATGCTCGAGGAACCCCCGGAGAACCTCGACACCGAGGACGGCGAAGTCGTGAGCGAGGCGACCGGCGCGTCCGTGACGCTGGAGGAGGTCGGCTACGAGTCGGTCTACGGCGACGAGACACGGGAGCACATTCTCGGGCAGGGCACCCACAGTACCGAGGAGAGCCCGCCACCCTTCGCCGCGCAGTTCGCGGACGTCACCGTCGACGCCGAAACGGGGGCCTTCGAGGTCAACAAACTGGTCGTCGCGGTCGACTGTGGGGTCGCCATCAACCCCGGCATGGCCGAGGGCCAGATCGAGGGGGCCAACCACATGAGCTACGAGATGGCCACCAACGAGGGCATCACCTTCGACGAGGAGGGCCGGGCCGAGGTGGCCGACTACGACGACTACGGGTTCCCGACCGCCGCCGAGTCCCCGCCCATCGAGTCCATCCTCGTCGAGACCCACGAACCGACCGGTCCCTTCGGCGCGAAGTCGGTCGCGGAGGTGCCGACCAATACCGTGCCGCCCGCGCTCTCGAACGCCATCCGCGACGCCGTCGGCGTGCGGATCACGGAGATGCCGATCACCGCCGAGAAGATCCGCGAGCGGTTGGACGAATAGCTGGGAAAGGTATTTGTGGCGCCTGCCGCCACTTGTGGCCATGCTTTTGAGACCGGATAGCACACCAGTCCCCTCCGACTGCGGGGGTCGAACATGAGCGGGGAGACGGTCGATCTGCTGGTCCGTGGGACGCTCGTCAACGTCAACACGGGGACGCTCTCGGAGACGGCAGTCGCGGTCGACGACGGGGGAATCGTCGCGCTCGAAGAACGACCCGCCGCCCGGGAAATCGAGACCGGCTACATCACGCCCGGGCTCGTTGACGCGCACATGCACGTCGAGTCGTCGATGGTCACCCTTCCCCGCTACGGTGCCGCGGTCGTCCCGCGAGGCGTGACGAGCGTCATCCACGACCCCCACGAAATCGCGAACGTCCTCGGTGCCGACGGCGTGCGGAGCCTCATCGCGGACGCCGCCCACACCCCACTGAAGGCGCGCATCACGGTCCCCTCGTCGGTCCCGGCCTCCCACCTCCAGGACGGCGGCGCGACCGTCGACGCCGCGGCCGTCGCGGCCCTGCTGGAGGCGGACATCGTCGCCGCGCTGGGCGAGGTGATGAACATTCCGGGCCTGCTGGCGGGCGACGAGGAAGTCCATGCAAAGATCGAGGCGGCACGCGAGCGGGGACTCACCGTCGACGGCCACGCCCCCCGGGTGACCGGCAGCGACCTCCAGGAGGTCGCCCGCTACCTCGACAACGACCACGAGAGCATCGCGATGGGCGAGGCCCGCGAGAAGGTCGAGGCCGGCATGCGGGTGTACCTCCGGGAAGGGTCGGCGAGCAAGAACCTCGAGGACCTGATCGGACTGGTCGAAGAGGTCGACTCCCGGCGGCTCTCGCTGTGTACGGACGACCGCGACGTCGTCGACCTCGTGGAGATGGGTGGCGTCAGCTACGTCGTCGAGAAGGCGATGGAGCTGGGCGTCGACCCCGTCGAGGCGGTCCAGATGGCCACCCTCAACACCGCCGAGAGCTACGGCCTGCCCTTCGGCCGGGTCGCGCCCGGCGCGCCCGCCGATCTGGTCTTGCTCTCCGATCTGGGGTCCTGGGACGTCGAGCACGTGGTCGTCGACGGCGTCGTGGACCCGACAGCCGGCGCGGACGAGCCCCCGGCCTCCGAGATCGCAACGGACACCGTGACGTTCGACCCTGTCGAGGCGGCTGATCTCGCCATCGAACACGAGGGGCCCGGACCCGTCACCGTCCGCGTCGTCGACGCCGTCGGCGGCCTCCAGACGGCGCGCATGGAGGGCGACGTGCCCGTCGAGGCCGCGGACCCGCCAGCGGGAACCGACGCGGTGCTGGGGGCCGACACCGACGCCGACGTGTTGCCGATGGCGGTCATCGAACGCCACGGCGGCGACGGCGGGATCGGCCGCGGGTTCGTCCACCGCCTCGGGATCGACCGCGGGGCCGTCGGCTCGACGGTCGCACACGACGCCCACAACTGCATCGTCGCCGGCGCCAGCCACGAGGCGATGGCCCGCGTGGCGAACCACCTGCGCGACATCGAGGGCGGCGTCGCCGCCTACGACCCCGCGGAGGACGCGGTGACGTCGCTCGCGCTCCCGGTCGCGGGACTGATGTCCGACCGCCCGCTCGCGGACGTCAAAGAGCGTTTCGAGGCCGTCGAGGGGGCGGCCCGCGAGATCGGTCTCACCCACGAGGGCGGCCTGATGGAGTTGTCCTTCCTCGCGCTGGAGGTCATCCCCGAGTACCGCCTCACGAACAACGGCCTCGTGGACGTCGAGGCGTTCGACTACGTCGACGTCGTTGCCGACTGACCTGCTCGGAGGTGTGGGCGCCGGATCGGACGGCGAATGTTGGGGCCGAGGGAAGTACATAAGTAGGAGTTACCGCAATAGGTGGACGTCCGACCGATGGTCGACAGCAATCGTGGCGTGGACAGGCGAAACGTTCTCAGAACACTCGGTGCTGCTGGCGTGCTCGGACTGGCAGGCTGTGGCGGCGACGGCGGTAGTGACGGCGGCGACGGTGAAAGCGGTGATGGCGGAAGCAGCGACGGAGGCGACGGCGGGGACGGCGGCGACGGCGGGGACGGCGGTTCGGAGACCGTGAAGGCGGCGTGGCTGTACGTTTCGGAGATCGGCGATCTGGGCTGGTCGTGGGCACACAACGAGGGGCGCAAGGCCGTCCAGGAGGAGTTCGACTGGGTCGAAACTGACTACACCGAGTCGGTGCCGCCGGACGAGGGCGAGCGTGTCATGCGCGAGTACGCCCAGAACGACTTCGACATCGTCTTCGGGACGACCTTCGGGTACATGGACCCGATGTTCAAGATCGCGAAGGACTTCCCGGACGTGAAGTTCGAGCACGCGACGGGCTACCGGACGCGCGAGAACATGGGCCGGTACATGGGCCGGATCTACCAGCCCCGCTACCTCGCGGGCCAGGCCACCGGGATGGTCACCGAGAACAACAACATCGGGTACGTCGCGGCATTCCCCATCCCGGAAGTCGTCCGGTCGATCAACTCGATGGCACTTGGCGCGCGGTCGGTCAACCCCGACGCGACGTTCAAGGTGCGCTGGACCAACGCGTGGTTCGACCCGCCGACCTCACAAGAGGCGGCCAACTCCCTCATCGACGAGAACTGTGACGTCATCGCCCAGGAACAGGACTCGCCGGCCGCAGTCAAGGCCGCCGCCGAGGCCGACGTCTGGGCCTCGGGTTACAACGCCCCGATGGGCGAGTTCGGCGGCGAAAACTACCTCATCTCGCCGATCTGGGACTGGTCACAGTTCTACGTTCCCGCCGTCGAGGACGTCCACGAGGGCGAGTGGGAGTCGGACTTCTTCTGGGGCGGCATGGAGACCGGGCTGCCGAAACTCGACGAGTGGGGACCGAACGTCCCACAGGGGGTCAAGGACACGGTCGCGTCGTCGAAAGAGGACATCCTCAACGGCGACCTGAACGTCTGGGAGGGGAGCAAGTTCGAGGGTGAAGACGACACGTTCCTCTTCCAGGAGATGCAGAGTTACGTCGAGGGCGTCGAGGGCGAAGTGCCGAGCTAGGACTCGTCTCCATTTTCCGTTACAGACACGAAGGCCGGGTGTCGAGCGACAACAGAGCAAACCTATTTTACCTGCTTCTATCAATGAAGGGGTATGCCGGACACGTATCCCGACGCGACGATCCTGGTGGTCGACGACGAGCCGAACGTCGCGGAATCCTACGCGCTCCGGCTCGGCATGCAGTACGACCACGTCGAGACGGCCATCGGCGGCGAGGCAGCCATGGACTTTTTGGAGACGGCCGGCGCGGATGTCGTGTTGCTTGACCGACGGATGCCCGAGATGCACGGCGACGACGTCGCCCGGAAGATACAGCAGGACCTGGACTACGACCCGCGGGTCATCATGGCCACGGCGGTCGAAGCGGACTTCGACATCGTCGAGATGCCGTTCAACGACTACCTGCAGAAACCGATCGGCAAGGAGGACATGATCACGGCCGTCCAGCAGCAACTCGAAGCCAGGGTCCACGGCCAGAAACTCTCCGAGTACTTCAGCTGTCGGTCCACACTCGAAGTCCTCGAGGCCGAAAAGTCGACCTCGGAACTCGGGGATAGCGAAGAATACCAGCGACTTCAGGAGAAAGCCCAATCGATCGAGGAAGACCTCGCCCAGACCGTCGACGAGTTCGACGAGGTCGCCAAGTTCTTCGACACCATCGACCGCGCGTGACGGCGTGGCGTTTGCCCGCGCAGTCACTCGGGTGTCGCGATCGCCTCGACCTCGATGGCCGCACCCTTCGGAACCGACCCGACCTCGATGGCGCTCCTGGCGGGCGGATCCTCGTCGAAGAAGCCGGCGTAGGTCTCGTTCATCTCCTCGAAGTCCTCGATGTCGTCGAGGAAGATCGTCATCTTGAGGACGTCGCCCATGTCCAGTCCCTCCGAGGCGAGAATGGCCTCGACGTTCGAGAGTGCCTGTTCGGTCTGGACGGCGACGGATTCGTCGTCGAGTAGCTCGCCGTCGGTCGTCAGGGGGAGCTGTCCGGCGGTGAAGAGGATGTCGCCGTTCGTGACTGCCTGGCTGTACGCGCCGACCGCGGCGGGTGCGTCGTCCGTGCTGATGGTGCGCTTCATGGTCGAGTGGACTCGGGGCCCGGTCTTGAAATCCGTGGTTCAGTGGTGTCGGCGCTTTTGAGACCCACCACCTGTGTTTTTAGCCCTGGAACGAGAAGAGGGGGGACACGACCCCGACGTGGTGGATTCACAGTGCAGGTAGAACTCGAACTCAACGGCACCACGGAGCGTTTCGAGGCCTCGAAGGCAGACAGCCTGCTGGATGTCCTCCGGAAGCACGGCTACACGGGCGCGAAACGCGGCTGTGACACCGGCGCGTGTGGCTTCTGTACGGTCATCCTGGACGGCGAGGCACGCAACTCCTGTGTGATCCCCGCAGTCAAAGCCGACGGGAGCACGGTCGAAACCATCGAGGGCCTGGGCACCCAGTCCGACCTCCACCCGATCCAGGAGGCCTTCGTCGACCACTCCGCGCTGCAGTGTGGTTTTTGCATCCCGGGGATGATCATGCGCTCGAAGGCGCTCCTCTCCGAAGACCCCGACCCGACCAGTGAGGAAGTCCGCGAGGGACTCTCCGACAATCTCTGTCGGTGCACCGGCTACGAGAAGATTCTCGACGCCGTTGAGGACGCCGCCGACAGGATGGACGACGCGGGCAGCAAGAGGGCGGCGGGCGACGGCGACGCGGTCGCGACCGACGGAGGAGAACGCGAATGAGCGAACCCGACGAGCAGGACGCCGACCGTGGCGAACGACGACTCGACGGCGGCGTCGTCGACGTGCGTGACGAAGGGGTACCGGACCAACTCGACGACGAGAGCGAGCCAGTGGACGAGCGCGGGGCGATCACCGAGGACCAGGAGAAGTACGACGCCCGGAAGATCGTCACCGGCGAGGCACGCTACACCGCGGACTACCGCGACCGCTTCCCGGACCTGGCCGAGGCCACAATCGTCCGCAGCGACGTTCCCCACGGGCGTGTCGTCGACATCGACACGAGTCGCGCCGAAGCGATGGACGGCGTCCTCGCCGTCCTCACTCCCTGGGACGACGTCGTGCCCGACACGCTGTACTCGCCGTCGGGCCAGTCCTACCCCGAACCGAGCCCCTGGGACACGCGCGTCCTGCGGGAACACGTCCGCTTCGTTGGCGACCCCGTCGTTGCCGTCGCTGCCGAGGACGCCGAGACGGCCGACCGGGCCGCCCGGAAGATAGACGTCGAGTACGAGGAGTACGACGCCGTCTTCGACGTCTGGGAGGCCACGGAACCGGACGCGCCGCGCCTCTTCGAGGACGACGAAGTGGAGAACACCTGCACTGGTGCGGACTACGAACGAAACTTCGAATCCCGGTTCGGCGGTGACCTCGGTGACCCCGACGCGGCCTTCGAGGCGGCCGACGACGAAGGGATTCTGGAGACGGAGTGGGAGACGCCCTACCAGTCCCACTGCGTGCCCGAACCCCACACTTCCATCGTCTACACCGACGAGGACGACCGCTACACCGTCATCACCGCCACACAGGTGCCTTACCACACCCGGCGGCAACTCGCACACGTCTTCGACGTGCCGATACGGGACATCCGGGTGGTGAAACCCCGCGTCGGCGCGGGCTTCGGCTCGAAACAGGAGATGGTCATCGAGCCGGTGGCGCTCGCACTCCACGAGAAGGCCGGCGTGCCGGTGAAACTGGAGTGTACGCGAAAGGAGGAGTTCCACGCACTCCGGAACAGACACCCGATGTCACTGCAGTTGTCCACCGCCGTCGACGAGGACGGCGACCTGACGGCGATGGACCTGTCCGTCCGGGAGAACTCCGGGGCCTACGGGACCCACGGCATGACCGTCGCGGGCAACGTCGGGACGAAGGCGCTGCCGCTGTATCCGCGGGTGCCCAACGTCCGCTTCGAGGGTGAGGTCGTCCACACGAACCTCCCGATGGGCGCGGCCCAGCGCGGGTACGGCGCCCCCCAGGGCATGTTCGTCGTCGAGGGTCACATGGACGAACTGGCCCGCCAGCTGGGCGAGGACCCCATCGAATTCCGGAAGCGCCACGCCGTCCGCGAGGGCGACCGCGACCGCGCGGCGGCCATCCTGAAAGAGGGGGGCCGCTTCGAGCGGGACATCCGCTCGTGTGGCATCCGCGAGTGCATCGACCGCGGCGCGGCCGCAATCGGCTACGACGAGATCGAACAACCCGAAGACGACAATCTCCACCGCGGGATCGGGATGGCCCTCTCTGCCCAGGGCAGCGGCGTCGCGGGCAAGGAACTGGGCGCCGCGGGGATCAAGATGAACGAGGACGGCTCGTTCGTGTTGCAGGTCGGCGGCGTCGACGTCGGCAGCGGCAACGACACCATGTTCACCCAGATCGCCGCCGAGGTGCTGGGGTGTGAGCCCGGGAACGTCGTGGTGAAAGCCGCCGACACCGACATCGCGCCCTTCGACTACGGCGCGTACGCCTCCTCGACGACCTACATCAGCGGCGATGCGGTCAGGAAAGCCGCCGAGGACGCCCGCGAGCGACTCCTGGCGTGGGGCTCGCGGATGCTCGAGGAACCGGTCGAGAACCTCGACACCGGAGACGGCGCGGTAGTCAGCGAGGAGACAGGCGAGTCGGTCACGCTCGAAGCGGTCGGCTACGAGTCCATCTACGGCGACGAGACGCGCGAGCACATCATGGGCCAGGGCCACCACGCGACAGACGAGAGCCCGCCGCCCTTCGGCGCACAGTTCGTCTCGGTCGTCGTCGATTCCGAGACCGGCGAGTACGAAATCGAGGAGATGGTCTTCGCTGCCGACTGTGGGGTCGCCATCAACCCACCGCTGGTCGAGGGCCAGATCGAGGGCGGCGTCCACATGAGCTACGAGTTCGCCACGAGCGGCACCCTCGACCACGACGAGGGTCAGCCCCAGACGCTGGGGTTCCGCCAGTACGGGATGCCCCGCTCGGACGACCAGCCACCCATCGAGTCGATCATCGTCGAGACCCACGAACCGACCGGACCGTTCGGCGCGAAATCCATCGGCGAACTACCGACCAACGGCGTCCCGCCCGCGCTCTCGAACGCCATCCGCGACGCCGTCGGCGCCAGACTGACCGAGATCCCCTTCGAGGCCGAGGACGTCAAAGCGGCGCTCGACGAACAGTCGGCCGACTGAATATCAAAACGCACCGACGCTACTGTAGGCCCAACACGGCCTCGAGGACGCCGCCGCCGAGACAGAGCGCCTTGTCCGAGATTTTCTCGTGGTCGACCGATTCCCCGCGGGGGTCGACGTCTCCCAGTTTCGTGCCCGCCGAGACGTCGAGGCCGTCGTGGACGAGTCCGCGGACGAGTCCGTCGATCTCGGCGGTGACGTCTTCGCCGTCGACGGTCCCGACGACGTCGCCGGCCGAGACGACGTCGCCGATGTCGACTGCCGCCTCCCAGCGACCGTCCGCGGGCGCCCGGAGGACGCGCTCGTGGGTGTAGCCGCGTCGCTCGCCGGGTTCGCCGTCGTAGGCGATGGCGGTCCCCTCGTAGAACACCTGGCCGAGTTCGTGCCCGCGGTCGGTCTCGACCACGGCGTCGACGTCTTCGCCGGCCTCGAAGCCGGGACCGAGGCCGACCACCACGTCGGCGTCGTCGCGGTGCGTCCCGGTATCGGTCTTGCCCTTGGCCATGATGGCGTCGACGAGGACGGCTGCGTCCAGTTGTGCGACGACTGTGGCGTCCGGGTCTTCGAGGACGGGCACGTCGCCCGCGTCGAGGATTTCGACGGCATCGTCGACATCGGCGGCGTGTCGCCCGGTCACGCCCTGGACGGTGACTTCGCCCTCGTAGACGGCCACACCGAATGCGACCGGCCGGCGGACGACCGTCGGTTCGGCGACCTCGGTGACGACGACGGGGTAGCCGGCGCGGTGGAGTCGGTAGACGACGCCACTGCCGAGGTCGCCGCCGCCCCGGACGACGACGAGGTCGTCCAGGTCGAGGCCGGTCTCGGACTCGCCGGTCGCGCCGTGGCGGTCACGGTGGCCCTCGGCGAGGATAGAAAGCGCGATATCCTCGGGGCTGCCCCCGCCGAGGTCCAGGCCGACGGGCGCACGGACCCGTGCGAGGTCGGCCCGGCTGTATCCCTCATCTGCGAGGCCGTCGAGGACGTGGTCGGCCTTCCGGTCGCTGGCGACGAGGCCGACGTACCCGGCGTCCCCGTCGATGGCCGCGCCGACAGCCTGCTGGTCGAAGGTGCCGCTGCGTGTCGCGACAGCCACGGCCGTCTCCGTGGTCATGGGCAGGTCCGCAAGAATCTCGTCGTAGTCGCCGTGGATCACCTCGACGTCGTCGGGAAACAGGTCCGGGTCGGCGTAGGCCTCGCGGTCGTCGACGACCGTCACGGCGTAGCCCACCTGGACCGCGAGCGGCGCGAGTTCCTGGCCGATGTGGCCCGCGCCGGCGATGTAGAGCCGTGGTTGGCCGCGGATGCGGTCGACGAAGACGTCCATCGCGCCGCCACAGACCATCCCCGTGTTCCCGCCGGGTTCGAGTTCGTAGGTGCGGACGCCGGGTTCGGCCTCGCCGGCGAGTATCTCGCGTGCTGCCTCGACCGCGAGGCTCTCGACGGTGCCGCCGCCGATGGTGCCGTGTTCCTCGTCGGCGGTGACGAGCATCCGCGTTCCGACGTCCCGCGGGGCCGACCCCTCCGTGTCGACGACGGTCAGCATGGCTGCCGGTTCGCCGGCGTCGACGGCCTCGAAGACGTCCTCGAAGAGGCTCATGCGAAGGTCCTCGTCTCGTGTTCGACGACCAGTTCTATCAATGTGTCGTACGTGATGGGTTCGACGGCCGGCGGGAGGTCGACGCCACGCACCTCGACATCGCGGGCGACGGCGTAGACGGGACCATCCACTTTTTGATTGTCGTCTGCCTCGGAAGCCAGCAAGACGCCGTCCTGGATCAACACCACGCGGGCGTCCTCGTCACCGGCGGCGGTGCGGAACGCGAGGTCGGCCAGGGGTTCGTCGACGAGGTAGAGCATGGTCAGAAGTCCAGTGTGTGGTCCGCCGCCCGGATGCGCTCGGCGATCTCAGCCCCCGGGGTGACCGCGATATCGTCCGCGATTTCGGACTTGTCGATGCCACGGTCGGCCATCGCGGCCGCGTCGGCGAGCATCTCGCCGCCCTCCGCGAGCAAGTCCTCGATATGTCCGGGCATATTCAGCGCCTCGCGGTCGACCGACGCGCGGGCGGCGTGGACGCCGTCCTTGACGAACGCGACAGTGACGTCGTGTCTGTCGAATCCCGCCGCGACACCTCGTGCCGCTCGCAACCCCTCGGGGACGTGGACGCGGCCGTAGGGCGCGCGGGTCAGCAGGACTAAGACCTCCCGTTTCACAGCGAGATCACCCGGTCTGCCTCCCCGAGGGTATCCGCGAGGTCCGGCAGGAGGCCGGGTTCGACGCCCTCGGGATAGTCAGTCTCGGCGTCGATGCCGCGGGCGTTCACACAGAGGCCACAGCAGACGACTTCGGCACCGTCGGCGACCAGTTCCCGGAACTTCTCGACGGGCATCTCGTCGTAGAGCCCCGTATCGGAGCAGTCGGGGAACTCCTGGCCGGCGACCGGGACGAGCGTCCCGTCGAGGTAGTGGAAGTACGTCACCTCGTGGCCGGCGTCCAGCGCGGCCCGGCCCATCTCGTAGGCCGTCCGCCACCGCTGGCTGTCGAATGGGCCACCCGTGAGGAGGAATCCGAGGTGTGCCATACCGGAATCAGGACCTCGACGGGCAAGTATTCACCGCGTCACCGGATCGATTTCGGGCTCGTTGACCCGGGCGCCCTCTCCGTCTGTGACCCGGCCGACCTCGCGGCCGAAGACGCCAGCGTCGGCGAGCGTGCTCTCGAAGTCCGCCCCGCGGTCGGGAGGCACGGCCACGAGCAGGCCGCCGCTGGTCTCGGCACTGTCCCCCTCTGCCAGGCCGTAGCCGAACAGTTCCGAGAGTGCGGGCGTCCCGTCGATGACCGGCAGCCGCGTGATCTCGACGCCGACCCCGGAGTTTTCGGCCAGGACGCGGGCCTCGCCGCGGAGACCGAAGCCGGTCACGTCGGTCGCTGCGGACGCGAACTCGCGGGCGACGCGGGCGGCGTCGCGGTTCGGCGTCGTCATCCACGCCAGCGCGTCGTCGCCGATGTCCTCGATTGAGCGGTCGACAGCCTCCCGGACGGTCCCGGCGAACTCACCATCTCGGACCCGCAACGCACCCATCGCCGGCTGGGTTCCGAGGGGTTTGGTCAGGTACAGGCGGTCACCCGGTTGGGCTCCCCGCGTCGTCAGAAGCTGGTCCGGGTGTGCGGTGGCCGTCACCGCCCCGCCGGCGATGGGCCAGGGGTTCAGCGTCGTGTGCCCGCCACCGATCACGCCGTCGACCGCCGCGAGCGCGTCGGTCATCCCCGCCAGGATCGCCGGCGCCTCGTCGGTCAGGCCTCGGGGAACGGCAAGTAGAGCAAGGCAGGTAAGATTCGCCGTCGCGCCGGTCGCGAACGCGTCGCTCGCTGCGTTGCAGGCTGCTACTCGCCCGAAGTCGTAAGGGTTGTCGACGATGGGCGTGAAGAAGTCGACCGTCTGGACGAGCGCGAGATCCTCGCGCAACTGCCTGGCCGCAGCGTCCTCGCCGACGCCAAAGAGCAGGCCGTCCGCGCCCCCATCGAGTCCAGCCGAGGCGAGCAGGTCCTCGAGGTCACCCTGACCCACCTTGCAGGAACAGCCGTGGAGCTTTGCGTACTCCGTGAGGCGTGGTTCGCTCCCGTCGTCCCCGCCGGAGTCGGCCGTCATCCCACCGTCGCCTCGTCGGTGACCGTGATCCGCAACTCGAAGTCCTCGCCCTCGTCGTCGGTCCCGGACACGTCGAAGCCGTGCTTCTCGCAGGTCCGGCGGAGGTTCTCCTCGGCCGGCGGATAATCGCCCCGGACCAGCAGTTCCTCCCCGGCGTCGAGGTCCGACAGGCGTCGGCGGACGATCAGCGCCGGCCGCGGACACACCTCGCCCGTCACGTCCACCTCGTGCATATCGAGGGGTACTCCGCGTGTCCCGATAACAGTTACTCCCGGGACAACGCTCATTGGGCCGCCACCGCTGGTCGGGACATGGACCTGGCCGAACGCCTCGGATTCGGAGCGCCCGCGCTGGTGGCCTTCGTCGGCGCCGGCGGCAAGAAGACCGCGATGGGCCGTCTCGTGGCGGAGGGCGGGGCTCGCGACCGCTCGGTCGGGTACACGACGACGGTGCACACGCCGCCACCCGCAGACGTGCCGCTCATCATCGCCGACGAGGAATCCCTCGAAGACACGCTCGCTGGCGCCGGGTCGCCGGTCGCGTTCGCGGCCGAACGGGTCCCGAACCCCGAGCGCGCCGACGAGAAGATCCGGGGGTTCGACGCTGCCGTCGTGGACGCCGTCTTCGAGTCGGAGCGGTTCGACTGGCTGCTCGTGAAAGCCGACGGTGCCCGGGGACGGGAGTTCAAGGCACCGGGGCCCGAGGAACCGGTCGTGCCCGACGCGACGACTCACGCCGTCCCAGTCGCGTCGGTCCGGGCCGTCGGGAAACCGCTCGACGCGCCGGTCGTCCACCGGCCCGAGCGGGTCGCTGCACTCACCGGACTGGAGCGCGGCGACGCCGTGACCACCGAAGTCGTCGGGACGGTGCTGGCCCACGAGCAGGGTGGGCTCAAGGGCATCCCGGATGGCGCTGGCGTGACGCCGATGGTCAACAAGGCGGACACCCCCGAAGACCGGGAACGGGCACGCAAACTATTGCGGGTCGCACTCGCACGATCGGAGCGGCTTCAGCGGGGCCTCGTGACGTCGTTCGAAACCGACCACTGTGAGGTCGTGAGGGAATGAGGGAGTGATACGACGACCAACGGCTAGTCAGCCTCGCGGCTGTAGGACTGCAACAGCGCCGACGGGACGGCCAACTGGTCGCTTTTCGTCCGGATGACCGCGTACGCGAGCACGGCGATCGTGGCCAGATAGGGGTAGGTCGCCATGATCGTCGGGTGGAAGACGAACTCCAGGACAGGGTTGAGGACGCCGGCCAGCGGTGCGCCCGACCCCAGGGTCAGTTCGAGCCCCTGCGAGCGCAACTGGAGTGCGTCGAGCAACCCGAACAGGTACGCGCCGACGAGGATGCGCTCGGGACGCCACTGCGCGAAGATGACGAGCGCGACGGCGATCCACCCGCGGCCGGCCGTCATGCCGGGCACCCACAGTTGCGAGAACGCCAGCGACAGGTGTGCCCCGGCAGCACCGGCAAAACCGCCACCGACCAGGACCGCGAGGTACCGGAGTTTGAAGACGTCGACACCCATCGTGTCTGCCATCTCGGGGTCCTCGCCGACCGACACGGTCTCCAGCCCCAGGTTCGTCCGGAAGAGGTAGTACCAGACCAGCGGCACCAGAAAGAGGGCGATGTAGTCGGTGGCCGTGCTCTCGAAGAGTGCCTCGCCCAGCAGCGGGATGTCCACCAGCACCGGAATCGCGATCTGGGGGAACCCCTCGATGGATTTCTCGACCCAGGCCTGGCCGAAGAAGGTCGTGATGCCCCCGCCCAGCAGCGTGAGCATGACGCCGCTTATGACCTGGTTGGACTTCAGCGTGATACACAGGAACGCGTGGACGAGCGCGAGCGCCATCCCGAGGACGACGCCGACACCGAGACCCAGCCAGTAGCTGCCGGTCACGACGGTGACGATGAAGCCACCGAGCGCGCCGACGAGCATCATCCCCTCGACGCCGAGGTTCAGGACGCCGGCCCGTTCGGCGATGACCTCGCCCAGGCCAGCCAGGATGAGCACCGTGGCCGCCCGGACGGTGGCGTCGAGCAGTCCCGCGGCGAACCCGACCATCAGTCGTCACCCCCGGCGACGGGCGCGGCCTTCTCCTCGGCGGGACCGCGATCGAACGAGACGCCGACGCGGTAGCGCTTGAAGAACTCCGCGGTGATGAGAAAGAGGATGATGAGCGCCTGGATGACCTCTGTCAGGGCCGCCGGCACGCCGTGTGTGACCTCCATGCTCGACCCGCCGACGATGAGCAACGCGAAGAAGACGGCGGCGAGCAGCACCTTGAGCGCGCTGTTGCGCCCCAGCAAGGCGATGACGATTGCCGTGAACCCGTAGCCGGGCGCGAACCCGGCGCGGAACCGCCCGTGGATGCCGGCGATTTCGGCGATACCGCCCATCGCCGCGAGCGCGCCGCCGACGACGAAGACGAAGACGTACACCTTCCGCGTGCTCATGCCGGCCTGCTCGGCGGCCTCGTGGTTCGACCCGACGAAGGGGATCTCGAAACCCAACCGCGTCTTCGTGACGAGGACGTACGCCAGCAGGCCGGCGGCTACGGCGACCACGAGGCCGGCGTGGATGCCCGACCCGAACAGGCCCGGAATCGTCGCCGCGTCGGAGAAGCGGGCGCTCTGTGGGAAGTTCCCGGTCCCGCCCTGCATCGGCCCCCGCAGCAGGTAGTTCTTGAGGTTGCCGGCGACGAACACCAAAAGCAAGGTGGTGATGATCTCGTTGATGCCATAGCGGGCACGCAGCCACCCGGGCACGCCGGCCCAGACGGCCCCCGCCAGTCCAGCCCCGAGGAACATCGCCGGCAGCAGGGCGACCATCGGGAGGGAGACGTTGATTGCGACCCACGTCCCGACGATGGCACCGAGGAACAATTGGCCCTCGGCGCCGATGTTCCACAGCCCGGCCCGCAACGGGAGGTACACCGCCAGGCCCGTGAGGATCAGCGGGATGGCCTTGATCGCGGTCTCCTGGAGGCCGAACACGCTCGTCGACGTGGTGACGAACATCGTCGTGTACGCCGCCACGGGGCTGACATCCAGTGCGATCAGCGCGACGCCACTCACTGCCAGTGCAGCCAGCACTGTGAACACGGGCGTCGCGTAGGCCATCCACCGCGGCACGTCCTCGCGGGCCTCGAGTTCGACTTCCATCAGGGTTCACTCCGTTCCTCGACTGCTTCCCTCCGGGCCCCGGGTTCGGCCGCCGCCTCGCCAGCAGGGGCAGTCTCTTCGCCGGCACCGCCGGTCATCTGCAGGCCGACGTACTCGCGGTTGGCCTCCCCGGGGGTGGTCTCGTGGACGAACTCGCCCTCGTAGATGACCAGCACGCGGTCGCTCAGGTCCATGATCTCGTCCAAGTCCTCGGAGATGAGCAACACGCCGGTTCCCTCCTCGCGCTGGGCGAGGATGGACTCCCGAATAAATTCGATTGCACCGACGTCGACCCCGCGGGTGGGCTGGTTCGCGACCAGCAGGTCGGGGTCCCGGTGGATCTCGCGGGCGAGGATGAGTTTCTGGAGGTTCCCCCCCGAGAGGTCCCCCGCCGTCGCGTCGGCCACGTCGTGGACACCCCGGATATCGAACTCCTCGACGAGCGTCTCGGCGTACTCGCGGAGGCCGTCGTAGTCCAGGAACGTCCCGCCGAACTCCCCGCTCCTGAAGTCCTTCATCGTGGCGTTGTGCATCACCGAGAGGTCCTCCGCACAGCCGTACCGGAGGCGGTCCTCGGGGACGAAGGAGACGCCACTCTCGACGAATTCGCGGGCGCCCACACCGGTGAGGTCGGTCCCGCCGACGACGATCTCGCCGCCGGTCGGTTCCCGGAGGCCGGCCGCGACCTCCGCCAGTTGGGACTGGCCGTTCCCGCTCACGCCCGCGATGCCGACGATTTCCCCCTCCCGGACCGTGATGTCGACACCGGACAGCGCCTCGATGCCGCGCTTGTCCTCGGCGCGGACGTTCCGTGCCTGCAACACCGGGTCGCCGATCTCGACGGGGTCTTTCTCCAGCGAGAACAGGACCTCCCGGCCGACCATCATCTCCGCGAGGTCCGCGCGTGTCACCTCCTCTGTCGCCACGGTGCCGACGTTCTCGCCCTCCCGGAGGACGGTCACGCGGTCGGTGATCGCGGTGACTTCCTGGAGTTTGTGCGTGATGAAGATGATCGCGAGGCCCTCGTCCGCGAGGCGTTCCAGCGAGTCGAACAGTTTCTCGGCCTCGTTGGGCGTGAGGACCGCGGTGGGTTCGTCCAGAATGAGGAGGTCGACGTCCCTGTAGAGGGCCTTGAGGATCTCGACGCGCTGTTGCTGGCCGACGTCGAGTTCCCACATCTTCGCGCCGACGTCGACCTCGAACCCGTACTGGTCGGCGAGCGTCCGGATGCGTTCCTCGGGGACGTCGAGGCCGAGCGAGAACCGTCGTGCGAACGCCCGGACCAGCCGGTTGCGCCGCAGGGAGTCGGGGAGCCAGCCGTCGGCGTCGGACTCGTCGCGAAACGCCGTCGCTGGTCGCCGAGGACGACGTTCTTCGCGACGGTCAGCCGGGGGATGAGCATGAAGTGCTGGTGGACCATCCCGATGCCGGCCTCGATGGCGTCCTGTGGCGAGCCCGCTTCCAGGCGTTCCCCGTCGAGGTGTATCTCGCCGCCGTCGCGGGTGTACAGGCCGTAGAGGATCTTCATCAGGGTGCTCTTGCCGGCGCCGTTCTCGCCGAGCAGGCCGTGGATCTCGCCGCGCTCGACCGCGAGGTCCACCTCGTCGTTGGCCACGACACCCGGGAACTCCTTGTAGATGTCCGCCATCCGGAGGAACGGTTCCGCGCTCATTGGTGGGGAGTACGACAGTCAGTCCCGAACGCACGCCCATAATGGTTTCCACTCCCGCAGTATCGGCAGACTGGGCCTCGCGGGCCGGACGAGGGCGGTCGGCCGGGAGCCACAGCTACCATATATTGACAGGAATAGCCATATTTATCTGCCACGGAACGCCATTCGCTAGGGTGTTATGAAACGAGACATCTCGCGGCGGGACGCCCTCAGAGCACTCGGTGTGGCAGGCGCGGTCGGTATCGCAGGCTGTGGCGGCGACGGCGGTGACGGCGGCAGCGACATGGACGAAACC
>PXSG01000032.1 GCA_003023485.1 Halobacteriales archaeon SW_10_68_16
GTCACTCGACAGCGGTGCGTCGAGTTCGACGGTCACCTCGTCGTGGGTTCCGGGGTCGAGGTAGGCTGACACACCCCGGACCGCGTCGGGGTTGGCGCCGGAGTCGTTCTGGATTGCGACGTAGCCACCCTCGGTGAGTTCGACGTCCTCGACGGTGACCTCCCCGCCGCCGCTGGTCTGGTCGGGGAATGTCACGGCGGCGTCGTGCTGTTCGTAGGTGACCGGCCCAGTCGAGTTCGTCGCGCCGCTCTGGGTGTTGACCGTCAGTTCGACCTCGCTGGTCCCGGCGTTCTGTGGGTTCTGGACGTTCTGGAGGACGACCACGATCTCGTCGCCGGCCTCGATGGTGTAGTTGCCGCCGAGGTCGATCCGGACGGCGGCGCCGTCCTTCTGGCCGCTGACGGAACCGATCTCGTCGGCGGTCACGTCCACGCGGGACCCGCGGTCGTCGTCGCCGCGGTCGATGCCGATCCGTTCGATGTCGTTGACGCCGACGTTACTCACGTCCGCCGTGGGCTGGGCGAGGCTGTAATCGACGAGGGCATCCTCGAATGCCGCGCCGGTCACGGCGTCGCCGCTCTCGACGGTCATCGTGATCGCGTGCGTGGAATCCGCCTCGTTCGGTCCTGTCGTTGGGGTGTCATGGCCCACCGGGAAAAGTCCTTGTGGCCGAGGCCTGCCTCGGGTGTAGCCGTTTGGCATCCGACGCGAGATGGCAGTCCTTTTGATTTCGGACCCTGAGGGTAGGGTATGGACTACGAGCCACAGGCCGTCGAGTCGAAGTGGCGCAAGCGGTGGGCCCGGGAGGGGCGCTACGAGGCCGACCCCGACGACCCGGACCCGACGTTCATCACCGTCCCCTATCCCTACCCCAGCGGCGGGATGCACCTCGGGCACTGCCGCACCTACACGGTCCCGGACGTCTACGCCCGCTACCGGCGCCTGCAGGGCGACAACGTCCTCTTTCCCATCGCCTGGCACGTCACCGGCACGCCCATCGTCGGCGCCGTCGAGCGACTGAAGGAGGGCGACGAGGACCAGATGTCCTCGCTGCAGGACGCCTTCGGCGTGCCGGAGTCGGATTTGCAGGACCTGGAGACGCCGATGGGCTATGCCCGCTATTTCATCGAGGAGGCCGACTCCAGTTACAAGCGCGGGATGCGACAGATGGGCCTGTCCATCGACTGGCGCCGGGAGTTCACCACCAACGACGACCGCTACTCGAAGTTCATCACCTGGCAGTACGAGACGCTCAAAGAGCGGGGCCTGCTGGAGAAGGGGCTGCATCCGGTCGATTTCTGTACCAACGAACGCCAGCCCGTCACCGACCACGACCTCCTGGAGGGCGAGGACGCCGACCACCAGGAGTTCACGCTCGTGCGCTTCTTCCAGGGCGATGACCTCGACGCCGCGGACGCGACTGTCTTCCCGATGGCGACGCTGCGCCCCGAGACGATACGGGGGGTCACGAACGCCTACGTCCACTCCGAGGCGACCTACGTCCGGGCGACCGTCGACGGCGAGGAGTGGGTCGTCAGCGAGGCCGCGATCGAGAAACTCGACCTCCAGGCCCGCGAGGTCGACATCCACGAGCGGTTCCCGGGGTCGGAGCTGGTCGGCGAGGAAGTCACCAATCCGGTCACCGGCGACGAGTTCGTCATCCTCCCCGCGACGTTCGTCGACGCCGACAACGCCACCGGCGTCGTGATGTCCGTCCCGGCCCACTCCCCGGACGACATCGTCGCCCTGGACGAGGCTAAAGCCGGCGCCGACGACATCGCGGCCGAGTACGGCGTCGACGCCGACGAGATTCGGGCAATCGAGCCCATCCCCATCCTCGAGATCGAGGGCTACGGCGAGATTCCCGCGCGGGACGCCGTCGAGGCGGCGGGCATCGACTCGACCGACGACCCGGAGTTGCACGAGGTCACCGAAGCGTTGTACCAGGACGAGTTCCTGAACGGTCGCCTGCTGGACTCCTATGGCCAGTTCGCGGGCGAGGTCATCGAGGACGTCCGCGAGCGTTTCCGGGAGCACCACCGCGCGGCCGGCCGGTTCGACACCATGTACGAGTACACCGAGGAGGTGGTCTGCCGGTGTGGCGGCGAGGTCGAGGTGTCCGTCCAGGACACCTGGTTCATCCGGTACAACGACGAGGCCTGGCAGGCGAAGGCCCGCGAGGCCGTCGAGCGGATGGAGGCTATCCCGGAGAACACCCGCAAGCAGTACGACGACACCATCGATTGGCTGGAGGAGTGGCCCTGCATCCGCAACTACGGGCTCGGAACCCGCCTCCCCTGGGACGAGGACTTCGTCATCGAACCCCTCTCGGACTCGACTATCTACATGGCCTACTACACCATCGCGCCCCGCATCCGGGACATCCCCGTCGAGGACCTGGATCGGGACTTCTTCGATACGCTCTTTTTCAGCCCCGAGGGCGAGGACGCACCCGAGGGGCTCGACGTCTCGGTGGAGGACCCCGACGAGCGCGCGCTCGACCTGCGCGAGGAGTGGGACTACTGGTACCCCGTCGACTTCCGGTGTTCGGCCAACGACCTCATCCGCAACCACCTCACCTTCTACCTCTACCACCACGCGGAACTGTTCGAGGAGGAGGACTGGCCCCAGGGGATCACCTCGATGGGAATGGGCCTGCTCGAGGGCGAGGCGATGTCCTCCTCGAGGGGGCACGTCGTCCTGCCCGGCGAGGCCATCGAGCGGTACGGCGCCGATACCGTCCGCTTTTTCCTGTTGAACTCCGCGGAACCCTGGCAGGACTACGACTGGCGGGCCGACGAAGTGGGGTCGACCCGCGACCAACGGGATCCCATCGACCGCTGGCTCCTCTCGAAGCTCCAGGCGACGGTCCGGGACGTGACCGCCGCGCTCGACCGCTTCGAGACCAGGTCGGCCAGCCAGGCGGCCTTCTACCGCTTCGAGGAGAATCTGCGCTGGTACCGCCGGCGGACCGACACCGACCGGCCCGCGGCGGCCTGGACCCTGCGGGAGGTCCTGGCGACGCGACTGCGCCTGCTGGCGCCGTTCGTCCCCTTCATGGCCAACGAACTCCACGAGGAACTGACCGGCGAACCCGCCGAAGACGGCACCGAAGCGGGGCTACCCGCAGAGGACGCGGCCTGGCCCGAACCCGACCCCGCGTTCGAATCGCCCGAAACGGAGGCCCGCGAGGAACTGGTCGGGGATCTCGTAGAGGACGTCCGCGACATCGTCGACGTCACTGGGACGGATCCGGAAACGGTCCGCGTCTACGTCGCCGCCGACTGGAAACGGGAAGTCTTCGAGACGGTCCGCGAGGTCGGCGACGACGTCGGTGCCGTGATGAGCGCGGCCATGGACGACGAGGAGTTGCGAGAGCGCGGCGAGGCGGTCAACGACCTCGCGGGCGACCTGGTCGAATTCGCCCGCGGGCGCGACGACGACGAACTGGACGCGCTCGCGTCGGTCGACGAGCTGTCTGTCTACCAGGCGGTCGCGGACTTCCTCGAAGGGGAGTTCGACGCCGCCGTCGAGGTCTACGCCGAGGACGGGAAGGCCGTCGACCCCGAGGACAAGGCCGACCAGGCGGTCCCGTTCCGGCCGGCGGTCCACCTGGAGTGACGGGCATACCTTGACCCATTCGTGATTACAGGTCCTCGAAGGTCTGTGCGGCGACGACACCGAGCAGCAGCGAGAACAGCGCACGCGAGAGCGGGAACCCGATGCCGGCGGCCGACAGCGTCGCGAACCCGACGACCGCGACGACGGCCGCGGCGACCACGCCGAAGGCTCGCGTCCAGACGTCGCCGTCGTTCCCGTCGCCGTTCCCGACGTCCGGGGTCTCGGCCATGGGCGGACGTCGGTCTCCCCGATCATAAACGTCCCCTCGAACCGCGGGGTTTGAAACCCGGCGCCGCGAACCGCGGGTATGACGCTGGTCGCGTTCGACTTCGACGGGACGCTCTCGGACTCGGAGATGACGATCCTGCTGGGCGAGCAGTGCGACCGGATCGAGTTGCGCGAGGAGGCGGTGGCCGACCGCATGGGCGAGATCACCCGCCGGGCGATGAACGACGAGATCGGCTACGCCGAGAGCCTCCGCCGGCGGTGTGCGCTGCTGGCGGACCTGCCCCTCGCGGACGCCGAGGCGGCCTTCGCGGAGGTCACGCTGCGCCCCGGCGCGACCGATATTGTCGCCCGCCTGCGCGAGGCCGGCGTCTTCGTCACCATCCTCACCGGCGGGTTCGAGCGCGGTGTCGAGGCAGCACTCGAACGGGAGGGTGTCGCCGTCGACGCAATCGTGGCCAACCGCCTGCCCGCCGCCGACGGGCGGCTCACCGGCGACGTCGAGGGGCCGCTCGTCGAGGGCACCAAAGACGGGGCCCTCGATGACCTGGTCGCCACGTCGGGGGAGTCGCTGACCGACACTGTAGCCGTCGGCGACGGCGCGAACGACCTGCCGATGCTGGAAGCCACGGGCCTGGCCGTGGGGTTCGACCCCAAGCCGGCCGTCGAGCCGAGCTGTGACGTGGTCGTCGAGACGATGGGCGAACTCGACGCGCTCTTCGAGCGGGAGGGACTCTACTAGGCGACAGTAGCAGTAGCTGCTGCCGGTCCGGTTTCCCATTGAAACAGTACATCTTTTACGTCGTGGGAATCGTGTGAGGCTATGGGCAGTCCGATCCACGTGCTGTACGTGGACGCCGACGCCGACGTTGCGGATCTGACGGCCACCCACCTCGAACGCGAGGACGACCGATTCACCGTCGAGACGGCAGCCAGCACGACCGCAGGGCTCGACCGCCTCGACGCCGATGTCGACTGTGTGGTCTCGGCCTACGAGTTCCCCGACACCGACGGACTGGCGTTTCTCGAAGCGGTCCGCGAGGATTATCCCGACCTGCCGTCCGTTCTCTTTCCCGGAAAGGGGTCCGAGGCGGTCGCGGCCGACGCCATCGACGCGGGCGTCACCAACTACCTGCAGCGGCGAGACGGGACCGACCAGTACGCGGTCGAGGCCGCCGGGGACCCCATCTACACGCTGGACGCGGACGGTATCTTCACCCTCGTCAACGACGCGTTCTGCGAGGTGACGGGCTACGACGAGGCCGACCTCGTGGGCGCACACTTCGCCTCGATACTCGCCCAGTCGGACAGGCTGCGCGGCGAGGAAGTGGTCCGGTCGCTTCGCGACCCGTCCGTCGACCGCCGGACGAGCGAACTGACCCTCGTCTGTCGGGACGGCAGTCCGGTTCCCTGTGAGATCCACCTCACGCCGCTGCCAACCCGCGGCGACGGGTCCTTTTGCGGGACAGTCGGCGTCGTCCGTGACATCAGCGCCCGCACGGAGCGCGAACGGGAACTCGAACGCGAGCGCGACCGCTTCGAGACGCTCCTCGAGCGCGTCCCGACGCCGCTCGTCTACGGCCACGTGATCGACGACGACATCCGTGTCACGCGAGTCAACGCGGCGTTCGAGGACGTCTTCGGTTACGACGCCGACACACTCGTCGGCGAGTATCTGGACGAGTACATCGTCCCGGCCGAACACGGCGACGAGGCGGACACGCTCAACGTGACTGTCCGCCGGGAGGGCAACGTCGAACACGAGGTCAGGAGAGAGACGACCGACGGCATGCGTGATTTCCTCTTCCGGGCGATTCCACTCCACGAGACCGGCGAGGACACCGTCGAGGCCATCGGCGTCTACACGGACATCACCGAGCAGAAAGAACGCGAGCGGGCGATGCGAGAGCAACGCGAACGGTTACAGGAACGCGAGGAGAAACTCATCCGCCTGCGCAACTACACGCAGGACCTGGCGTACGCGGACACCCCGGCCGAGACGGCGACCGTCGCGTTGAACGCCATCGACGAGATCCTGGGGTTCGACCTCGGGGCCGTCTTCACGCAGGCCGAGACACAGGAGGGCGTCCTCGAAGTCGTCGAGGTGCTGAACCAACGACAGATGGAGAAGATGTACGGCGGGATCCCCGTCTTCCTGCGTGACGCCCCCGCCGGGACCCACTCCGAACTCGCCTGGGAGGTCTTCGAGAGCGGCGAGTCGGTCTTCCTCAACGATACCGCCGAGTCGGACCTGCTCGCGCGCAAGTCCCCGTTCGGGAGCCTGATGCTGTACCCCATCGGCGACCACGGCGTCGTCCTGCTGGCCGCGACGACCCTCGAGGCGTTCACCGAGACCGAGGAGATCCTGCTGGACCTGCTCGCTGCGACCCTCGAGAGCGCGTTCGACCGCCTCGACTGGGAGCGGGAACTGCGCCGCCAGCGGGACGCGCTCGAACGCCAGAACGAACGCCTCGAAGAGTTCGCCTCCGTCGTCTCCCACGACCTCCGGAACCCCCTGCAGGTGGCCGACCTGCGCCTGGAACTGGCCCGCGAGGAGTGTGACAGCGACCACCTGGGGGACGTCGCGGACGCCCTCGACCGGAGTCAGGCGCTCGTCGACGCCCTCCTGACGCTCGCCCGCGAGGGGGAACCCGTCGGCGAGACGGAACCTGTCGACCTGGGCGAGGTCGCCGAAATCTGCTGGCACACGACGGCAGCCCCCGACGCGACGTTCCGTGTCGAGACCGACCGGACGGTCCTGGCCGACCGGAGCCGGCTCCGGCAACTCTTCGAGAACCTCTACCGGAACGCGGTCGAACACGCTGGCGACGACGTGACCATCACGGTCGGAGCGACGGACGAGGGCTTCTACGTCGAGGACGACGGGCCCGGAATCCCGGCCGAGGAGCGCGAGTCGGTCTTCGAGGGTGGCTACTCCACCAGTGCCGACGGGACGGGCTTTGGCCTGCGCATCGTCGAACAGGTCGCGACGGCACACGGCTGGGAGGTCCGGGTGACCGACGGCACCGGGGGCGGCGCACGGTTCGAGGTCTCCGGCGTCGATGTCGCCGAATGAACGCTTCGAGGGCGGATCGGTCGGATAAATTAAGCGTCGCCGCCGATTTTAAATACGAGGAGGCGGTCTTATGTCCAGTTGGAGTAACGATGGAGACGACGTACGTTCGGGACACGGACGGGCTGCTGGAAGCGCCCGGTGACTGTGAGGCCGACGAATCGGTCCGGGGCGTCCTGATCCTGTCCACAGCGGCGACCGCACCCGATCCCGCCGACGTCGACCCGACGCTTCGGGGTCTCTCGGTGCCGGTGTTCGGCGGTGTCTTCCCCGAGATACTCCACGAAGGGGAGAAACGCGAGACGGGCGCGCTCGTCGCCGGGCTGGCGGTCGAACCCCGGGTGACGGTCGTCCGCGGGCTGGGCGACCCCGGGACTGATTTCGCGGCGGCGCTGCCCGGGGAGACACCCGCAGGGATGACCGCGTTCGTCCTGGTCGACGCGTACGCGACACGCGTCGAGGATTTCGTCACGAGCCTGTTCAACGCCTACGGCGTCGGCGTCAACTACGTCGGCGGCGGTGCCGGCTCGCTGGAGGAAGACGGCCGTCCCTGCCTGTTCACGGGCGAGGGACTGCTCGCGGACGCAGCCGTGTTCGCGACCGTCGAGACCCCCACCAGCGTCGGCGTGCGCCACGGCTGGGAGGGGATCGCCGGCCCGTTCCGCGTGACCGAGGCCGACGGCCCGACGCTCGCCCAACTGGACGGCGAGCCGGCCTTCGATGTCTACCGGCGCGTCGTCGAGTCCGACGCCGGCGTCTCGATCGATCCCGATGACTTCTTCGAGGTGGCCAAGTCCTACCCGTTCGGGCTCAGCCGCCTGGAGGGCGAGAAGATCGTCCGCGACCCCTTCGAGGTGACCGACGACGGCGCCCTCACCTGCTTCGGGCACGTCCCCGAGGGGGAGTTCGTCCACATCCTCAAGGGGGACCCCGACTCGCTGGTCGCGGCCGCCGGCGAGGCGTACGGGGAGGCCACGGACGGCGGCCCGGACGGCGAGGTGCTCTTCTTCGATTGCATCTCGCGAGTACTGTACTTGGAGGACGCGTTCGCGGAGGAACTGGACGCCGTCGGCGGCGCCGATAGCCCCACGGTGGGCGCGCTGACGGTCGGCGAGATAGCGAACGACGGCGAGGGACACCTCGACTACTACAACAAGACGGCCGTCGCAGCGGTGATCAGGGAGCTCTGAGGCATGGCCAGCCCGTCCGGGACGAAAATCCAGGTCCTCTACGAGATCGCCCTCTCGATCCGGCCGGGGGCGACCCTCGCGGAGACGGTGCGGTCGGCCGTCTCGACGTACCTGGGGAAGCTCAACTGTTCGGCCGGGGCGGTCTTCGAGCGCCACGAGAGCCCCGACGGCCACCTCGAGTACGACCTCGTGGCGACCCTGCCGTCCCAGTCGACGCTCGCCGACGCGGTCCACGGCGCCCGCGAGCAGTTCCCCGAGACCGCCGGTGACCTCGACACGCTGCCGGTCGTCGACGAGAGCGACGGCACGCACCGCTACATCATGGACCTCCCGGAGTTCGGGGTGCTGGTGCTGGTCAGGCGGGGCAGCCCGCTTGATGAGGATATCCTGCTGTCGCTGCCCGAACTCAACGAGAAGCTCGCCACCGCCTGCAGCCGCGTCGTCGTCCAGGACCAGTACGAAACCCAGTACCGCGAACTGTTCGAAGAAGCGCCCGTGATGTTCGCGCTGACCCGTGACGAGGGCGGCGACCTGGTGGTCGAGGACTGCAACCGGGAGTTCGCCGAAACGCTGGGCTACGACTCGGTCTGGACCGGCGAACTCTGGGGTCGCGACTCCTTCGTCGCGCTGACGCGGGCCGCGACCGTCACCGACACCGTGGGGCTCGGGACGGCGATCGTCAACGTCTACGGACGGTCGCCGGCGACGATCGCCCAGGCGGCGGCGACGCTCGACGACGCCGCGGGCGGCCGCCTGACGCTCGGCCTGGGGACCAGCACCGAAAAAGTGATCGAGGACCTGCACAGCGCGTCGTTCGACCGGCCGGCGCGGCGCCTCCACGAGACGGTCGAACTTGTCGCCGAGTTTCTCGGCGGCGAGGGCCGCGTCAGCTACAGCGGCGAGTGTTTCGAGGTCGCGGAGTTCCCGGCGCTGGGGGCCGACGTCCCGGTGTACGCCGCCGCGCTCGGCTCGGCGACCAGGCGAGCGACGGGCCGGACGGCCGACGGCTGGCTCCCGCACAATATCCCCTTCGAGCGACTCGACGACGCCTTCGAGACGATCGCAGCGGTGGCGCGGGAGGCGGGGCGCGATCCGGACGCCATCGCGACGGCGCCGTACGTGCCCGCGGCGGTCAGCAACGACCCCGAGGCAGCACGCGACGCGATCCGGGGGCACCTGGCCTACTACGTCGGCAGCGGCGAGGGGTACCGGCGGGCCGTCGCAGCGACGTTTCCGGACGCCGCCGACGCCATCGCCGAGGCGTGGCGGGCCGGCGACCGTGGGGAGGCGCGCGCAGCGGTCACCGACGGGATGATCGCGGCGCTGGGGGTCGCTGGCACGCCGGCGG
>PXSG01000033.1 GCA_003023485.1 Halobacteriales archaeon SW_10_68_16
CCCGGTGTTCGGGTGTAGTCCAGATCGTCGTTGCGACACCAGCGTTTGACTGTTTGGGCGTGAACACCGAGTTCGTCCGCGAATTCGCCAATCGAGTACGACCGTGGCATCCTGCTGGTACTATTTACTACTGGTAGTTACTTATAGGTACTGGATTCTGTAACAGTTCCACAACCCATCCCCTGAAGATTCCTGTTCGACCCAATTCCGGATGGATAGACATCTCATACCGTCTCGGGGGAGATAGCTACGCGACCAATCCATCCTCTGAGTGTTTCAGACCGCAAGATTTCGAACCTATCAGTCTACGGTCGACGGACCACTAGTTGTCGAAGCGGGCCTGGACGAACGGCTGGACGTCCTCGATATCGCCCAGCCGGGAGTCCGAATGGAGTACCGCCTCGGTCTCCTCGATGGGCACCGACAGCGAGATCTCCTTGGTGCGGCCGTACCGGCCCTTCGAGACGACGACGGCGTTGACGATGCCGAGCATGTCGAGTTCGCTGGTGAGGTCCGTGACCCGGCGCTGGGTGAGGACGTCCGCGTCGATCTCCTCGCAGAGGCGCTTGTAAATGTTGTACACCTCGCCAGTGTTGATGTTGTGGACCCCCTCCTTCTCTAAGAGGATGATCGCGAAGAGGACGAGCTTGGACTGCTGTGGCAGCGTCCGGACGACTTCGACGACCCGGTCGAGTTCGATTTTCTCCTGGGCCTGGCGGACGTGGTCCTCCTCGACGTGGTCGGTCTGGTCGCGCTCGGCGAGTTCGCCCGCAGTCCGCAACAGGTCGAGCGCCCGACGCGCGTCGCCGTGTTCCTGGGCCGCAAAGGCCGCACACAGCGGGATGACGTCATCCGAGAGGGCGCCCTCTTTGAACGCCACGTCGGCGCGGTGGTCAAGGATGTCCCGCAACTGGTTGGCGTCGTAGGGCGGGAAGACGATTTCCTCCTCGCCGAGGCTGGACTTGACCCGGGGGTCCAGGAAGTCCGTGAACTTCAGGTCGTTCGAGATGCCCATGATCGAAACGCGGGACCGTTCGAGTTCGCTGTTCATCCGCGAGAGGTTGTAGAGCGTGTCGTCGCCCGACTTCTCGACCAGTTTGTCGATCTCGTCGAGCATGATGACGACGACACGTTCGCGGTAGTCGACCGCGTCGAAAAAGGAGTTGTACACCCGGTCGGTCGGCCACCCCGTCATGGGCACGGCCTCGAAGGAGTCCCTGTCGGCCTCGAGGGTCGCGATGCGGTCCTCGACGGCCGAGACGCTGTCGTAGTCGGTGTCCGCGAGCGCGCTCGCGTCCGTCCGGGCCCGGTCACGCAGCGAGCGCAGGCGGTCGAGGTCGGCCTCGATTTGCTCTCTGTTTTCCTCGATGAACTTGTTCGCGAGCTGTGCCAGGACCCGGTACTGGGTGTCGGTGACCTCGCAGTTGATGTACTCGACCTCGCAGGGGACCTCGTACTTCTCCGAGGTCGTCTCGAGTTCGTCGCTGACGAACTTCGCGCTCGCCGTCTTGCCCGTCCCCGTCTTCCCGTAGATGAGGATGTTCGACGGGGTGTCCCCGCGCAGTGCCGTCACCAGAATGGTGGCCATGTTGTTGATCTGTTCTTCGCGGTGTGGGAGTTTCCGCGGGGTGTAGGACGGGCGCAACACCTCCTTGTTCTCGAAGATCGGCTGCCCGCTGAGGAGATCGTCGAAGAGGCCCCGGGACGCACCGTCGTCCGCCTCCTCTTCGAGTACCTCGTCGACGGTCCGGTCCGTCGGCTCATCGTCCGCTCCGGGAATCAGCGAGATGCCCGATCCGTCGACATCCACCTCGGCGTCCCGCGACTCCAGGTCCGCCGTGCCGTCCGACGATTCGTTCCCGTCTGTCATTGTCGATGCGTAGCCCCTTCGTTTCACCTGGAAATGACCCCTGCGCGCGCCAGATCAGGCGTCATCACACCCAGAACGCGATGTTTCGGCAGTTCCGGGTGTGCTCGCGCGTCCAGTTGAACCACCAGAACCCGTGGTTGATTGAGTATTAAAGATTTCGGTTGTGAACAGTTCACATAGTGAGGTCGACGAGGAGTATGTATACCGATCCCCCCAAAGCCACGAGAGCAGTGAGATCGGGAGTGGTACCGATCGCTGTGGCAAATTTCGCCTCAAACGCAAGACTGGACGGTCCTAACGGGAGGGTATCGACAGTCGTTTCCGCGAGGTATCCGGGAACGACGGGGATCAGTCACGAGTGTCGGACAGTTCAGGGGGAGAGAGGCCAGCTGACGAGTGGCAACGAGTCCAACACCCCCACACCCCTTCGTTTCGAGTGGAACGCGAAAAAGAGAGGGTGGGGGGGACAGCCAGGATGTTTTGTCTCTAGACTGCAAAAGATTTAATACGTATGCGATTAAACCAAACCCGCACTAGGACGAAAACATTCTATGAGTAGTGATTATGTTATTTTTGTTTGTGTATCTGTGTAATTTACCCAAAAGTCTAGATCTTCTAGTATTTCCTCCGTAGACAGACTCGATAATATCGGTACCAGTCTGAAACAGTCCGCTCCGGTATCGTCTCTTTCCTCTCGTTTTCACGTTCCACTCGAAACTCACGATCGACGAGGAGAACGCCCACGTCCCGTTCCCGTCTCCCGATGCGATACTATCAGCTTCTTTATTATTGTCTGACGTAGGCTTAAGTGAGTCGGGTCGGGTACTTCTCCCAAGCCCCACATCCGGGGCCGGGAGGATAGGATGGGACTACTCACAGACCTCAGATCGAGCATATCCCGCGCGGCGTCAGTGTTGTTCGCCGAGGAGGAATCGAAACGGATCGGCATCTACGGGCCGCCCAATGCCGGCAAGACGACCCTCGCCAACAGGATCGTCCGCGACTGGACGGAACACGGCGACGCGGTCGGCCCCGAGAGCCACATTCCACACGAGACACGCAGGGCACGCCGGAAGGAAGACATCGAGATCGAGCGCAACGGCCGGACCGTCTCCATCGACGTCGTGGACACGCCGGGCGTGACGACCAAGGTCGACTACACGGAGTTCTTAGAGCACGACCTCGAAGAGGACGACGCGGTCCGGCGCTCCCGGGAGGCGACCGAGGGCGTGGCCGAGGCGATGCACTGGCTGCGCGAGGACGTCGACGGCGTCATCTACGTCCTCGACTCGGCGGACGACCCGTTCACCCAGGTCAACACGATGCTCATCGGCATCATCGAGAGCCAGGACCTGCCCGTGTTGATCCTGGCGAACAAGATCGACCTGGAGAACTCGAGCGTCCAGCGGATCCGGAACGCCTTCCCCCAGCACGAGACCGTTCCGGTGTCGGCACTGGAGGGGGACAACATGGACGAAGTGTACGACAAGATCGCGGAGTACTTCGGGTGATACCATGGCCGAAGTCAAGAACCCCGGCGAGGGCGTCCGGATCGACCTCATCAGCGGCGAGCGCATGACGGGTATGACGGGCATGGAGAAGATCCGGATGATCCTCGACGGGGTCCGCGAGGGCAACATCGTCATCTTAGAGGAGGGTCTCTCGCCCGACGAGGAGTCGCGGCTCATCGAGGTGACGATGACCGAGATCAGCCCCGACGAGTTCACCGGGCTCGAAATCGAAACCTACCCGCGCTCGGAGGCCGGCGACGCGAGCTTCCTCGACCGGCTGATGGGCCGGGAGTCGACCCAGAAACTGACGGTCATCGGCCCGGCCAACCAGATCGAGACACTCCACAAGGACGAGACGCTCATCCAGACACTCGTCTCCCGGAAGTAAGATGCCCCACCAGTGTACGGACTGTGGCCGCTCGTTCGCCGACGGGTCGACGGAGATGCTCTCGGGCTGTCCCGACTGTGGCGGGACCACGTTCCAGTACACCCCCGAGGGCACCGAGAGCCCGGAACAACCCTCTGACGAGCCTCCCGAACCCCCCGAGTCCCCCGCCGACAGTTCGGTCGCCCGGACGGTCGGCAACGCGGCGACGGCGGTCCGGGATCTCGTCGGGGGGTCCCCCGGAGGGGCCGACACCGGCCTCGACTCCGAACCCGACGGGGAGACCGTGAGCGCGCCAGCTGCTCCCGAGACACCCCCCGAGGACCCCGCCCAGGCCAGCGCGCGCAACGACGTGGTCGCGCCAGAGGACCTTCCTCCGGCCTCGGAGTCGGGTGTCACGGAACGCCCCACACCTGTCCTCGACGAGGACAGCGAGTCCGCGGGTGCCGGCGACGAGACGGCGGACGCCGCCGAGCAGGAGCGTCCGGACCTCCAGACCCTCCGCGAGGAACTGAACGACCAGTTCGAGTCCATCAAGGTCGTCGAACCCGGCCAGTACGAGCTGAACCTCATGGAGCTGTACGACCGCGAGGAGTACATCATCGCCCTCCAGGAGGACGGCAAGTACACCATCCAGGTCCCCGAACGCTGGACCGGCGAGTGACCGTCCTCTCACGGGACGGTACACATCCCTGATCGGACAGCTCCCCCACATCGGAGCCTTCTCGTCTCCCTACTTTCCCGCGGAACTGTCTCTCTCAGCGGATACATCCCGTAGTACGGGCGGACAACACCCCAGCCGAGGCCGGTGTCGGATTTGTGCGAAATATAATATCTGTATCACATCGTCGTTCGTTTCCGATACAACAACAAGTCATGAGACGCATCGACCCGTATGGACACTTACGACACCATCGTGCTCGGCGTTGGTGGGATGGGGAGCGCCGCGGCCTACCACCTCGCGAGGCGGGGTGTGGACGTCCTCGGCATCGAGCGCTTCGACGTCCCCCACACGGAGGGCTCCTCCCACGGGGTGACGCGCATCATCCGTATCCCGCAGTTCGAGGACCCCGCGTACGTCCCCCTGGTCCGCAGTTCGCTGGCGCTGTGGAAGGACCTGGAAGCGGGCTCCGCCAACCAGTTGTTCTACGAGACGGGGACGCTCGACTTCGGACCGCCCGACGGCGACGTGTTCGCGGGCTCGAAGGAGTCGTGTGACGTCCACGGCCTCGATCACTCGGTCCTGACCGGCCGCGATTTGACCGAGCGGGTCGGCGGGTTCGACGTCCCCGAGGCGTACCGCGCGGTCTACCAGCCCGACGGGGGGTTCCTCCACTCCGAGCAGTGTATCGTCGCCCACACCGAGGCCGCACACGCCGCGGGCGCACGCATCCAGGCCCGCGAGCGGGTCGTCGACTGGGAGGCCGACGAGTCCGGTGTCCGTGTCATGACCGACCGCGACGACTACGCCGCGGAGACGCTCGTCACGACGGCGGGTGCCTGGACCGGACAGTTGTTCCCGGCGCTTGCCGACTACCTCGAACCCGAGCGGCAGGTCCTCGGGTGGTTCCAGCCGACCGACCCCGCACAGTTCACGCTGGAGAACTTCCCGGTGTTCGTCGCGGAGGTCCCCGGCGGCGAGTACTACGGCTTCCCCGTCTTCGACGTTCCGGGGTTCAAGATCGGCAAACACCACCACCAGGGCGAGACGGGCCCGCCCATCCAGGCCCGCCGGGAACCCACCCAGGAGGACGAGCAACTCCTCCGCGAGTTCGTCCGCGAGTACGTTCCCCCGGCCGAGGGACCGACGATGCGGCTCGCGTCCTGTATGTACACGAACAAATTCGCCTCGGTCGTCGGGGAGATCCTCGCGGACCTCGTGCTCGACGGGGCGACGGACCATCCCGACGACCCGTTCAAACTCTCGCGGTTCGAGTAGGGTCCGGGTCGCAGTGTTGGTATCGTGGATGGGACACCGTCGCTCACAGCAGCGACTGGGCGTGGACGATGACCATGAGGTTGTTCGCGAACACGCCCGCGGCGACGACCGTGACGAGGAGGTGGACGGCGACCAGCGTCACGACGCCCTGGCCGAGTGCCCACCGGATCAGGGGGTTGATCTCGGCCCCCAATCCGACGCGCCGGGCCGCGTACATCGAGGTCATCATATCGACCGTGATCAGCAAGAACAGCGACACCGCAAACCAGTCTCAGAACTCCTCGACCCGGGGCTCCGGTTCGCCGAGTTCCGCCCGTTCCATGCCTACGCTTCTGTCGGGGCGCTACCCTTGAAGCAGTTGCGCTCGGATGACGTCGCGTCGACAGACCGTTACGACGAGCGCTCACCCACGGGCTCGACGGTCTGGGTGTTCGAGAACAGATCCGTGGGGTCCCACTCGCGCTTGACGGCCGCGAGTCGCTCGTAGTTGTCGCCGTAGGCCGCCCGGACCCGCTCGTCGGGTTCGTCGGCGGTGAGGAAGTTCATCTCCACCTCGCCGTTCGCGTATGGCCGGAGCGCCTCGTGGAACTCCCGGACCCACGCCTCGTGTTCGGCGTCGCGTGCGGGATCGGTCCACCGTGCCTCGACGAGGACGTGGTGGGCCGGATCGCGGTGGGGGTAGGCAGTCGCGTCCGCCGGCGGGTCGGTCTGGGCGCCGGTCCGCGGGGAGACGAACACCGTCGCACCCGCCGAGGGCGCCGTTGCGACGTGCTCGCGGATGGTCGCGATGGCCCCCTCCGAGAGCGTCGAGAGGTACTGACTCCGCAGGTAGGTCCGCATCGAGCCCTCGCTGTTGCCCGCGCGCTGGAAGGACTTGTAGGGACGTCCGCGCAGGCTGTCCATGAGCGGGTCGCCGGCCTCCCGGAGCGGCGCCAGCACCTCCCTGCCCGCCTCGGGCGGGCCGGCGTAGAAACAGATCAACATCGCGGCCCGCTCCCGTCTGATCGATTCGGGGTAGACCGACGCGTCGGGCAGGACCATACTCCCACACAGCAGTCTAACCTCCCGGGGTGCCGTCTCGAGAACGTCGCGGTACCGGCGTGCGACCGCGGGGAGGTCCTCGCCGGGGTAGACGAGCGTCCCCGCGAGGATCTCGGGGCCGACCGGGTGCAGTTCGAACTCGAATGCGGTGACGACGCCGAAGTTGCCTCCGCCACCGCGGAGCGCCCAGAACAGGTCGGGGTTGGACTCGGCGCTCGCCCGGGCCAGTTCGCCGTCGGCGGTGACGACGTCGGCCGAGCGGAGGTTGTCGCAGGTGAAGCCGTACTTCGGGCTGAGCCAGCCGACGCCGCCGCCGAGCGCGAGGCCGGCGACGCCGATGTTGGGGTCCTGGCCGCCGGGGACGGCCAGCCCGAACGCCTGTGTCTCGTGGTCCACGTCGCCCCACGTCGCGCCGGCGCCGACGCGGGCGGTCCGGGCGTCGGGATCGACCCGGACCCAGTCCATCGGCGAGCAATCCAGCGTCAGCCCGTCCGCACAGACCGCAGCCCCGGAGACGTGGTGGCCCCCGCCCTTGACCGACAGCTGGAGACCGGTCTCGCGGGCAGCCTCGACGCCAGCGACCACGTCCGCGGGGCCGGCACACCGCGCGATTGCCGCGGGTTCGCGGTCGATCCGGGCGTTCCAGACCCGGCGGGCGTCGTCGTAGCCCGGGTCGCCGGGCCACAGGAGGGGACCGCGGAGTCGTTCCTCCAAGTCCCGGAGCGCCGTCTCGCGGTCCGAGTCGTCGACGCCGGTCATCCGGCCCGGTGCTCCTGTCCGAGGACGAGACAGACGACGTTCAGCGCGACCAGTGCCAGGAACAGCGCGAACTCCCGCCCACCGAGGCCACCGTACAGCAGCGGGAAGTACGCCACCGGGAGGAGCACCGACGCCCAGAAGGCGACGGGTTCGACGAGGCGTCTGACCCCCTGGTCGCCGGGGAGGTGCGGGAGAGCGGCGGTGGTACGCGTCATGGTCGGGTGAACGGACGCCACCCTAAATACTCTCCCGCAAGTTCAAACGGCCGTTTGAGCTACGCGATCTCCGCGTACTGCTCGGAGAGTTTCTCGGCGGCCTCGGCCATCCCCTCGCGCTCGAACTCGCCTATGTCCCACTCGACGATCTCCTCGACGCCGTCGGCCCCGAGTCTGACCGGCACGCCGAAGGCGACGTCGTCGTGGCCGAACTCGCCGTCCAGTTTCACCGATGCGGGGAGGACTTCGCCGGTGTCTTCCAGCACTGCCTCGACCATGTGGGCGACCCCGCGGGCTGGCCCCCACTCGGTCGCACCCTTCCGTTCGATGACGTCCATCGCGGACTCCTGGAGGTCCGCCAGTATCTCCGCTTTCTCGTCGTCGGAGAACTCCGGATCGGCGCCGTCGACGCGGACCTTCGAGAAGACGGGGACCTGCGCGTCGCCGTGCTCGCCGAGGATGGTGGCCTCGACGTTCCGGACGGGTGCGTCGAAGCGCTCGGCGAGGACGTGCCGGAACCGGGCCGAGTCCAGTCGGCCGCCGAAGCCGATGACCTGCTCGCGTGGCCGGTCGCCCTGCTCGTAGAGGTGGCGATTCAGCAGGTCCACGGGGTTGGAGGTGGTGATGGAGACGTACTCGTCGGAGTACTCGTCGAGCGAGGACTGGATGTCCTCCATGATGGGTGCGTTGTCGTCCGCGAGGTCGATGCGGGTCTGCCCGGGCTGGCGGGGGATGCCCGCCGTGATGACGACCACGTCGGAGCCGGCTGTGTCCTCGTAGGTACCCTGCCGGACCGTCGTGTTCGAGTCGTAGGCCGTGCCGTGGTTGACGTCTTCGGCCTGGCCGACGGTTTCGTCTTCCTTGTCGGGGATGTCCACGCACACGAGTTCGTCGGCCAGTCCGCGGAGGTCATGGGTAGCACACCTCCGCGATGGCCGTTAAACATGTCGGAAGTGGGCTGGTCGGCTACAGTTCCGTGGCCCCGGACATTCCCGGCCGAGGAAGTCTCCGTGTGTGGTCCCGGACCCGCAACGCATAATCGTTCCCGCCGACTCCCATCACGTATGAGCGACTTCGACAAGGAGAAAGAGCGCGAGCGCTTGCGCGAGAAGTACGAGCGCGAACAGGAGAAACGCGAGACGGCGGAGAAGATGAGCGAACTCCTCCTCCAGGGCGCGACGATGACCAACGCCCACTGCTCGGAGTGTGGCGACCCCATCTTCCGGTACGACGGCCAGGAGTTCTGTGCGACCTGCGAGAAGCCCGTCGACCGCGGAACCGACGACGAGGGGGACGACGATGAGGAAGACGCAGAGGCGGGCGAGAAGGATGACGGGACCGCCGAGGACTCCGAGACCATCGAGGTGACCTCGCCCAGCGACGACGCGCGCGTCCAGTTCGGCGGGGAGGCCGACGGCACCGACCCGGACGAACACGGGACGGACGACACGGTCAAGGAACCGACTCCTCAGACTGACGTGGGACGAGCACCCGACGACGCTCAGTCGAGCGGACCGAATCGACAGCGGCCCCCGGAACGACCGACCGGTGAGCCGCCGGCCGAAGCGGACGTCTCGGCGGCCCGCGACTCGCTCGTTCGCTCGCTGTCACGGTTCAGCCAGCGAGCGGAGCAGTGCGAGGACCCCCAGCGAGCCACCGAGTATCTCGCCGCTGCCCGCGAGGCTGCCGAGGCGCTCGCCGCGTTGCGCCGATAGTTACGCGTCGTCGCTGGCCAGCGGCCCGGCGACGGGCAGTTCGAACCGCTCGCCCTGGTCGGCTTTGACGATCAGCAGTATCCAGAGGGCGAGCGCGAAAAGAACTGGTGAGGGTCACGCCTCACTTCGAGCGGCCGTGCAAGTTCCGCGGGCGAGTCGACGCCGTCGCGTGGTGGCCCTTTCCTTAGATGGGTTTTAAGACCGGACCCCACCACCAGCCGGGTATGGACGCCATCCACGTCTGTCTGAACGTCTCGGACGCCGACCGCATCGCGGAGTGGTACGAGGAGAACCTCGGGTTCGAGCGCTCCTGGGAGTTTTCCGCCGGCGATACGCGCAACGTCTACGTCGCGGACCCGAACGGGTTCGAACTCCAGCTGTCGGATACCGAGGGCGAGGGCGACTTCGAGGCCGGTACCGCCTGGGACCACTTCGCGGTAGTGGTCGACGACGTCGACGCGGCGTTCGAGGCGGTCGACCACCACGGCGTCGTCCAGGAGCCGGCCGACCAGCCCGCGGCCGGCGCCCGCACCGCGTTCGTCGAGGACCCCGACGGCCACGTCGTCGAGTTCGTCGAACCGCTGGAGTGATGGACACGCTGTGACGAGGACACAACACATTTTATCGGGGTCCGTCTACTGGCCGCTATGGACTCGCGCACCATCGCGTACGCCCTCTACACCTGGGTCGTGGTCGCGTTCGCCACGGGGAGCACCCTCATCATCTTCGGGAACACGCTCATGGCGACCGTCGGGACCGTGGTGATCATCGTCGGCCTCGTCAGTCTGATGCCCGCCTTTAGCTACCTCTGGTGGGAAGATGGCTCGGACGTGGCCGTCGAGTCGGCGGACCTGGGCGAGGCCGTCGAGTCCGTCGACGCCACCGAAACCACCGAAGATCAGTAGCGTCACTCGCCGGCAGCGAGCGCCCCGAGGCGGTCGGCCCCCGCCCGCGTCCCCTTCGCGACGAGGACGTCGCCCGCGTCCAGGCAGGTCTCGGGGCCGGGCGAGATGTCCCAGGTCCGCTCGGCTTCGTCGTGCCTGACCGCGATGACGCGCATCCCCGTCTCCGTTTTGACCTCGCGTTCCCCGAGCGTCGTCCCGTCGAGCTGGCTGTCCGGGGCGACGACCAGGCGGACGATCACCTCGTCGCTCTCGTAGACCGCCTCCTCGACGACCGGGTGGGTCGAGAGTCCCCGGAGGACCCCCTCGCTGATTTCGAGGGCGGCGTCCGAGATGACCTCGGTGCTGGTGGCCAGCTGGACGAGTCCCCGGAGGTCGACGGGGTCCTCGATCCGGCTCGCGGCCCGGAGCGTCCAGGCCTCGAAGCGCGACTTCAGCGCGTCGACCTCCGCCTCGAGTTCGAACACCTCGCGGGCGACACCCTCGTCGCTGAAGAGGATGGCCCCGTACGCGAGGTCGACCGCGAGTTCGCCCATGTCCTTCATCAGGACGATGGAGTCGACCGCCCGGTCCAGGTCCGACTCCTCGACGTCGGGGGGTTCGGGGTGGTCGTAGGCCTCGCCGGTGGCCGCTTCGTACACCTCGGCGAGGCCCTCCTCGGGGCCGCGAAAGAGGCCGACGTCGCCGGCCTGGAGCGGCGTCTCGGCCCCGGGGTTGAGCAGCCAGTCGCCAGCCCGGCGGATGGCCAGCACCCGGACGCCGGTATCCGTTTCGAGGTTCAGCCCCCCCAGCGTCTCCCCCACAAGCGGCGAGTCGTCGGCGAGTTCGGCCCGGACGACCGTCTCCAGGGCCTCGGGGAGGGCCGCACGCATCTCGTCGGGCAGCCCCACCTCCTCTAAGACGACCTTGGCGATGTCGCCGGCGGCGTCGCTGATCTTCTCGGCGGCGCCGACGACACCCAGGACGGGCGCGAGGCGTTCGGCGTCGTCGGGGCTGCGCGCGGCCATGAGGATGCTCATCCGCGCCCGGAGCTGGAGGATGTCCATCTGCTCTTCGAGTTCGAGCACCTCCCGGGCCACCTCGTTGCTCCCCAGGAGGACCGCCGAGTACGAGAGGTCAATGAGCAGTTCCGCGGTGTCTTTCATCTCCGCGAGCAGCTCCTTGACGCTCGCGGGCTCGTACCGCACCTCGTCGGCGGCCATACACGGGGTTCCCGGCGCCGACGCAAAAGCGTTGCCCGCGTGGCCGTTTCGGCCCGGTGGGGCGCCACGGCGACCCAGTCCGTGTCCCGGTGACTGGACGGGATGGTAATGTTTTTTCCTGCACGTGGAGAACGCGGGGTATGGCCGAGGAACTGAAGAAGGGCCTCGACGGTGTTCTCGTCGCGGAGTCGACGCTCAGCGACATCGACGGCGACGAGGGGCGTCTCATCTACCGCGGCTACGACATCGAGGACCTCGCCCGCGGCGCCAGCTACGAGGAGGTGCTCTACCTGCTCTGGCACGGCCGGTTGCCCGACCGGGGGGAACTCGACGCCCTCGTCGAGTCGATGGCCGCCGAGCGGACGGTCGACCCGGAGGTCATGCGGACGGTCCGGGCGCTGGCCGAGGCCGACATGAACCCCATGGCCGCGTTGCGGACGGCCGTCTCGATGCTCCCGGCCTACGACCCCGCGCCCGACGACATCGAGTCGACCGACCGCGAGGTCACCTTCGCCAAGGGCCGGCGCGTCACGGCGAAGATGCCGACCGTCGTCGCCGCCTTCACCCGCGCCCGCGACGGCAACGACCCCGTCGAGCCACGCGAGGACCTCGGCCACGCCGCCAATTTCCTCTACATGCTCAACGGGGAGGAGCCCGACGCGGTGGCCGCGGACGTCTTCGACCAGGCGCTCGTCCTCCACGCCGACCACGGGCTCAACGCCTCGACGTTCTCCGCGATCGTCACCGCCTCCACCCTCTCGGACGTCCACAGCGCCGTCACCTCGGCGGTCGGCACCCTCAAGGGACCGCTGCATGGCGGCGCCAACCAGGACGTCATGGAGATGCTGAAAGAGATCGACGACGCCGAGGAGGACCCAATCGAGTGGGTCGAGACAGCCCTCGAGGAGGGGCGGCGCGTCGCCGGCTTCGGCCACCGCGTCTACAACGTCAAGGACCCGCGCGCGAAGATCCTCGGCGAGCGCTCGCGCGAACTCGGGGAGGCCGCCGGGTCCGTCACGTGGTACGAGATGTCCACCGCCATCGAGGAGTACATGGCAGCGGAGAAGGGACTCCCACCCAACGTCGACTTCTACTCGGCGTCGACGTACTACCAGATGGACATCCCGGTCGACATCTACACGCCCATCTTCGCGATGAGCCGCGTCGGCGGCTGGGTCGCGCACATGTCCGAGTACATCGAGGACAATCGCCTCATCCGCCCGCGCGCCCGGTACGTCGGCCCCCGCGACCTGGACTTTGTCCCCGTCGACGAACGGTAGCGCCCCCCGATGCTGTGTTTCGTGTACGGTACGCTGACCGACGCCGAGATCGCCGACAGCGTCGCCGCGTACGTCCGCGAGCACGGCGTCCGCGTGCGGGTCCCGGAAACGGTGACAGTCAGGATGATGTCTCATACGGTCGTGCGTAACCAATTTTAGCAGTGTCCGTGAGGATCGGTGTTTGGGACCACGGAAACCGTCGTCTGTTTCGTGGGAGCGAAAAGAATTAC
>PXSG01000037.1 GCA_003023485.1 Halobacteriales archaeon SW_10_68_16
GCATCCGCGCGCGCCTGTACGGGTTCGACGCGGTCCGGGCCGCCCGCATCGGGAGCGACGAGAACCCCGCCCACCCGCTCGCGAACGCGCCCGAGGAGTTCGGCCACGTCAACGACGAACCCGACCGGTGTCTCCTCCCCGAGACGCCGGCGGCCGAAGAGCGTATCCCCCCGCCCTCGCGGTCGGACCGCGGCGCCAGCGACTGAGAGCCACCGGGGCTGCCCCCCCACTCATACTTCGTATCAACTCCAGTAACATCGAGGGCGGTATCTGTGTTTCACTGTCTCACACAGTCCGCTCCCTTTACTGCGCTTATCCAGTGGAATGTATCCCATAAGTTATGAGTATATATCAAAGATAGTCAAAGGAGAGTCATATAACGTTCGTAGAACTGTATCGAAGTAATATTTTAGTGGAGAACCATCATATATTCTGATAGGAGGTGAGAATACCGATGGCCACGAGTCCCAACACCGGGCACAGGACACGAGGTATCGTTTCGCGGAGGACCCTCGACGGGTTGTTGTCGCTCTCCCGGTACGACGTCGTGCTCGCGGCCATCCCGCTGGTCTTGCGGTCGCGCTGGCCGTCCACGCGCTGGCCGGGGTGGCGCTCGAACGGGCCGTCTCCGGCGGTGCCGTGACGAGCACGCTCCTCCTCGTCGACGCGCTCTACCTCAACCCACCCGCCGACTCCGGATCCGGCTCCGACGAGTCGGCGTACTGAACACTCTCTTGCCCGAGATCGAGGTCGAGTAAGCGATCCTCTCCCGGACCCGTAGCGTTCCTACTGTTCCTGTGCGTCGACGACGGCGACGCCGGCGAGGTTGACGATGTCCTTGACCTCGTCGCCGCGCTGGAGGACGTGGACCGGTTTGTCCATGCCCGCGAGCATCGGACCCATCGCGTCGGCACCGCCCAGCCGCTGGAGGAGTTTGTAGCCGATGTTGCCCGCCTCCAGATTGGGGAACACGAGGACGTTCGCGGGTTCGTCCAGTTCGGAGAACCCGTAGGTCTCGGTGAGGATGTCCTCGACGAGGGCGGTGTCGGCCTGCATCTCCCCATCGACGGGGAAATCGACCGTGGGATCGGAGCGCAGGTGGCGTGCGGCCCGGCGGACCTTCTCCGTCCCGGGCGTGTCGACGCTCCCGAAGTTCGAATAGGACAGCAGTGCCGCCCGCGGTTCGACGTCGAATTTCCGGGCGACGGTGGCGGCGTGGCGGGTCACCTCCGCGAGGACGTCCTCGGTGGGGTCCTGGTTGACCGTCGCGTCCGCACAGAAGACGACGCGGTTCTTGAACGTCAGCATGTAGACGCCGGCCGCGTAGTCGGTGTTGGGGGCGGTCCCGACGACCTGCAGGAGTGGCCGCAACGCGTCGGGATAGTGGTGCATCAGCCCGGTCAGCATCGCGTCGGCGTCGCCCATCTCGACCATGACACTGCCGAGATAGTTGCCGTTCCGGATGAGTTCCTCGGCCTCCCGGCGGGTGACGCCGCTGCGCCGCCGGAGTTCGTGGAGCCGGTCGGCGTAGGGATCGAGGTTCGCCTCGGCCGGGTCGACGATCCCGGGTTCGAAATTCAGTCCGAGGCGGTCCATCTCGGCCCAGACGTGTTCGTGGTCACCCAGCAGGACCGGTTCGGCGATACCCTGGTCGATGAGCTGGTAGGCCGCCCGGATCATCTTCTCGTCGCCGCCCTCCGCCAGCACCACCCGCCGGGGGTCGCTCTTTGCCTTGTTCAGGACGACCCGCATCATCTCGCGGGCCTTCCCCAGGCGGGCCTCCAGGCGCTCGACGTAGGCCACCGTGTCCAGTTCCCGGCGGGCACACCCGCTCTCGATGGCCGCGCGTGCGACCGCCGGCGCCACCTCGAACAGCACCCGGGGGTCCAGCGGCTTCGGGATGATGTACTCGGGGCCGAACTGCAGCGGTTCGTCACCGTAGGCCTTGACGACGGCGTCCGGAACGTCCTCGCGGGCGAGGTCGGCAAGCGCCTGTGCGGCGGCGACTTTCATCGCCTCGTTGATCTCTGTCGCGCGGACGTCCAGGGCCCCCCGGAAGATGAAGGGAAAGCCCAGCACGTTGTTGACCTGGTTGGGGAAATCCGACCGGCCAGTCGCGACGATGACCGTGTCGTCGCGGGCGCCCTTGGCCGCCTCGTAGCCGATCTCGGGGTCGGGGTTGGCCATCGCGAACACGATGGGGTCGTCGGCCATCGACCGGACCATCGACTCGTCGACGATACCGCCGATCGACAACCCCACGAAGGCGTCGGCCCCGTCCATCGCGTCGACCAAATCGCCCTCGGGCACGTCGCGGGCGAACTCCTGTTTGAACTCGTTGACCTCACCCGCACGGGCCCGCTCTTCGGTGATGATGCCGCCCGAATCACACATCGTAATGTTGTCCCTGCGGGCACCCAGCGAGACGTAAAAGCGCGCACTCGCGATGGCGCTGGCGCCGGCCCCCGAGAAGACGATATCGACGTCCGCGAGGTCCTTGTCGGCGATGTCGACCGCGTTCAACAGCGCGGCGCCCGAGATGATGGCGGTGCCGTGCTGGTCGTCGTGGAACACGGGGATGTCCATCTCCTCGCGCAACCGTGCCTCGATCTCGAAACAGTCCGGCGCGGCGATGTCTTCGAGGTTGATCCCCCCGAAGGTCGGTTCCATCGCGCTGACCGTCCGGACCATCGCCTCGGGGTCGTCGTGGTCGAGTTCGATGTCGAAGACGTCGATGTCGGCAAACCGTTTGAACAGCACGCCCTTGCCCTCCATGACCGGCTTCGATGCCTCGGGGCCGATGTCGCCCAGGCCGAGCACGGCCGACCCGTTCGAGACGACCGCGACCATGTTGCCCTTCGTCGTGTACTCGTAGGCCACGTCGGGGTCGGCGTCGATCTTCCGGCAGGGCGCCGCGACGCCCGGGGAGTACGCGAGACTCAGATCGCGCTGCGTGCTCGTGGGCTTGGTGGTGGAAATCTCGATCTTGCCAGGCGGGTCCTCGCGGTGATACTCGAGGGCGTCCTCGTCGAGTCCCATACCCGTGTCTCTCCGTCCGGCCGCAAAAGCCCATCGACGGGTGGTAGCTCTGTCGTCACGTCGCCGCCGGGTCCCGCGGCGTCGGCAGGCGCTGGACCGTGGCGGCGTTCCCGCGAACTGAGAGTGAAAAGGGGGGTTGAAATACGTCGAGTCCCGAGCCCCGATATGAACCTCTCGTTCCGGCACCTGGCGGCCACGACGACCGGGTTCACGTTCGGGTTGATCGTGCTGGGCGTGTACACCGGCGCCATCGGGGCCGACCTCGCGTGTGCCGCGGCGTGGCCGTTCTGTGACGGCTGGCTCGGGCTGTTCCCGGCGACGTGGCCGAGTTTCGTCGAGTGGTTCCACCGCTTCGTCGCGCTGGTGACCGGTCTCCTCATCGCCGGGATGGCCGTCGCCGCCTGGCGGGGCGGGTACGACCGCCGCATCAGGTACGCGTCCGGCGTCGCGCTCGTGTTCCTCCCGATCCAGGTCGTCCTCGGGGCGACCACCGTCCTCGGGTTCGTGCCCGTCAGCCCGCCCGTCACCCAGACGCTCCACCACGCCACCGCGAAACTCATCTTCGGCGCGCTTGTCGTCGCCACGACGCTCTCCTACGCCCTCCCCGACGACGGCCGGACCGCGACGACCGACGGGACGACCACGCGGACGGCAGCGGGCGCCGACGACTAGACCGAAGGCCGAACTTAAGTCCGCCCGCCGCCAGGCCACGACCATGAGTCGACAGGAGTCCCGGGAACAGCCGTTCGAGTTCGAGAAAGACCCCGACCTGCCGAGCAACGAGGTCGTCCAGGGTATCGACCGGGCGCCCCACCGCGCGATGTTCCGCGCGATGGGATACGACGACGAGGATCTGGCCTCGCCGATGGTCGGCCTCGCCAACCCCGCCGCCGACATCACGCCATGTAACGTCCACCTGGACGACGTCGCCGAATCGGCCTACGAGGGCGTCGACGACGCCGGCGGGATGCCCATCGAGTTCGGCACCATCACCATCTCGGACGCCATCTCGATGGGGACCGAGGGGATGAAGGCCTCGCTCATCTCCCGGGAACTCATTGCGGACTCCGTGGAACTGGTTTCCTTCGGCGAACGCATGGACGGGCTGGTCACCATCGGTGGCTGTGACAAGAACATGCCGGGGATGATGATGGCCGCCATCCGCACGGACCTGCCCTCGGTGTTCCTCTATGGCGGCTCCATCATGCCCGGCGAACACGAGGGCCGCGAGATCACCATCCAGAACATGTTCGAGGGCGTCGGGGCCGTCGCGGACGGCGAGATGAGCCCCGAGGAGCTCGACGAGATGGAGCGCAACGCCTGTCCCGGCGCCGGGTCCTGCGGTGGAATGTTCACCGCGAACACGATGGCCTCGAGGAGGCCGACCGTGCGGGCCGGGTCGCCGTCGAGGCCATCAAGGCCGGCCGCAGACCGTCGGATTTCCTCACGCGGGAATCCTTCGAGAACGCCATCGCGCTCCAGGTCGCGGTCGGGGGCTCGACGAACGCCGTCCTCCACCTGCTCGCGATGGCCGCCGAGGCCGGCATCGAGCTGGACGTCGAGGTCTTCAACGAGATCAGCGCCCGGACGCCGAAGATCGCGAACCTCCAGCCCGGCGGCGAGCGGGTGATGAACGACCTCCACGAGATCGGCGGCGTGCCGGTCGTCCTGCGTGAACTCCACGAGGCCGGCCTCCTGCATGGCGACGCCCTGACCGTGACGGGCAACACCATCGCCGAGGAACTGGACCGCATCGACCCGCCGGCAATCGCCGACCTCGGCGTCGACTTCCTGCACACCGTCGAGGACCCCATCCACGAGCGCGGCGCCATCCGCATCCTGACGGGCAACCTCGCGCCCGACGGCGCGGTCATCAAGATCACCGGCGAGGACCACCTCCACCACGAGGGGCCGGTCCGCGTCTTCGAGAGCGAGGAACCCGCCATGGAGTACGTCCAGGAGGGGCACATCGAGACGGGCGACGTCCTCTGTATCCGCAACGAGGGGCCGCGGGGCGGGCCCGGGATGCGCGAGATGCTCGGGGTCACCTCCGCGGTCGCCGGCCAGGGTCACGCCGACGACGTCGCCCTGTTCACCGACGGGCGCTTTTCGGGCGCGACGCGTGGCTTCTCCATCGGCCACGTCGCCCCCGAGGCGTACGTCGGCGGCCCCATCGCCGCACTCGAAGACGGCGACACCGTCACCATCGACGTCGACGACCTCGAACTCTCGGTGGACCTCTCGGAGTCGGAGATCGAGAAGCGGCTCGACGACCACGCGCCCGAACCCACCTACGTGAACGGCGTGCTGGCGAAGTACCACCGCGACTTCGGGTCGGCGGCCAACGGCGCCGTCACGAACCCCGGCGCGCAGTGGGACTAGCCCCCTCGCCCGTTAGGGCCTCCGCGTAGGCGTCGTGGGTCCGCTCTACGTCCTCCTCGGTGTGGGCGGCACAGACGAACTGCGCCTCGTTCTGGTTGGCGGTCAGCAGGACCCCCTGCTCGCGCATCGCCGGGCGGAACAGACGGTCCCAGCGGTCGCTGGCTGTGGCATCGACGTCGGCGCCCGTCTTCGGGCAGTCCCCGTACCGGGAACACTCCGGAGACTGCGTGCAGCCGGCACCACAGGGGTCGTCCTGTGGGTCGTCCCAATGTCGCGTGAACACCGTCTTGAACATGCTGTCGGTGCCGACGACGGTGTAGCCCGGCGCCTGGTCGGCGAGGATGTCCCGGATTCCCGCCCGGAGTTTGTCCCCGAGGGCGTTGACGTGCTCGTAGACGTCGTTCTCGGCGGCGAGCAGGTCATCGATCCGGTCGCGCCAGTCCTCGAAGCTCGCGGCCGTCAGGTCGGCGACGTCCGCACGGTCGAAGGTGACCCGGACGCCCGAGACGACGAACGCGTCGGTCACCGCTGCCACCCCGCGGTTGCCGGCCGCGCGCGTCGGTCGGTCGTCCCTGCGGTTCCATTCGTCGTCTGATTTAGCAGGACCGACGGTTAAACGTTACCGGAAGCGGACGAACGTACAGCGTCCCGCTGCTCCGACGAGAGAATCCCGCCGTTCGTCAACCGCCGGGGCTCACGACACCATCAGTCGTCGGTGTACGCCTGCTCGAAGGGACGCGGCGGGAGCAGCAACTCCTCCAGGATCGGCATGTGCTTGACGTTGTAGACTACCTTCAGCTCGTCGGTGATCGGCATCCCGTTACACGAGAGACGGATGTCCTGCTCCATCAACTCGACGGGGAGGATGTGGTTGACCGGCATCGACAGTTCGCCCTCGACGAGTTTGATCGCGCAGTTCGCGCAGGCACCCCCGCGGCAGGCGAAGGGCCAGACGTGGCCGCGGTTCTCGGCCGCTTCCAGTAGCGACTCGCCGGGGTCGACCCGGAACTCGCCGTAGTCCGCCTCGGCGAGGTCGGCACGGGCCGCCTTCCCGAAGAGGTCGGGGTCGTCGGCGCCCCACCCGTGGTCGGCGAGCACGTCGTAGTTGAGATAGGTCACTTCGGTGGCCGCGTACTCCCGACGTGTGCCCTCGCCGTCCTCGCCCTCGGCTGGGCCCCCCTCGCGGAACGACGCGCCTTCTCCGTCTTCGGGGACGTGCCCCGCCTTGAGCTGCTCGTAGGCCGTCCGGACGCGGCGGAACTCCTCGACCGAGCCGCCCTGGTCGGGGTGGGCCTGCTTGACCCGCTCCCGGTAGGCGCGTTCGATCTCCCCGGTGTCGGCGTCGGGGGCGACGAGCAACACCTCGTAGGGCGAGGCCATCGCCCGGGGCTAGCGAAACGAGGAAGATAAGACTGCCGTGTCTCACTCGACGAGCGCCGCCTCGAGCAGTTCCAGCGGGTGGCGGATCTCGTAGCCGGTGCCGTGTTCCATCTGCATCGCGCAGGTCGGACACTCGGTCATGCCGGTCTCGCCCTCGGCGCCCTCCATGTGTTCGAACATCTCCTCGCCGATCTTCATCGACTTCTCGTACTTCTCCTCCTTCCAGCCGTAGGTCCCGGAGATGCCCGAACAGGACTCGCCGACGTCCTCGATCCCCATTCCGTCGAGGTCCCGGAACAGTTCGACGGCCTGCCGGTCCAGTCCCTGGTTGCGCGAGTGACAGGGCGCGTGGTAGGCGAACTCCGCCGCGAGGTCGCCCTCGATCTCGGCCGCCTCCAGTTCGCCACGCAGGTCCTCGTGGATCCGGAGGTACTCGACGGCCTCGAAGGTGTGGGCGGCCATCTCCTCGATGCCCGGGATGTCGAACAGTTCGGGATACTCCTGGCGCAGCGCCATCGAACAGGAGGTACAGGAGGCGATGGCGTCGTAGCCCTCCTCGATAAGGTCGGACATTGAGGAGACGTTGCCCTTG
>PXSG01000038.1 GCA_003023485.1 Halobacteriales archaeon SW_10_68_16
GGGGAGGCCGACCCGGCGGCCGTGGGTTTCGAGGGTCCCGTGGGCGCCTTCGCGCCAGTAGCGGTCGAAGTTGGGCGTGGACGCGGCCGCCACGGCATCGCGGACGTCGTCGTCGGGATTGAGACCCCACCCGTCGAGGATGACGAGGCCGACCTTCATACCCGCGGGACGCGGGGGCCACCTACGATACTTTCGCTTCGCGGACGCGTGCCGGAATCGTTGTCGAGAGTTCGGAGTTGCGGACTACCATAAAACCGTCAGCGGGTTCTTTTTCACTGGAACGACACCTGATTTTGACACACAACCCCGATCCGGGGCTGTTAGACGTGTTCCTTGAGGAACTCGACCACGCGCGAGTAGGCCTCGATGCGGTTCTCCAGTTTCGAGATGCCGTGACCCTCGTCCTCGAAGATCAGTTTCTCGACGGGCACGCCCTGCTCGCGGGCCTGCTCGACGATCTGTTCGGCCTCTTCCAGGGGCACCCGGGGGTCGTTGGCCCCGTGGAGGACGAACAGCGGTGCCTCGATGGACTCGATGTTGTTGATGGGGCTGATCCGCTCCAGGAGGTCCCGGTCCTCCGCCAGCGACCCGTACTCGGCCTCCCGCAGTTGCCGTCGCCACGGGCCCGTGTTTTCGAGGAAGGTGACGAAGTTCGCGATGCCCACCGAGTCGATGCCCGCGGCCCACAGGTCGGGATACTCGGTCAGTGCCGCAAGCACCATGAATCCCCCGTAGGAGCCGCCCTTCGCGACGATGCGGTCGGGGTCGATTGCCGGGTGGTCACAGAGCCACTCGACGGCGGCCTCGATGTCCCGGACCGCGTCCATGCGCTTCTCGACGTCGTCGAGGTGGGTGTAGGCTGTGCCGTAGCCCGTGGACCCGCGGACGTTCGGCTCGAAGATCGCGTACCCCCTGATGGGCGGCGCTGACTCTCGGGCCCGCCGTGGATGTCGACGATGACCGGTGTCTCGCCGGCCTCGGCTCCCTCCGGAGCGGAGAAGAAGGCCGGAATCTCCCGCCCGTCGAAGGTTTCGTACCGGACCAGGTCCGGCGCGACGAACGACTCCGGGGGGACGCCTGCGGTCGAGGCGTGCGTCCAGCGGGTCGTGGCCGCCGGTGCGTCTCCCCCCTGTCCGGCTTCCTGGAGGGATTCGATGTCCACCACGTAGACGTTCGTGTTGGTCGTCCGCCCCGAGGCAGAGAGCGCGAACCGCCGTCCTTCCGGGCCGAAACTCACGCCGCCGGCGACGTCGCCGGGCAAGGCGGGCGAGGCGAACTCCTCGACTGTTAGCGCCCCGGCGAGGCGGCCGGCGGTCAGTTCGGTGTAGCCGTCGACGTTGCGCGAGTAGACGAGCAGGCCGGTCTCCTCGTCGAGGGCCACGCCGTCGACGTTCCAGTCCCCGCCCTCGCGGACCGTATCGAGTTGGCCGGTCTCGGCGTCGAGTCGTGCCAGGTAGAGCGTGTCCGACCCGTCGTCGGTGACGAGGTAGAGTGCCTCGCCCTCGGGTCCCCAGCCCGCGCTCAGGTAGCGGACGTCACCCTCGTGGGGCGTCAGGTGGGTCAGATCGCCGCGTTCGATATCGAGGACGTAGACGTCCTGGTCGAAACTCCAGTGGGCCTCCGTGACGACGAGTCGGGTGTCGTCGGGGCTCCAGCCGCCCACCGAGAGCCAGCCGTCGCCCTCGTAGACCCGGTCGGCCTCGTCGCCGGTCTCGTCCCGTCCCTGCACGTAGATGTCGAAGACGGCCTCGTCGCGGCGGTTCGACGCGAAGGCGAAGCGGTCGCCGTCGTGGCTCCAGCCGCCCCAGCGGTGTTTCGCCTCGGGGGTGGCGGTCAGGTCAGTGACGGTCCCGTCCGCGTCGAGGCGGTGGAACTGGATCCGCTCGTTGCCGCCCTCGTCCTTGCCGAAGACGAACTCCGGGCGCTCGGGCGCGGCGGTGACAAAGGAGACCGGTTCGTCGTAGAAGGTCCGCTGTTCGGGCCAGGCGCCCGGCTCCGAGAGGGTCCAGACCTGCGCGACGCCGGTCGTATCCAGCAGGAAGGCGACCGTGCCGTCGGCGGCGACGCTGGCGCCGTAGGCGCTCCGGATCGTCAGGTAGCGTTCGATGTCGACCACTCGACGAGCATGGGCAGCCCGGCCCATAACGGTGGCGAGCGGAAAGCCCCCACAGTTTTGAGAGCGGGTGCCCACCCCCCGGTATGCGCGTCGCGTTCGTCGCCATGGAGACGACCAACCACCGCGAATCCGCGGGCATCCACCGCTTCGAGCGGGTGGCCCGCCAGCTCGCGGCGGTCGGTCACGAGGTGGCGGTCTTCTGCTCGCGGTGGTGGAGCAGCGACCCCGACACGGTCGAACTCGACGGGGTCGAGTACCGCGGTATCGCCGACGCCAACGCCGTGGGGGAGTTCTGTCTGCGCCTCCCGTACGCGCTCTTCCAGTATGCCCCCGACGTCGTCCACACGCGTCCGGCCCCGCCGCCACAGGTCATCGCGGCCTCGGCCGGGGGCACCCTCGCGCGGGCACCACTCGCCCTGGAGTGGTTCGGCGACGAGGGACTGGACCCCGATGCCCGTGCCACCCGCATCGTCGCCCGCGAGCCACAGATGGTCGTCACGCCGTCGGAACTCGTCCGCACGCGCGTCCGGGAACTGGGTGCGCTTGAGGCCGGCTCGCGGGTCATCGCCGAGGGCATCGACTTCGACGCGGTGGGGGAAGCGGACGTCGCCGACGGTGTCGACGTCGTCTATGCCCACCCGCTGGACGCGACGGCGAACATCGAGAGTCTGCTGCTCGGGCTGGCCGAGTTGCGTGACAAAGACTGGACCGCCACCATCGTGGGGGACGGCCCCGAGCGGCCCGACTACGAGCGCCAGGTCGCCGACCTCCGGATCGACGACCGCGTGACATTCGCGGGTGCCTGCGACCGCGAGCGCCGGCTGAGCATCTACCGTGGCGCGCACGTCTTCGTCCAGACGGCCTACCGCGAGTACTTCGCGACGGAACTGCTCTGGGCGCTGGCCTGTGGCTGTGTCGGCGTCGTCGAGTACCAGGCCGAGTCCAGCGCGCACGAACTCATCGAGAGCTACGAGCGCAGTTTCCGGGTCACCGATCCCCAGGGCATCGCGGAGGCCATCGTGAGCGCCGCGGAGTACGACCGCCTTGACGTCGACGACACCTGGAAATCCTACGACCACGACGCCGTCCGCGACCGGTACGTCGACACCTACGAGACGCTGCGCTCGGAGTTTACCTTTATCTGACAGCAATCAGTCGTGCCGGAAGCACCGCGTCCCGGTAAATACCATCGCGACGTCGTGCTCGTCGGCGGCCGCGACGACTGCCTCGTCGTTTTGCGAGCCACCCGGCTGGATCACTGCCTCGACGCCGGCCGCCGCCGCTCGCTCGACCCCATCGGGGAACGGGAAGAACGCGTCGGAGGCCATGACCGATCCCTCGGCGTCCTTCCCTTCGGCGTGTTCCTCCGCTTTCATCGCCGCGAGGCGGACCGCGTCGACCCGCGAGACCTGTCCCATCCCGACGCCGACCGTCTCCGTCCCCGAGGCCAGCACGATGGCGTTTGACTTGACGTGCTTGACGACCTGCCAGGCGAAACACAGCGACTCGATCTCCGCCTCGGTGGGTTCGCGTTCGGTGACGACTTCGAGGGCCGCTGGCTCCACGCGCTGGAAGTCCCGCTCCTGGACGAGTCGGCCGCCCACAAGTGGCTTCTCCGTCAGTCGCTCGGTGCGCTCGTCGAATCCCTGGCCGCTCTCCGCGCCGGCGACTTCCAGGACACGGAGGTTCTCCTTCCCACAGAGGATATCGAGTGCCACACTCGTATAGCCCGGCGCGACGACCACCTCCTTGAACGACTCGACGATGCGGTCGGCAGTACTCGCGTCACACGCGCGGTTCAGGGCGACGATACCGCCGAACGCGCTCATCGGGTCCGTCGTGAGGGCGCGCTCATAGGCGTCCGCGAGATGCTCGGCCGTCGCACACCCCGCCGGGTTGGTGTGTTTGATGACCGCCGCGGCCGGCCGTTCGAACTCCTTGACGAGGTCCAGTGCTGCGTCGGCGTCGTTGTAGTTGTTGTACGACAGTACCTTCGCACCCTCGTTGTGCTGGACGGCGTCGACGACGCTCGCCTCCTCGACCGTAGAGTCGCCGTAGAGTGCCGCCTCCTGGTGGGGGTTCTCTCCGTACCGGAGACTCGCCGTGCGGTCGGCGTTCGTCACGCGCCGCGCCGGGAACGTCCCCCCGTCGTCGCCCTCGACGTTGACAGTCCCTGCCTCGCGGTCGACCGTAACCGTTCCGTCGGCGAACCACCGGATTGCACGCGGGTAGGCGCGGAACTCCCCCTCGTAGACGGGAATCGGTTCCTGTGTGACGATCGGGCCGGCGTCGATCTCGCTCTCGACGACGTTTCCGTCCTCGTCCGTCGCGTCCGTCACGACGTGGACGGTACAGCCCGTCACCGACACCCCCGCCTCCAGGGCGTCACCCCAGGCGTCGGCCCCCGGGAACGCGGGCAACAGCGACGGGTGGACGTTGAGCGTCGTCGGGGCCGCGTCGAGGAACGTATCCGAGAGGATGCGCATGTACCCGTCCAGACAGACGAGGTCGACGCCGTAGTTCGACAGCGCCTCCAGGATTCGTCGTTCGTGGGCGCGCCGCCCCTCGTCGCCGTCGCGAACGACCGTCTCGGCCGGGATGTCGCGCTCGCGAGCGCCCGCGAGAACCGGCGCATCCGCCGTGTTCGTGATGACCACGGCGAGTTCGGCGTCGCCCGGTGTGCGGTCGGCGATGTTGAGCAGGTTCCGCCCGCGGTTCGAGGCCATGCCGGCGATGTGCATGTGCGGGTGGCGGCGTGGCACCCGCAAAGGTGTTGTGGGTCCGCCCGAGGCGGACGTTTCGACACTCTATCCCCGATCTCTGGTTGGCTTAAACTAATATTGAGTTTTTTCTTCGAAAAAGATTTTTTCAAAATGGGAAGTTTTAAGGGTGTTCGGGGCGTATCGACGGATTGCAATGAGCACACAGAAGACGGTCAACCAGGAGTTCGGCACGGTCGAGGAGAGCGCGGCGCTGCGCCTCGAGGAGGAGAAGGCAGAACAGATCATCGACGCGCTGAACACCGACCTCGCGGCGGCGTACGTCCTCTATCACCAGCTCCGCAAGCACCACTGGAACGTCGAGGGCGCCGAACACCGCGACCTGCACC
>PXSG01000039.1 GCA_003023485.1 Halobacteriales archaeon SW_10_68_16
CCGACGGGCGCCCGACCGCGGGCACCGACGAACTGGTCTACGGCTCCGAACCGCCGGCCGTGCTCGAAGACAGGCTGGACCACGAACTGTTCAAGTGCGTCATCGAGACGCAGACGCCGCTGATCGAGACGGTGGACGACGCCGAAAAGCACCTGCATTCGGTCCGGGACGCGCTGATCGAACACGCCGGGGCCCACGGCTACCAGGTGGCGGGGGCGGGCCTGCACCCCCTCGCGCGGTGGCGGGAACTCGAACACGCCGAGAAGCCACGCTACCGCTCGCAACTCGACCGCATCCAGTATCCCCAGCACCGCAACACCACCGCGGGGTTGCACGTCCACGTCGGCGTCGACGACCCCGACAAGGCCGTCTGGATCGCCAACGAGATCCGCTGGCACCTGCCGGTAATGCTCGCGCTGTCGGCCAACTCACCCTACTGGAACGGCTTCGACACCGGACTGGCCTCGGCGCGGGCGAAGATCTTCGAGGGACTGCCCAACACGGGGATGCCGACTACCTTCGACTCCTACGCGGACTTCGAGGAGTTCGAACGGCGGATGCTCGAGTCGGAGTCGATCAACGACCGCGGGGAACTGTGGTACGACGTCCGGCCCCACACCGCCCACGGGACCGTCGAGGTGCGCACGCCGGACGGCCAGGCCGACCCCGAAGTGGTGCTGGCGTTCGCGACGTACGTCCACGCGCTCGTCGAGGACCTGAGCGCCCGCTACGAGGACGGCGAGACCGGCTACCGCCACCGGCGGGAACTACTCGACGAGAACAAGTGGCGCGCCATGCGCCACGGCCACGACGCGCGCCTGCTCGGCCGGGAGTTCGAGGAGACGATCGGACTGGGTGAACTGGTCGACCGCGAGGCGTCGCGACTGGGCGTGCCCGAGTTGCGGGACCTGTACGACCGCGAGAGCGGCGCGAGCCGGCAGCGGCGCTTGCGCGAAACCGAGGGGCCCGAGCCCCTCGCGGCGTCGCTGGTCCTCGGGGCGACCTGACAGCCAAGGGTTTTTATCGGGCAGTCGCTTTCGTCCGACTAGAGACGACACATGTCTGCCGACGATACCTCAGAGACGGAGCACGGCGAGGGGACCGCTGGCGAGGGGACCGGACGGGACGTCCGCGAGCGTATCGAGCGGGAGGCAGACCGCGCCAGGGAAGGGTTCGACGAGAGCGTCGTCGACCTGCTCTCGTGGATCCTCGACACCGAGACGCGGGCCCGCATCTACGTCCACCTCAGACAGCACCCCCAGAGTACCAGCGAGGAGGTCGCCGAGGGGACCGGCCTCTACCCGAGCACCGTCCGGGAGGCGCTGGCCGAACTCCACGAGGAGGGGAAGGTCACCCGGCGCAAACGCGAGAGCGGCGGTGCCGGGAACAACCCCTACGAGTACAGCGCCATCGCGCCCAGCGACCTCGTCGGCGAGATCGTCGAGGACGTTCAGGACCAGCTCAACACCGTCTGCAACCTCGATGGCTACCTCGACGGCGAGTCCGACGACGACGAGCCCGTCACCATCACTGTCGAAGACGAGAGCGACGAGTAGCCGTCCGCTGCACTCACCCTGCCTCCCACTCCGCCGGATCGGGGAACTGTCGCTGAATTGGGAGAGATTCGCCGAGTCGATACCACTAAACGTAGGCCTTCCGATGGGGTGGACATGCAGGTGGCGCTGGGCGGGACGTTCGACCCGGTCCACGACGGACACCGCGCACTCTTCGACCGGGCGTTCGAACTCGGTGACGTGACTGTCGGCCTCACCAGCGACGACCTCGCCGCCGAGACCCGCCAGGTCGACCGGTTCGTCCGTCCCTACGAGCTTCGACAGGAGGACCTCGCCGAGGAACTCGCCGCCCACGCCACGGAGCACGACCGCAGCTTCGAGATCAGGAGACTGACCGAACCGACAGGTATCGCGACCGAACCCGGGTTCGAGACCCTGGTCGTCTCGCCCGAGACCCGCGCGGGCGGCGAGCGCGTCAACGAGATCCGCCGCGAGCGCGGCCTCGACGGGCTCGACATCGAGGTCGTCCCCCACGTCCGTGCCGCGGACGGCGACATCGTCTCCTCGACGCGGATCGTCCGCGGGGAGATCGACGAACACGGCAACCTCACGCCCGACCGCGAGGGACGGGCCGTCGAACTCGGCGGCGAGCGGTGACTACCAGCCCGGGGGGTCGAGTCCCGCGGCCGCTAACAGTTCCTTCCAGCGTTGCTGGACGGTGAGCCGCGAGACCCCCGCAGCCCCGGCGACGGTTCCCTGGGAACGTTGCTCGCCCGTGACGAGTCCGCCGACGTAGAGTGCTGCCGCCAGCGTCGCACGCTTGGAGCGGTCCGAGTCCGGGACTGCGGAGAGGAACAGGTCGGCCGCACGCGAGCGCGCCTCCGTCGAGAACTCGAGGCGGTCTGCGGCCTCGTTGAGTTCGGCGAGCCAGACTTCGTTCTCGCGCTCGTCGCTGGCCCGGTACACGGGCGAGCCTATGGCGGCCGTCTGCAAGTGCGTTGTGCCTACGCCAGTTCGAACTCCTCGATGTCACGGAGGCCGTCCCGGTGTCTGCCGAGGTAGTAGGTGACGCCGGGCTGGTGGGCAGCCCCGACGATCAGGTGGGTGTCGGCCGACGTCGTGTGATAGAGGGCGTAGTCGGCCATCCGCTCGTTGCGGGCGTGCGTGACGAGTTCGAGTTCCGGGTCGTGGCCCCACAGCCACTCCCGCTCGACTGGCTGGGGGAGGAAGCGTCGCTCGTAGTAGCCCTGGAGGTCGACGAGACGGTCGGGGTCGGTCGCTGCCGCCCGGGAGAGCCTGAACGCCTCGAAGTCCTTGCCGGTGGCCAGTTGTTCGTGGCTGGTGAACAGCGCCGACGCGACGTCGCCAAGCGTCTCCCCGAACGCCTCCCCGTAGACGTCGGTGCCGGACTCGACCAGCGAGAACGCCGCCTCGCGGAACCGGCTGGACAGCGCGTCGACGCTCTCGACGAGGCCGTCGAACTCGGGGTCGACGAGGTCGGCGACGTGCGAGTCCCCGTCGAGTTTCTCACACTCCCTGAGCGCCCACCGGTAGTCGTCCATGGCACAGACGTCGGACATGTCCTCGAAGTACATCGGCCGGATGCCCTGCTCGCAGTACACCGCCGCGCCCGCCTCGACGTACGATCGGACGTGACGGCGCAGATACTCCCGTTCCGCGGAGGTGTCGGCGTGGGTGACACCGTGGACGTGGACGCGCCGGTCGTCGACGGTGACCGTGTTTCCCGGCAGTCCCTCCGGCGCCGGCGCGGCGGCGAGTTCGCGCCCGCGGAGGTCCTCCCACTCGGCTTTGGCCGCGACGTAGGCCGCGTGTTCGTTCTCGGCGCCGGTCAGGGCCACCAGATCTGAGAGGCTCTCCGCGCCCCGTAACTCGGCGAGACGCTCCCGCTCGGCCGGCGTGAGCGTGGCGTTCCCGTCGGCTGTCACTGCCTCGCGTAGGGACTCGCGACACTAATACCCCGGCCGGAATGGTACCGACTCGGGTGGTTTATACTTCCATAGGACGAACGCGGCGGTGCCGAGCGCGGGTAGCCGAGCCAGGCCAAAGGCGCAGCGCTTAGGACGCTGTCCCGTAGGGGTCCGCCGGTTCAAATCCGGTCCCGCGCATACTCTTTCTTCCGACGATGAGCCACCGGGCCTGTCCGCAAAATTCATAAATAGTATGAAAGCGTAGCCGGGAACAGACCGATGGCGCGGATTACCGGTTCGTACCCGGAAGACCTGGAGTTGCTAATCGAGGGGGCCGTGGAGGCGGGTGTGTTCGGCGGCAAGAGTGATGCACTCCGGGAGTTCGCCCGGGATTACTTCGAAGACAACGAGCAAGAGCGGATCGTAGCAGCGGTCGCACTCTACGAGCAGGAAGCCATCACCCTCGGGGATGCGGCCCGCCTCGCGGGCGTCGACCGGTGGATGATGCACGATATACTCCACGAACACGGCGTCGAACTCCGCGTGGGACTGGTCAACAAAGACGACGCAGCATACGAGGCAGAGGCTGCGTCAGAGATTCGGTTTTCCGACAGGAACGGTTCGGATGGTTCGACCGATGGTGACGAGTCAGTGTCTGGCTGATGGGCCGAGTCCCCGACGAACCGAGGGTACTCGATACGACCGTCCTGTCGAACTTCTCGTATACTGGCCGCGTCGATCTGCTGGCGTCTATCGACGGTATCTGTACGGTCCCGCTCGTCCGTGACGAACTCGAAGACGGCATTCCAGTCAGCCCCATCTCGGAGCGTGTCGCGGACCGGGCGGCGGTCGTTCGGGGTCAGGTCATCTCGACCCTG
>PXSG01000040.1:0-3958 GCA_003023485.1 Halobacteriales archaeon SW_10_68_16
CCGGACACCGCCCGAACTCGCGGCCCACCTCGTCCACACCGCGGACCTCCAAGGCGACATCGACGGGCGGGACGTGATCGACCTGGGCTGTGGGACGGGGATGCTCGCGCTGGGGGCCGCCCTCCGGGGGCCCCGGGCCGTCGTGGGCGTCGATATCGACCCCGCGCCGCTGGCCACTGCCCGGGCGAACGAGCGCCGTGTCGGGTCGACCAGCGCCGTCTCGTGGGTGCGTGCCGACGCCACCCGGGAACCGCTCGGTCCCGACGGCGACGTGACCGTGGTGATGAATCCCCCCTTCGGCGCCCAGTCGGGCAGCGAACACGCCGACCGCGCGTTCCTGGAGACGACGGCCCGTATTGCGGACGTCTCGTACTCGATCCACAACGCCGACAGCGCGGACTTCGTCGAGTCCTTCGCCGCGGACAACGCTGGCGAGGTGACACACGCCTTCCGCGCTGAGTTCGAACTCCCGCGGCAGTTCGAGTTTCACGACGAGGACACTCAGGTGCTGGACGTCGAGGTGTTCCGGATCGAATGGTCGGGATAGCTACCCTCGCTCCCGCTGGACGCGCAGTTCGAACTTCGCGATGGGAACGCGGGTCCCGTCGTAGACCGCACGCAACCGATCCCCCGTCCGGTTGAAGGTGATGTCGGCAGCGGTGACATTCTGTCCGTCACGCGGAACGGGCGCCGTCTCGACGACCGTCCCGTTCCTGTCCAGCGCCACCTCGTATCCGGGTTCGGCGGGACGGATGGCGACCCGCGTGTCGTTGATGACCGCCGGCACGACTGCCGGGTCGGCGGTGTGGACTTGCGTTCGCGGACCGTCGGGGGGCTGGATGTAGACCTTGTACGTTTCGGGCCCGTCGATGACCGACCAGGTCGTCCGATTGACGACCACCGTCTCGCGCCAGCCCAGGCCCCCGACCGGCACGTAGACGCGTCCCCTGACTTTCAGCCGCTGGGCCGGCACGACCACCTCCCAGGCGTCGCGCCGGTCGCTCGTGACGATGACGCCGCTGGTGTTGATCGCGAACGCGCTCCCGCCCACTGGGACGTTGATCGCGCCGATGTAGCGGTTCGGGACGTCTTCCGCGTAGGTTACCGTGTAGTCCCGGACCTGGACGCCGGTATCCGCCTCCGGGCCGGGACTCACCGACACGGTGTTGTAGGGCACCGCAGCCAGGCCGATCGCGAGGGTCGCAGCGAGCAAGAGGCCGACCGCGGCCTCCCGTCGCCAGAGGTCGATCCGTGGAACCAGCTGTGTGTCACCGGGAGCCAGCGCCACGGCGACCAGTCCCGCAAGGAGGACCACCAGCGCGAGGCCCGCCCCGCGAAAGAGGACGTACTCGGTCCCGCCGAGGTACCAGTAGACCGCCCACAGCGACTTGGCGACCCCGTAGACCAGGACCGCGAGCCAGACCCGTCCCACGCCGGGCCAGGCGTCGCGTTGCCGGACGACGAGCAACCCCAGCAACACGCCGAGCAGGAGTCCGAGCGCGTGGCCCTGGACGGCGACGTCGGCCCAGTAGGGCGTGACGAACTGGGTTCGCCCGCGGGCGGTCAGTACCGGATTCCGGGCTGTGAAGTACGTCAGCCGAACCACGCGTTCGGCCAAAGGCGAACACGACACCCGAAAAGCCGATGAGCGCCCCGGGAATGAGGAAACTCGTCGCCAGGCCCACGACGAACACGCCCGCCACGAACATCCCGACGCGGACGAATGGATTGGTCGGCCACGACCCGAAAGCGTGGCTGCCCCGCTCGGTGGGGTAGTGACTCCAGGCGTACTCGGCGAGTGGTGCGAACGCGACGGTCGAGACGAGGTTGCCGGTGATGTGTCTCTCGCTGGAGTGGGCGAAGGGGCCCAAGACCATCCCCAGCGGGTAGGAGTAGGACCACGACCGGAAGCCGACGACGACCGGCTGGCCCAGGTCGGCGGCCCCCTGGACGGCGTAGTAGACGACCAGCAGCCCCGCGACGACGACAGCGGTCCCCCAGGGGACGCCGAGAATGAGTCGGCCTCGAAGGCGTGCGAGCGGGCGGCGTTCCGTCCGGACCCGGAGGAGGACGTACGCCGAGAAGATGACGGTCCCGAGCAGCGCCCACAGGCTGACCGCCTCGATCAGTCCGTCGTCGGGCAACGTCACCATGGCAGACCCTGGGCCCCCGGGACGATTATGCTTACCGCCCGCGTGCGGTTGGGGCGAAACCCGGGAGTCAGCCGGAGAGCCGAGCAGCTACTCGATCGGGAGTATCGCCGGGTCGGTCCCGTCGTCGCTCGAATCTTCGCCATCGCCGTCGTCGTCGGTCACGACGGTCGGCAAGTGCTCGATGTGCCCGTCCTCGGCGGGGATCGGGAATCCCAGAGGAATCAGCCAGTGGAGGCCGTCCGCCAGCCATTCCCGGCCGGCAGCCTCGCGAGCGAGCGCGACGTACTGGATGTCGTAGTAAGCAGCGACGAGCGTGAAGCCCACCGCGACGAGCACGGCCACGAGTACGAGAGCGCCGAGGGGCGATAGCGATCCGGGATCGAAGTACTGCCGTGTGACGAGCGAGCCGACAGTGGTGAACACGACGCCGAACACGAGCGGGCGTTTCCAGTACCCCGAGGGTTCCGCGGCACGCCCGACCTCGCGGCGCCGGAGCAGGTACCCGAGGAGGACACCGGCGTTCGCGCCCGGGAAGACGCCGGCCACGGCCCACTGGCGCCAGTCCGGCCGCCACCACGAATCGTCGTCCCTGGCGGCCCTGCGCCGGGCGTCGAACCCCAGGGTCGCGGCCGTCACCACCGCGAGCACGAGGATGGCGAGGTCGGCCCCCGCCGGCAGTGTCTCGGGGCTGGCCAGCGCCCAGGCCAGCAAGACTGCCTGGAGGGCCACCAGTCCCGCTATCGCCGTCAACCGCACCCGGCCACCGTCGGAAGCGACCATCGCGCGGCGGTCACTCCCGTCCCTGGAAGGTTGGTGTCCCGCGTTCGTGGAGGTCCCGCGAGACGCGGGCGACGCCGGTCTGGAGGTCCTCGTGGTACGCCCGGAGGCGATCTTCGAGTTCGGGGTGCCCGCGGGCGAGCACCTGCACGGCCGACAGCGCGGCGTTGAACGACTTCCCGGCGTCGACGGCCACCAGCGGCGCGCCCTGTGGCATCCCGATCACCGAGTCGACCGACTTCTCCTGGACGGGGACGCCGATGACCGGCAGCGGGTAGGCGATGGAGGCGGTCATGTTCGGCAGGTCCGCGGACTTCCCGCCCGCGCCGGCGATGATCACGTCGAGTCCGCGTTCGGCGGCCGTCTCGGCGTAGGTGTACATCAGTTCGGGTGTCCGGTGGGCCGAGACGACGTAGTTCTCGAAGGTGAAACGGGCCTCGGGCGGGTCGTCGTAGCTGGTCTGTTCCGCAAACCCGAGTTCGGTCAGCGCGTCGTAGGCGCCCGGCCGGCCCGTCTCGGAGCCGGCCATCACGTCCAGATCCGAGTCAGAGCCCATGACGATGCCGATCTCGGGGGTGTCTTCTGGCGGGCGGTCCGTCTGCGCCTCGGTCTCCAGGTACTCGATGAGGGAGTCCAGTTCCTCGGTCATGTCCGCACCTGTGTGGGCGGGGTCTCCTAAACGTTGGTAGTCCGGCGCCGGAAAGAGGGGAACGGCCACGAACTGCCCAGCGCATCGACGAACCGTTCCCTGGCCGCCTCCCAGACAGGATAGGGGGCGCAGATGACTGTGGACGAACCCCAACAGAACGGGCAGTCCCCACGCTGAACTCACTACTCGATATCAGGGTATAATTTAAGTAAGCGTTGTCGGTAGACGAATCTACATGACGGGGGATGGTGAGGTGACTCGGCGAGAATCACGCAACACTGGGGAGAGGGACATCGAGAGCATCAAACAGGAACTCGCGACGGCCGTCGGACTGGCCGCACTCACAGACGCGTCGTTGCACGAGGTGGCAGAGCGTGCC
>PXSG01000040.1:3967-9898 GCA_003023485.1 Halobacteriales archaeon SW_10_68_16
CGGGGACGTCCGCGAGGAACTCGACAAACTGTTCGAGGAGCGCCGGTCCCGGTGATCGGCGGTCACTCGAAGGTCAGCGCGTCCCTGGCCTCCCGGACCGACCCGAGGAGGTCCTCCCGCGGCCGGTCGCGCGCGAGCGTCAGGTGCCCCATCTTGCGAAGGCGGTAGACCTCCCGCTTTCCGTACCAGTGGAGTGCCATCGCCTCGGCGGACAGCGTCCCGTCCAGTCCCACGAGGGACGCCTCCCGCCGTCCGTCGACGTCCCCCAGAATGTTGGCGGTCGCCGCCGGCGCCCGCTGGGCGGTCGTCCCCAGCGCCATTCCACAGACCGCCCGGACGTGCTGTTCGAACTGTGAGGTGTGACATCCCTCGATGGTCCAGTGGCCGGAGTTGTGCGGTCGCGGGGCGATTTCGTTCAGGAGAATTTTCCCATCCCGGGTCTCGAAGAGCTCGATGCCGTAGACGCCCCGCCCCGACATCACGTCGAGAACGTCGCCCGCCACCTCACGTGCGCGCTCGCGAACGTCCGCCGGGGCGCGGGCCGGCGCGACCATCTCGCGGAGTATCTCCTCCTCGTGGATGGTCTCGGTCACCGGGAAAGCGTCCCGCCCGTCGGCACCGAGACAGCCCATCACCGCGAGTTCGCGCTCGAAGTCGACGAACTCCTCGACCATCGCCGGCCCATCGATGGCGGCGAATGCGTCCTCGACATCTCCGGGCCCGCGGACGGGGACGTTCCCCCGGCCGTCGTAGCCCCCCTCCCGGGCCTTGAGCATCGCCGGATAACCCAGGTCATCGAGTGCCTCGCGCAACTCTCCGGCAGAGTCGACGCCCCTGAATGCGGGCACCGGGATGCCGGCCTCCCGCAGGCGGCGCTTCTGGACGAGTTTGTCCTGGATGGTGCGCAGCGTCTCGGGGTGAGGGTGGACCGGCGTGTCGGTCTCCCGGCCGACGCGTTCGAGGACGTCCGGGTCTGCGAGTTCGATTTCGAAGGTGAGGTAGTCGGCACGCTCGCCGAGTTCGCGCAGCGTCGCCTCGTCGTCGAAGTCGCCGACGACCTGGTCGCGGACGACGGGCGCGGCCGGTGCGTCCGGCGTCGGGTCGGAGACGACCACCGCTACCCCCAGCGGGGCGGCTGCCTCGCCGAGCATCCGGCCGAGCTGTCCGCCGCCGACGACACCCAGTGTCGGTCCCGGGGCGCGTGTCATGGGGCGGGCTTTCCAGGCTGCCGACAAAAGGATTTACCTCGACGGGTCGTCCCCGGCGGTTTCCCAGCCGGGCACCTCGTCGACGCGGTCCTCGTGGAGGTAGACCGAGGTCGCCGGGGTTGGTCTCGCAGGCCACGTCCGCGCCGGCAGTGTTGAGATACCAGGGCAGGGGTAGCGAGTTGTACCACGCTCCCTTCTGACAGGCCGGCCGGAGCGCGAAGGAGTGTTCCGGTTCGTCCGGCCCGTCCACGAGCGGCCGCGCACCCTCGTAGACGGCGTCGGTGTAGACGACGATGTCGGCGCTGTTGGTGGTGCCCGCGACACGGTCGATGGCCACCGTCGCGGCGCGCATCTCGGCCTCGGGCTGGGCGAACTGGACCAGCTGGTTCTCCTGTGAGGTAGTGTCGAGGTAGCCGTCGCTGACCGTGGTCGCCCCGACCTGGACGCCCGCGAGCAGGAGGACGAGGGCGACGGCGGCGGTGGCGGCCGTGTCCCGGCCACTGCGGCGGGAATCGACAGCGGCACCAGGATGTGGACGTGCAGCCAGTGGGCGCTGCCGATGTCGTCGGCCAGCGGGTAGCCGAGCACCGAGACGAACCCCCAGTAACCGGCGAACATGACGAGGTTGCGCGCGTTCGCGCGGCCGTACCGTTCCCAGACGAACCCGAGGACTGCAAAGACCAGCAACACCGGCGCGTTGGTCGCCAGAACGTTCAGATCGGTCCCGATGTTCTCGGCGTACGTGCTGAAGAAATCCGAGTCCCCGCCCGCGCCCCGCCCCCCCCACTGGAGGGCTTCGTCGAACGACGCCGCGAGCGTGTCGTAGGCGTAGCCGGGGAACCCGACCGGACTCGCCAGCGCCTCCCAGAACCCGACCGCCCCCTCCTCGGGGGAAGCCGGCGGGGCCCTGATCCCCGCTATCCCCGCCCCGCGGTCGGCGTACATGAACACGAGCACGAGCAGAAAGACCACGATGGCACCGACGACGTGGCCGACGTAGTGGGGTAGCACGTCGCGCCAGCGGCCCCGCAGGGACGCGTACTTTGCTTGCAGGACGTCGATTCCGGTCCGGGATTTCCGCGGCCGGAACAGCGCCTGGTCTGCGAGGAGTCCCGTGGCGCCGACCCAGGTCAGCGCGTAGACGAGGGCGTTCTCCTTCGTCGCGAACCCGAAGGCGGCGAAGACGGCCAGCCCGTAGAGGTACCGGACGTCACGCGTGTCGTAGAAGCGAACGAGCAGGCCGAAGGCGAGGAACATGAACCCCGCCAGGAGGATATCGCTGCGCATGAACCGCGAGTAGTAGACCAGCAGTGAGTTGAAGGAGAGAAACAGCGCGAGCGCGATCAGTTCCGACCGCTTCAGGTGTTCGCGAAACAGGAGTGCGACCGCTGGCAGCAGACCACCGACCACGGCGACCGGGAGCCGCGCGGTGAAGTCCGAGGGCCCGAGGAGGGGGAACAGCCAGTGGTTGACGTGCTGGATGAAGGGGCCGTGGATGCCGTGTCGGTACGTGAACGACCCGGTGTCGACGTAGTGGAGGATCCAGTAGGCGACGCGGGACTCGTCGTAGTGCATCGGCCGTGTGCCCAGGCCCACGAATCGGATCAGGAGGGCGACGGCCGTGATGGCGAGGACGATCCTGGTGGTGTCGATCGCCACGAGTCGCCGCGCGAGGGCACCGGCGGGACTGTCGGCCAGCTCCGAGAGGGGGTCCGAACCGTCGTCAGGGCGGCCGGTCATACCGGCTCTCGCGAGGGCGACAGTTAGAACCGTTACGGTTGCAGCGCGGGCAGTAAGCCCACCTCCGAGACGGTACTTCTTTTACCCGGCAACCCGGCCGGTCAGGTATGGTACAGCTCGGTCTGGTGGTCGCCCAGTACGACAAACACGGGGCGGTCCTCTCCGAGATGGAGTCCTCGGCCCGCGAGGCCGCGCGCGAGCACGGTGCCGAGGTCGTCGCCACCCTGGAAGTCCCCGGGTCCTACGACACGCCGCTGGCGGCCGACCGGCTGGTCCGCCGCGAGGACGTCGACGCGGTGGCCGTCCTCGGGGCCATCATCGAGGGCGACACCGACCACGATCAGGTGATCGGCCACGCGGCCGCGCAGGGCCTGACCGACATCTCGCTGGACCGCGATACCCCGGTCACGCTGGGCGTCATCGGCCCGGGCATGAGCCGCGACGAGGCCGTGGCCCGCACCGACAAGGGCGGGACGGCGGTGCGGAGTGCCATCGAACTGGCGGAGGAACTCGATCAAGTATGACTGGACACGACTTCGCAGGACGCGTACAGCGCGTGGAACCGAGCGCGACGCTCGCGATCAGCAACAAGGCCGCCGCCCTCGAGGCCGAGGGGGTCGACGTGGTCGATTTGAGCGTCGGCGAACCGGACTTCGACACACCCGAGAACATCAAGGCCGCCGCCGAGGAGGCCATGGCAGCGGGGAAGACCGGCTACACGACCTCCCAGGGCATTCCCGAACTCCGGGAGGCCATCGCCCACAAACTGGCCGAGACCGAACTCGATTACTACGGCCCGGAGAACGTCATGGTGACGCCCGGCGGCAAGCAGGCCCTCTTCGAGGTGTTCCAGACGCTCGTAGAGGACGGCGACGAGGTGGTCCTGCTGGACCCCGCGTGGGTCTCCTACGAGGCGATGGCCAAGATCGCGGGCGCTGACCTCCGGCGGGTCGACACCGCACAGTACGACTTCCGCCTGGAGGACGCGCTGGGGGACCTCACCGGCGTCGTCACCGACGAGACGGACATGCTCGTCGTCAACTCACCGGGCAACCCCCACGGCGCGGTCTACCGGGAATCCGCCCTCCAGGGGGTGCGTGACCTGGCTGTCGACCACGACGTGACCGTCATCTCCGACGAGATCTACGAGAAGATCGTCTACGACGCCTCGTTTACGAGTCTCGGCGCACTCGAAGGAATGGCCGACCGGACCATCACGGTCAACGGCTTCTCGAAGGCCTACGCGATGACGGGCTGGCGGCTGGGTTACTTCGCCGCGCCCGAGGCGGTGGTCGATCAGGCCGGCAAGGTCCACAGCCACTCCGTCTCGTGTGCCGTGAACTTCGTCCAGCACGCGGGCATCGAGGCCATCGAGAACACCGACGAGGCCGTCGACGAGATGGTCGCCGCGTTCAGCGAGCGCCGGGACATGCTCGTGGACCTCCTCGACGACCACGGCGTGGGCGTCCCCAAACCTGAGGGTGCCTTCTACATGATGGTCCCCGTCGCCGACGACGACCAGTCCTGGTGCGAGCAGGCCATCGGGGAGGCCCACGTCGCGACGGTGCCCGGCAGTGCCTTCGGAACGCCGGGGTACGCGCGGGTCTCGTATGCCAACAGCACGGAGCGACTGCGCGAGGCACTCGACCGACTGGATGCCGAAGGGTTGCTCTGAACGCGGCCTCTACTCGCGCTTCCGTTCGGGACGGACCTGCTGGTCGTCGAGGCCGGGCGTCTCCCCGCGGCGGCGCCGGAGTGTGAGGGCAACTGCGCCGACGCGGTCCGTGCGGGAGCGTCCGTAGACCAGATACCAGACGGCACCACCCCCGATGATGCCGACCGCGCCGAGAATCGAGAGCGTCCCGAGCTGGACGATCAACACGATTCCCGCAACGACGCCGATGGCCTGCACGACGGGGTACCCCGGGACGAGAAAGTCGGGATTGTAGAACGCGAGTGTGCTCTCCCGGAGCGCGACGACGGCGATGTTCTCCAGCGAGAACACGAGGATGAGGAAGGCACTGGCGAGTTTCGCGAGATTGACCACCGGGACGAACGCGATGAGTGCGAGCAACACGACGCCGGTCGCGACGACTGCGTTTCGCGGGGTCAGAAACCGCGAGTCGATCTCGCCGAGGAAGTCCGGAAGCAGTGAGTCACGGCTCATCGCGAGGAGAAAGCGCGAGGTCCCCAGGACGCCGGCGTTGGCCATGCTCGTCAGCGCCAGCACCGCGGCCAGCGCGATGACGGCGACACCCCAGCCCCCGAACAGCTGGCCGGCACCGTCGGCCATGGGGGTCAGCGACGCCCCGCCGCCGGGCCCGCCGTGGACGAGCACGTCGGCCTCGACGATCCCCACGACGACACCGACGACGGCGGTGTAGATGACCATCATGACGCCGATGGACGTCAACATTGCCAGCGGAAGGTTCCGGCCCGGATCGACGACCTCCTCGGCGACGGACGCGACCTCCCCGATGCCGGCATACGAGACGAAGACGAACGCGGTCGCGGTGACGAGCCCGCCCGTCCCGTGCGTCGAGAAGGGCCCGTACCGGGAGGTGTCGGCGATCAGACCGCCGTCGACGGTGTAGGCAACGAGGACGAGCACGACGGCCGCGACGATGACCGCCTGAGCCTGTCCGCTCTGTTCGGTACCGACGATGTTCAGCAGGACGATGAGCACGCCAAGCCCGAGCGCGACCACCTTCACCAGTCCGGCGGGGATGCTGACGAGCAACAGGAGGTAGGCACCGAGTCCGACGAGCGCGAACGCGCTCTTGAACACCAGCGAGAACCAGACGCCCAGTCCCGCGATGGTCCCGAGCAGTGGTCCCATCGCCCTGTCGATGTAGAGATACGTGCCGCCGTCCTCCGGGATGGCGGTCGCCATCTCGGCTTTCGAGAGCGCGTTCGCGCTCGTCGGACTCGGTGCCTACCTCCTGTTGCTCGTCAGCATCCCCGCCGGACTGGTGAAGGTGGT
>PXSG01000041.1:0-2445 GCA_003023485.1 Halobacteriales archaeon SW_10_68_16
CCTACATCGCGCGCCTCGGCGACGAGGGACTCGCAGACGCCAGCGCGAAGGCCGTCCTGAACGCCAACTACCTCGCCGAACAGGTCGACTACGAGGTGCCCTTCGGCCCGTTCCACCACGAGTTCGTCGCCAGCGCCGGCGACCAGGACGCGGCCGACGTGGCAAAGCGGATGCTCGACTACGGCGTCCACCCGCCGACGACGAAGTGGCCCGAGATCGTCGACGAGGCGCTGATGACCGAACCCACCGAAGTGGAGACGAAACGCTCGCTTGACCACCTCGCGAACGCGTTCAACACGGTCGCTGGCGAGGACGAGGAAACCCTCGAGGAGGCGCCCCAGCGCACGGCTGCCCGGCGCATCGACCAGGTCGGGGCCGCGCGGAACCCGCGCCTGTCCTGGCAGGCACTCGAGTGAGAAAGGCTTCCTGTTCCTCAAGACTCTGCGTCGGCGACGGCCTCCTCGATGATCGAGGCCATCTCGTCGTAGTGGTCGGTGCCCGTCCCCTTCTGGATGAAGGCGGTCACGCCGGCCTCCTCGGCGGCCGCCACCGTTTCTTCCTCGACGGCGGCGCTGAACAGCAAAAAGGGCACCCCCGGGCGGCGTTCCTGGACGGCCTCGAAGAGGTCCATCCCGTCCATCCCGGGCATGCGGTAGTCGCTGACGACACAGTCGACGCCGGCCACGCGGTCAAGCGCCTCCTCGCCGCTGGCCGCTGTCTCGACCGCGAGCGTGTCGCTCGCGCGCTCAAGGAACGTCTGTGTCAGTTCCAGCACGTCCTCGTCCTCGTCGACGACCAGCACCTCGATGGTGTCGCTCATTGCCGGTCAGGCCGCGCCTGTGCCCGTGCCCGTCCCCGTACTGGTGTCGACGGCGCCGTCGATTTCGACGAAACCGAAACCGCACTCGCTGCACTGCCACTTGCGCTTCGTGCCGAGGTGTAGTTCGGTGGTCCCCGTCTTCCAGAACGTCCGTGACTCGCCACAACGGGGACACCCGTGATCGATCTCCAGGCCCATATCCCCTATTGGGTCGCTCTCCAATTGAAACTGGTGATTCCGGGCCGCGGGGAGAATCGCCCGCGGGTGGCCGTCCCCGCTCTGGCCCCCAAAATTATGAGGGTTCGGGACGGACCGGCCGGTATGGTTCGCAAGACGACGCGGTGTGAGGACTGTGGGTACCGGGTCCGGTGGAACCCCGAGACGCGGGCGGGACCGACCGTCTTCTTCGAGGAGGGGCGCTGTCCCAGTTGCGGCCAGTCCTTCGAGGACCGCGCGCCGGTCTCCGCGCGCCGGGGACGGAAACGGCGGTGAGACTGCAATCGGTAGCCCTTTGTCGGGCCGGCCGGACACTCGACGTATGCAAGCAGTCATCCTCGCGGCCGGTGAGGGCACCCGAATGGGGCCCCTGACCGACGCGACGCCGAAGCCGATGCTCCCGGTCGCCGGCCGGCCGCTCGTCGCCCACACCGCCGACGCCGCCGTCGATGCGGGTGTCGAGGAACTGATCCTCGTCGTCGGCTACCACGCCGAGGCGGTCCGGACCTATTTCGGCGACTCCTACCGCAACGTTCCGGTCACGTACGCCGTCCAGTCCGAACAGCTCGGCACCGCTCACGCCGTCCGCGCGGCAGAAGACGCCATCGAGGGCCCCTTCGCGGTACTCAACGGTGACGACCTCTACGACCGCGAGAGTCTCGCGGAACTGCTCTCTGCCGGCCCGGCGGTCGGGACCTACGAGATCGAGGACCCCCGGCCCTACGGCGTCTTCGAAATCGACGGCGAGACGGTCACCGGCATCGTCGAGAAACCCGCGGACCCGCCATCCAGGCAGGTCAACGTCGGCGCGTACGTCTTTCCCGCCGAGGCACGCGAGTGGCTCGACGTCCCGAAAAGCGAGCGCGGGGAGTACGAGATTACGGACGTCCTGGAGCGGGTCATCGACCGCCGGACCGTCCGGACAGTTCCCATCGAGCGGTGGCTCGGCGTGGGCCGCCCCTGGGAGTTGCTCGAAGCCAACGAGTGGAAACTGGCGGAACTCGACCCGGAACAGGAGGGCGACGTGGCCGACGACGCCGACCTCCGCGGGACGGTGGTCGTCGAGGACGGCGCCACCGTCGAACCGGGCGTCGTCGTCGAGGGGCCGGTCCTCGTCCGCGCGGGCGCGACGGTCGGCCCGAACGCCTACCTCCGGGGGGGGACGCTTTTGGGCGAGGACGTCCACGTGGGGGAAAGCGTCGAGATCAAAAACAGCGTCGTCCGCGGCGGGACGAACGTCCCACACCTCTCCTATGTCGGGGACAGCGTGCTCGGGCAGGACGCGAACCTCGGTGCGGGCACGACGGTCGCGAACCTCAGACACGACGACGGGCCCGTCCGGTTGACGGTCAGGGGCGAGCGCGTCTCCACCGGCCGCCGGAAGTTCGGCGTCGTCGTCGGCGATGGTG
>PXSG01000041.1:2562-6734 GCA_003023485.1 Halobacteriales archaeon SW_10_68_16
AGGCGGACGGCGTCCCGCCCGGAGATGTCCCGCCGGTCGCGGCCGATGCCGAGTTCGCGCTCGATTTCGTCGAGCCCGCCCGTCAGGTCCAGCCGCTTGCAGGGGTACATGAGGTCGACGTGGGGCATCGAGAACTCCAGCCCGAACGCCTCCTCGAGGAAGGGCACGTCGAAGCGCTTGCCGTTGAACGTCACCAGCAGGCTCGCATCCTCGAGGTGGCGAGCGAGGCGCTCGCGGGTGAGGTCACGGCCGCGGACGAACGTCTCCGTCCCGCCGTCGCGGTGACAGCTGACGACCGTCACGTCGTCGCGATGCTGGTCCAGGCCGGTGGTCTCGATGTCGAGAAAGCAGGTCTCCGCGCGGAAGTTCTCGTAGAGGCGCCACTCACAACCCCCGGGCAGCGCCTCGCCGAAGAAGGCGGCGTCGCCGTCGTCGAGGCGCTCGTACGCCGTCGCGATGAACGACTCGACGCGGTCGGCCGGGGCCGGGCCGGGCACCGTCCCGTCGAACTCGTCCCAGGTGGTCACCCCGCGTTCCCAGAGTTTCCGTTCGGTCCGTTCGCCGACGTCACGGACCGGCACGAAACTGTTCTCGACGCGCATACCCCGTCTCGGCGCGGGGCCGACATATATCACTCGACGTCCGAGCCCGTGCTCTCGGTCAGCGACTGGACGCCCTCGGTCATCCAGCAGCCGTCGTACTCCTCGCCGTCCTGTTTGCGCAGGCGGAACGCGTACCTGGCCGTGACGTTGCCGTCCTCGCGGGTGACCACGCGGACCTGGGCCCTGTCCTCGCCGAACCGCCAGGGCGTGTACTCCGCACTGTCGTAGGTGAGCATCGGCGCGTAGGTATCGCTCTCGATGATCCGGACGTACTGCTCTAAGGAACCGACGGCCTCGCGGTTGCGCGGCGACGCGAACCGTCTGACGGTCCGGATGCCGTCGTTCGTCTCGTTGTCGTTGTACTTCAGGGCGTTCATCTGGATCTGGACGACGTGCAGAAAGGATCGCTCGCAGGTCGGTTCCAGGTCGGCGTACCGGTCGGCGCCCAGGTCCCTGACGTCCTGGTCCTCGTCGTCGCTCCCGCCGGACTCCGGTGTCGCCGTCGGCGTCGCCGTCTGGCCGGTGTCGGCGGCGTCGCTCGGGATCGCCTGCCAGCCATTCCAGTCTCCCTCGTTCGCTCGCAGCGGCGCCTCGATGGAGCCGTTCCCGCTGGCGTCCCCCGGTGTCGCGATGGCCCCGCTTTCGCTGCCGTCGGCACCGTCGACCGGGAAGACGTCGCCCCCGTCGGTGGTTCCCCCGAGGAATACCGCGCCCGCGCCGGTCGCGAGGACGACGGCCGCGAGCAGCCCGACCAGCACGACCTGCGGGCCCACCAGGGAATCGTCGGCCCTTGCGGGAGATTCCCCCCGCGATCTTCCATCTTCGTCGCCGCCACTCCCTCCGGAGTCGGTTTCGGGCGGTTGCTCGGGCGCGTACTCGACTGACCGCGCCGAACGATCGAGGTACGCTTCACAGAGGTCGTCGGCCGCCGCAGGCGGAAGTGCGTACAGCACCCGCTGACGGAGGTCGGCGGGGCCGATCGACGGTGTCTCCGGTGCCAGATCGGGGTCGGCAGTGACGACCGCGTCGATCCCGTCCGGGAGTGAGTCGGACTCGCCTGTCAGGACTCCCAACCGGACCGGGCCCCCATCGCTGTGGACGGTCACGACCGGCGGGTCGACGGTGACCTCCTCGCCCATCTCGCGGTAGATGTCGGCGACGAACTCCGCGAGGTCCCCCTGGTCGAGGTCCGCCATCGCGGCGGCGAACGCCCCCGCCGGAACGTGGTCGGTCTCTCCCATCGCAGGATGTCTCCGGTAGGGGTCCGATTCCCTTGGACCTTGCGCCCCCGGGCGTCGGCGACGGCGAACCGCTACGCGAGTGCACTGCCGGCCCGGACGATCGCCCGCTCGCCGAAGGCGGGGCCGATCAGTTGCAGGCCGACCGGACGGCCGTCGTCGGTCTCGCCGGCCGGCACGGAGATAGCCGGGAGGTTCGCGAGGTTGACGGGCGTGGTGTTGGCGTCCGCGAGGTACATCTGCAACGGATCGTCGAGGCTCTCGCCACGCTCGAAGGGCGGGACGGGCATCGTCGGCGAGGCCAGCACGTCCGCCTCGGCGAGCGCCGCGTCGAAGTCCCCCTTGACCCAGGCACGGGCGTCCTGGGCCTTCCTGTAGTACTTGTCCTGGTAGCCCGCCGAGAGGGCGAACGTTCCAAGCAGGATGCGCCGCTTTACCTCGGGACCGAACCCTTCCTCGCGTGCCGTCGCGAACGCCTCGTTCCAATCGCCGTCGTAGCCGCCCGAGACGCCGTAGCGGACGCCGTCGAAGCGGGCCAGATTCGAGGAGGCCTCGGACATCGCGATGACGTAGTAGGCCTCGACGGCGTGTTCCAGACTCGGGAGGTCGACCTCGTGGTAGGTGGCCCCTGCGGCCTCCAGGTCGTCGATAGTTGCCCAGAATTGCTCGACGACTGCGGGGTCGGCACCCTCTACCAGTTCCGTCGGGACGCCGATCTCCATCCCGTCGACGTCGCCGTCCGCTGCGCCGGTGAAGTCGTAGGACCCGCCCGCCTCGCGTGCGTCCCGCGTGGTGGCGTCGCGCTCGTCCGGGCCGGCGATGACCTCCAGCAGTTGTGCCGCGTCTTCGACCGTGGGCGCGATGGGACCGATCTGTTCGAGACTGTTGGCGTAGGCCACCAGGCCGTACCGGGAGACGAGCCCGTAGGTGGGCTTGATGCCGACCACGCCACAGAAGGCGGCGGGACAGCGCACCGACCCGCCGGTGTCCGAACCCAGCGCCATGTCGGCGTCGCCGGCCGCGACCACGGCAGCCGACCCGCCCGAGGAGCCCCCGGGGACGTACCCCTCGGCGGCGGGGTTCTCGACCGGCCCGAACGCCGATGTCTCCGTCGTGGTGCCCATCCCGAACTCGTCCATGTTGGTCTTGCCGGGGATGGTCGCGCCCGCCTCCGTCAGGCGTTCGACGACTGTCGCGTCGTACGGTGGAACGTACTCCGCGAGCATCGCGGATCCGCAGGTCGTCCGGACGCCCGCCGTCGAGATGTTGTCTTTCACGGCGACGGTCTTCCCGGCCAGCGGGCCCTCCCCGGCCCCCTCGATGGATTCGTCGGTGATGTAGCCGTTGAGGTCCATTCAGGACACCCGCGGTCCCTTGAATTGCCCCTCCTCGGTCTCGGGCGCGTTCCGCAGGGCCTCGGCCTGGGAGAGTCCCTCGCGGACCTCGTCGCCGCGCATCACGTTCGTCAGGGCAGGGTCGCTCTCGGTCTCGGGCACCTCGTCCAGGGTTTCGAAGTACTCGAGAATCTCCGCGAACTGCGCGGCGAACGCTTCGACCTCGTCCTCGCCGAGGTCGACCCGCGCCAGGTCGGCGACGTGGCGCACCGCTTCGGGATCGACGGGGGAGTCGCTCATGACTGGTGGGTGTGGGACACCGGCGGTAAGGGTTTCGATACGCCGTGTCGGCCGAAATCGCCGTCTCGTCGGCCCAAGAGCCGAAGAATTTAAGTCGCCCAGTGACCAACAGATTACTGTATTCAGACGTTTTCAGCGCATTGCTCAGACCCCTCCAGCCCACGATGACCGACACCACCACCACGAGACGAGACACGCGCGAGCGCGAATCCGAACAACAGGAGTCCGACCAGTCACAGGGACTCGTCTGTCCCGAGTGCGGGGGGAACCTCGTTTCCGACGCGGAGCACGGGGAGACGGTCTGTGAGGAGTGTGGCCTGGTCGTCGAGGAGGACGAGATCGACCCCGGGCCGGAGTGGCGGGCCTTCGACGCCCGCGAGAAAGACGAGAAGTCCCGCGTCGGTGCCCCCACCACCAACATGATGCACGACAAGGGGCTCTCGACGAACATCGGCTGGCAGGACAAGGACGCCTACGGCAACGCCTTATCCTCGCGCCAGCGCGAGAAGATGCAACGGTTGCGGACCTGGAACGAACGCTTCCGCACCCGCGATTCGAAAGAGCGCAACCTCAAGCAGGCCCTGGGCGAGATCGACCGCATGGCCTCCGCGCTCGGTCTCCCCGAGAACGTCCGCGAGACCGCCTCCGTCATCTACCGCCGGGCCCTCGACGAAGACCTCCTGCCCGGCCGCTCCATC
>PXSG01000042.1:0-870 GCA_003023485.1 Halobacteriales archaeon SW_10_68_16
AAGCGGAGTGTCTCTGGTCGCTGCTCCAACCGTGGTTGGCGAAGTTCCGTGGGCTCTCCAAGCCCGGCTTGGAGCAGGCCGCTCGCACCTACGGGTTCCCTCGCTCACTGAACCGTACTGGGGCACCGATCCACGGGCTCGTTGATTGCATCGCCGTCAATGTACTCCGCTAGTTCCGCCAGTCTACCGAAGAGCGAAAAAGCATTAAGTACCGCCCTGTGGTATCGGCTCGCATGGAACTGACCGGCGACATCGAATTCGACCACACGGGACGGGAGGACATCTACGAGTACGTGGAGTCCAACGGGGCATCCCGGCCCGAGGAGATACGGCGTGCGCTGAACATGGGCGAGCGGGCCTTCGGGCACCACACGGCCATCCTCAAGCGCAACGGCGTCCTCGAGGAAGCGGACGGGAAGTTACGTATCGCGTTCGACGCCGGCGCCGAGAAGGAGTTTGAGGCAGACGACGTCGCGTTCACCATCCGGCAGGCCCGCGAGGAAGATCTGACCGGGCTGGTGGGTGCAATCCGCGAGGCGATCGGCGGCGGCGAGTACGTCGACGCGGAGTCGGTCGCCGACGTCGTCGACAGCGAGGGCGTCCTCCTGCGGCACAACGAACTGGAGGCGCGCATCTTCTTCGTGGCGACGGTCAACAGCGACGTGGTCGGGTGGGTCCACCTCAAGAATCCCAAACTGGACAAGCTCAGCCACACGGCCGAACTCACGGTCGGCGTCCTCGAGGAGTACCGGGGATACGGCATCGGCAGCCACCTGCTCGAGCGAGGGCTAGAGTGGGCCGGCACGCAGGGCTTCGAGCGCATCTACAACTCCGTGCCCGCGACCAACGAGACGGCCATCGCGTTCCTCA
>PXSG01000042.1:1064-6286 GCA_003023485.1 Halobacteriales archaeon SW_10_68_16
ATGTGGAGCTCGAAGGTCGCCTCGCTGTCACACCCTGCCTGTGTACACTCCATACGTACCGTTCGCGGTTCACACTCACATGGATTGCGGTCCACGCACTGAGTCGTATCTGGCAGCGCAGTCACCGCGAGAGAACCCCCGGCAGTATGAGGAGGTTGGTAGTTAGCACTGCCGTCGCACGGACGCCAATCTTGAAGTCGCCGACCACCGAGTCCAGGGTATGGAAGACGTCGCCGGCATCTACGCCCGCGAGTCCGGATATCTCGACTGCCATGTCCAGGTGGGTATCGCCCAGGGACGGGCCATCTCGGTGGCGTTTCCGGCCGAACCCGAACCGGACGCCGAGACCGACCACGAGCTACTGGATCGGATCGAAGCGTATCTCCGGGGCGAGCGCGACGACCTCGCGGACGTGACGGTCGCGCTGACAATGGCAACCGACCGGCGTGCCGTCCTGGAGAGCGTCCGCGAGATTCCGTACGGGGAACAGGCGACCGTCGAACAGGTCGCGCGGATGACTCCCGACCGCGACCCCGAGGACGGCGGCGACCGGCGGCTGGTCCGGGAGGCACTCGCGGACAATCCCGTCCCGCTGTTCGTCCCGGACCACCGCGTTCGCGACGGCCCCAGCGGGGCACCGCCTGCCGTCGAGCAGCGACTCCGCTCGATCGAGGGATTATCTTAATTCAGCGAGAGAATCCCGCCCTTCCCGTGACTCGCGTACGCTCTGGTGAGAACCCACCGCGTTACTGCTGGTCTTGAGTCGCTACCTATCATCGACAGTTTCACTTTCACTCGGGGTGGCTGGTATTTACGCTTCTACGGGCCGTACCCGCAGGTGGCAGATGAAGCGGACCAACACGTTCGCGGTCCAACCGCTCTCTGACACCGACGAACAGGTCCTCCGCGAGCTGTTGGACGCGTCTGCCGCTCTCTGGAACGAAACCAACTACGAACGCCTCATGCGGTACAACGACGCAGACGGCTACGACGATGAGGATGTCTTCGACGCCGATACTGGGAGCCACGAAGGCCGGTACAAAGGCGTCCTCGGTGCGTCCACCGCCCAACAGGTCATCGAGAAGAACAGCGAAGCGTGGGGGGCGTTCTTCGAGTTGAAAGATCAGTATCACGATCCCGAGAACACCTCCGTCACGGAACACCCCGAGCCACCGGGCTTCTGGGGCAACGACGACGATGGGCGAGACCTCCACACGGTGATCCGCAAGGATGCGTACAGCGTCGACTGGGGCGAGCGGTCCCGACTTGAGATTCTGGTCGGAGAAGATCTCCGGGACAGACATACTAGCCCGGGGAGCCGCCTCCGGCTGGAGATCGCTGGCGAGCCGAACTGGCCCGACTACGAGGACCACGGCCGGTTAGACCTGTGGTACGACGAGACTGACAGCACCTTCCGAGCTTCCCAACCCGTGACTGTGTCTGACAACGCACGGGACACTCCACTGGCCGATGAAGCGGCCGCTCTGGATATTGGTGCGAACACTCTCGTCGCCTGTACCACCACAACCGGCGAGCAATACCTCTACGACGGGCGCGAGCTCTTCCAGCGGTTCCGCGACACCACGCACCGTATTGCGGAATTACAGTCCAAACTGGAAGAGGGACGATACAGTAGCAAGCGTATCCGGCGGCTGTACCGCAAGCGTACCCGTCGCCGCGACCACGCACAGGAAGCGTTGTGTCGTGACCTGCTGGAACGACTCTACGAGGACGGCGTGGGTACACTGTATGTCGGTGAGTTGACCGACGTGCTGGGGACGCACTGGTCGGTCGAAACGAACGCCAAGACGCATAACTTCTGGGCGTTCAAGCAGTTCACCGAGCGACTGGCCTATACCGCTGCGGAATACGGGATTTAGAAGTCCGGTCGGAAGCGTGGACCAGCCAGGAGTGCCCGCAGTGTGGGTCAACCGGCCGGACGACGCGACACCAAGACACGCTCACCTGTCCGTGTGGGTTCGAGGGCCACGCCGACCTCACGGCGTCAGAAACGTTCCTGGAGCGGCTCACAGAGCAAGCAGTCAGGCCGATGGCACGGCCCGTGCGGTTCGAGTGGGACGACCACGACTGGTCGGAGTCACCACACTCTCCCGCGAGGGCAAGTCCCAAAGAAAAGCGCACAGACCCGAGTACCGTCCACCACAACGGGAATGTTGCCTCCGGGGAATCGTAGACCGGCTGCGACTCCGACGGAGGAAACCCCGGCGTTCACGCCGGGGAGGATGTCATAGGTCGACCCGTTCGAACCGCCAGTACCCGAGCAGCAGCGGCATGGCGATCCAGTACAGCAGGACGACGAACCCGAACCACTCCTGGACGTAGACGGGCCCCTGGGTCGCTGCTCCCTGGGCCTGCTGGCCGCCCTCTTCGGCGAGGCGACGGATGACCCAGAGGACGCCCTGCTGGTAGGCCGCGGTCGGGTCGATGATGGTCAGGAACTCCGCGGCGGTCCGGAGCCACTCGGGCAAGGACTCCTCGGGACCCGGGAACGCGAAGCCGTTGGCGACGTAGACGAACCCCGTGACGAGCACCCGCCAGAGGAACTGGAAGACGACGAAAACCCCGAAGGCGCCGAAGGCGGCCCGGGATGTCGAGGTCGTGAACGCGGAGACGCCGACGGCGACGCTGACGAACACGTACGCGAGCAACAGCGAGACGAGCACGAACACGAGATACTCCAGCGCGGAGAACTCCTCGGCCTGGGTGGCCACGACGAACAGTCCGACGGTAAAGCCGACCAAAAGCGCCACGGAGACGACGCCGGCCCGTCCCAGGAACTTGCCGGCGACGACGTCCACGCGGCTGTTTGGCAGCGACAGGAGGAGCTTGAGACTCCCGCTCTGGCGCTCGCCGGCGACCGAGCGGTAGGCCGCGGCGATGGCCACGATGGGGATGAAGATGGACACCGGGCCGGTGAGCCCGCCGATCAGCGCCAGCGTCGTCAGTTCGCCGCCGAACTGGACCTGCGCCGGCGGGCGGATCTGGGCGGCGAAGTAGGCCGCGCCGCCCGCGAAGAGAACGAACAACACGGTCAGCGCGAGCAACAACCGCGACCGGATGGCGTCCCGGAAGTCCTTCTCGGCGACGGCCTGCCAGCTCATGCGCCACCCCCCGTGTAGTGAGTGAACAGCGACTCCAGGGATGTCTCCTCCGTCGAGAAATCCGAGACGGCGACGCCTTCTTCTTCGAGGGCCGCCAGCACTCCCGTCTTGGCGTCGTCGCTACAGGAAACCTGCAGTTCCGTGCCGTTGACGGTCACGTCCGAGACGCCCTCCAGCGCCGCCACCGCATCCGTCGCGTCGTCGGAGAGGCCGTCGGTCTGGACGACGAGTTTCGACTCGGTGCCGACGGCGTCGCGCAGTCCCTCGATGCTGTCGACGGCGACCACCTCGCCGTTCCGGAGGATGCCCACGCGGTCACAGACGGCCTCGACCTGGCCGAGGATGTGACTGGAAAAAAAGACCGTCGCGCCGCGGTCGCGTTCCTCGCGGATGATCTCCCGGAACTCGCGGGCGCCGTTGGGGTCGAGCCCGGTGGAGGGTTCGTCGAGGATCAGCAGGTCCGGTTCGCCCACGAGCGCGATCGCCAGCGCGAGGCGCTGTTTCATGCCGGACGAGAACCCCCCCGCCGTCCGGTCGACGGCGTCACCGAGCCCGACCCGTTCGAGCATCGTGCCGGGGTCGGTGTCGGCCTCCTTCGAGTCGACCGCGAAGGCCACGTGCTCGCGGGCAGTGAGGCGGTCGTACACGGCAAACCCCTCCGGGAGCACCCCCGTCCGGGACCGGATCGCCACGCTCTCCTCGCGGGCGTCGTGTCCCAGCACCTCCACCGACCCCGCATCGGGGCGCACGAAGTCGAGCAACACGTTGATCGTCGTCGACTTCCCGGCGCCGTTTGGGCCGAGGAAGCCGAATATCTCTCCATCCTCGACGGTCAGGTCGATCCCGGACAGCGCCGTCACGTTACTGAACCGTTTGATTACCCCCTCTAGTTCGACCGTGGTCATGCCCGCAGTTGCGGGGGCGTACTTATATGGATTAACTCATCGATCCGTCTCAGTCCACGACCAGCTGTTCCTTTTCGGCGACGGCCTCGGCCTCCGGGAAGTCGCCGCCACCCAGCAGCCCGCGGGCGGCCCGCTTGCCCCACTCGACGGCCGGCTGTGTGAACGTCTCGACGCCGTAGAGTTCCCCCGCGAGGACGCAGGCCGCCTCCATGCTGTACAGCAGGTCACCCACGCCGCGGGCGTCGACGCGGTCGATCTCGACGCGGACGTTGGGCCGGCCGGCGGCCGCGAGACTCGCTTCGGTGGCCTCGAACTCCGCGTCCAGCAGTTCCCCGAGGTCGGCCCCGCCGAGGTACGCCAGGTCCGCGATGTCGGTCTCGGGGATGGGACACGCGGGCCGCTCGCGGGGCCGAACCAGCGTGATGAGTTTGTCCCGGGGGCCGGCCCGGTAGAGTTGCAGCTGGGAGTGCTGGTCGGTCGCCCCGAGCGCGCGGGCGGGGGTCTGCCCGAGGCCGTCCTTGCCGAGGCTCTCGGCCCACAGCTGTGCGAACCACTCCGCGAACGGTTCGAGCCCCTCGGCGTAGGGCATCACCGCGTTGACCGCCCCGCCGCGGACGTCCAGCGCGTACGCGACGGCGCCGTAGGCGTAGGCCGGACACTCCAAGAGTGAGCCCGCGAGCCCGTCCATCGCCTCCCGGGCACCCGCGAGCACCGCCTCGACGTCGTGGCCCTGGATCGCCGCTGGGACGAGCCCGACCGCCGACAGCGCCGAGAACCGCCCCGGGACCCCCGCCGGGGCGTCCAGTGCGGGGAGGCCGTGTGCGTCGGCGAGGTCCCGGAGCGGCCCCGACTCGCCGGTGGTCACGACGGTGCGGTCGGTCCAGTCGACACCCGCCGCCTCCATCGCCTCCCGGACGACGAGGAAGTCCGCGAGCGTCTCCGCGGTCGTCCCCGAGCGCGAGACGACGTTGACCGCGGTCTCCGAAAGCGGGAGCGCGTCGAGGGTCGCCGCCGCCTCGGCCGGGTCGACGTTGTCCAGGACGTAGTGGTCGGCCCCGCCGGGTCCGAGCGCGGTCGAGACGGTGGCCGCGCCCAGCGCGCTCCCGCCGATGCCCACCGTCAGGACCGCCTCGCTGTCGGCGAGAGGTGCGACCGCCGCCTCGATGTCGGCGGGGTCCGTTCGTTCGGGAAGGGC
>PXSG01000042.1:6291-25248 GCA_003023485.1 Halobacteriales archaeon SW_10_68_16
GGGGCGTCGGCGGGTGGGGTGTTAGGTCTGGCGTCACGGCCTGGACGTACCGCGCAGTTTTTCCTCGAACCGGCCCAACGCCCGGCGATGAGCGAGGACGGCACAGCAGGTGATGGCAGTGGAGAGGGGGAGGGCTACGGCGGCGTGCTGGGGACCTATCCGTACGCCTTCCGCCGGAGTTCCTCGCGGCTGTTCCGGAGTTACGTCCTGCTGGGCGGACTCGCGACGGGGCTGATCGCGGTGCTGTTCACCTTTGCGGTCGTCGGTGTGATCGCCGAAACGGCCGGCGGCCCGGGCGGGACGTTCACCTTCGCCCGGTCGTTCGTGCTCCTGCTCGGATTTCTGGTGGTGTTCCCGCTGATGGCGCCGGTCATCCTGGTTGCTCGCCGGCACCGCCAGCGCGGCTCCTCGGTCGCCTACGACCGCGCGCTCGCTGCGGCCGGCTATCTCTTCCTTGCGTCGCTGTACGTCGGGCTCGTCCCGACGACGCCGCCCGAACTCCGGGAACAACCGCAGGGGCTGCTCGCGCCGGTCGTCGAGACGCTCTACGGATTGCCGCCGGTCGCTGGTGCCGTCCCGCCACTGGTCGCGCTCGCCGTGGGATACCTGCTGCACCGGCGGTACCGCTGACGCGCCCGAGCGGCGCGTTGCACGGCGGAACGCCAGCCTTTTCGTGGGGCGGTGGCTACCTCGTGGCGATGGAATGGCGGTGCGAGTGGTGTGGCAAACCCCACGAGGAGGACGACCCGCCGTGTGACAACTGCGGCCACGGCAGTTTCGAGCGGGCGGTCGTCCAGCAGACGGACCTCAGCGAGGGCGCCGAGCCGGAGTCGACGACCGTCTGGGTCTGCACCGAGTGTGGGCGCAACCACACCAAACACGCACCCCCCTGCAGCCGGTGTGGGAACCACAAGCTCGTCAGGGAACAGCAGTACGTCGACGAAGACGAACTCTCGGCGCCGGGCTACCTGGACCTGCTGACCCCCCGCTACCTCGCGGGTGCGGCGGTCGTCCTCGCACTGGCTGGCGTGTTCGTCCTCGGGGTGACCGGCGTCGTCTACGTCCCTGGAATCTCGCCAGGGCTCCCGCCACTGGGCGATATCCCCGGTGACGCCGAGACCGCGGGCGACCGGTCGCTTTCGGCCGTCGAGACGGCCTACATCGAGGAACTGAACGACCGCCGGGAGGCCGCCGGGCTGTCGGCCGTGGAGCGGGATCCCGACGTCGACGAGGTGGCCGCCTTCGCCAACAAGCGCGTCGTGAAGGCCGAACACGGCGACGGCGAGTTTCCCGACCGGGGGCAGTTGACCGACGCGCTCTCGGGGCCCTGCGACCCGCGCGAGGTGACGCCCGCGATCGTGCGCTTGGACCGGGACGCGGGACTGGACGCCGCGGACTCGGACCGGGCGCTCGCCGCCGCGCTGGTCGACGCGCGTCTCGAGGAGGGCGACCTCGCGACGGCCGAGCGGTCGCTGATCGGCGTGGACGTCCACGCCGCTCCCGACGGGACGGCCTACCTCACGCAGTTCACCTGCTAGACCGCGGCGCGGTAGGCCTCGCGGAAGCCTTCGGACTTCTCGACGATGCGCCCGGCGCCGTCCTCGAGGGCATCCAGCGCGTCGACGTCCGCCTCGGTCTTGATCGTGAGCACGGGGTCGGTCTGGCCGCCCGACTGTTCGGGGTTCATGTCGTAGGTCGCGGCGGTGACCCCTTCCGTCTCCAGCAGCGCCCCCTTCAGGACGTTCATGAAGGTGTGGTCCTCGCCCGCGATCTCGATAGAGAGTTCCGTGTCCTCCTTCTCGATGACCCGCAGTTCCATACCCCCGGTATCGCCCTGGCGTACCTCAACCTTTCGAAGCGGGCCCGCTGCCCGCGAAGATACATATCCGCGCCAGCCCACACCGACGGTATGGAGGAACTCGACGTCTCGGGTGGGTTCGACGTCCACGAGTACCGCCACGGGCTGAAACTCCTCCAGGAGGACCGCGAGACGACCTACCTCGCCAACCGCGAGAACTTGGCCTGTCCGGCCTGCGGACGGCGTTTCGACCGATTGCTGGTCTCGGAACAACGCACCCACACGTTCGGCAACCCCGAGGCCCCCTTCTGCGTGGTCCGGACCGACGACCAGCTTTTGGTTCTGACCCACTGACCACAGTCGAGCGTGCGACAGTGCGGTCGCGCCCGCCGAGGCACAGTCACACTTCGAACGACGCCTGGTGCCAGCCGGTCGAGCCGCCGCCCTCGTGAGGCGCGGTTTCCTCGCTGGTCTGTCGCGTTCCCGTGGCGTCGGTCATGCGGGTCACCACGTCGACGGTCCCTCGCGCTCGTTCCACGTCGTGTCGCCAGCGACGCCACGCGTACTCGCCCGGTGGCTCCTCGATGTCGGCCCTGCCCCACGTCTCGCCGCCGTCGAGGCTGACCTCGACCGTGTACGAGAACATGTTGATGACGGCCACCTCGCTCCACCCGCGCTGGTCCCAGTAGCCCTCGTGGTCGGCGTCGCTGACCTCGATGTCGGTGATCCACTTGGTGGATTTCATCCCGTACCTGCCCGGAATCAGGAGGCGTGCGGGCGCCCCGTGTTCGGTCGGCAGCGTCTTGCCGCCGAGGCCGTACGCCAGCAACACCTCCGGGTGCTCGCGCACGTACTCCCACGGGATGCCCTCTGTGTAGCCGTCCGCCGCCCTGGTGACGATGTCCATCGCGGCGTCGGTCGGCCCCGCGCGTTCGACGAGCGTCTTCAGGGGGATGCCGCGCCACCGGCCGGTGCTGACGAGTCCGTCCCCGACCTCGTTGGAGATACAGAGCAGCGTCGTCACCTGGTCGCGGCTCTCCTCGTGGCCGGTCAGGTCGTCGAAGTCCAGTTCGTAGGCGTCCTCGGCGGCAGGTCCGCCCACTGACAGCGTCCAGTCGTCGGTGTCGATCTCGGGGTCGTCGACGTTCTTGTCGATGACGTAGTGGCCCGCCGCCGGCGTGACCGTCCGTGGCATCCCGGTGAAATCGAACCCGAACGGGCCGTCGGCGTCGACTTCGGTGATCCGGATCTGGCCCATCCGCTCCCGGCGGAGGACTTCCGGCGTCGCCGTCGGCGTGGCCGTCACCGTCGGGGTCGCCGTCCGCGTCGTCCCCTCCTGTCGCTTCGCCGTGGCGGTCACGTCGGTCGCTTCCGGTGCCGGCGTGTCGCTGCCGCCCGCCGACGCGTCGGGTTCGGCCGGGAGCTCCTGGGGCTGGTCGGTCCCGCTCTCGTCGGGGACGAGGGTCCGGGTGGCACCGGCGACGCCGACCGCACCCACGAGCGCGACGCCCAGCCCCTGGAGAATCGGCCGCCGTCTGCTCGCGTCGGCGCCGCCGCCAGCCACCCCCGTACCGTCCCGCAGCGAGAGTGCGAGGAACGCGGCGACGGGGACGGTGGTCAGCACGGTCACGCCGGCCACGATTGCGGGTACGGTGACGCCGGCGAGGACGAAGGTCCCGGCAGTCGTGACGAGCAGGCCGCCACCGAGCGCGACCGGCCTGCCCCGGACGGCGGCGGGGAGGCGGTGCCAGACTGCCCCGAGAGCGGCACCGAACGCCAGGATGCCGATTCCCATACCGGCGACTAGCAGCGGCTGTGCGAGCTTGCCGAACGTCTCGATGACGAGCGTCGCGAGCCACCCCGGGCTGGCGTCGATGCTCGCCTGGGCCAGCCCGAACAGCGGGTGGCCGTCGGCCAGCGGCGCCGCCGCGGTAGCCCCGACCAGCCAGAAGGCCACACAGATGGCTCCCAGTCCCGCCCGCCTGACCCGATCCCGCTCCGGTCCGGTCTGTGGGTCCGTGCTGTCCGTTCCGTCCGACGTAGCAGCGTCCATACCCGACCGCGTGCATACACCCTCTAAGTATTTGGGCCAATTCCCCCCGAAAAGCATCTAGAATCTTTCCCGAGTTCACCTCCGAGCGGTCCGCTCGCGGGGCTCCGGCCGAGTTCAGGTCACGAACGAGAGGATCTCGTCGGCGACCACGTCCGGGCGCTCCCGGTGGAGGAAGTGGCCGGCCCCGTCCACCGTGACACACCGACACCGGCCGGCGAAGGCCGCCTCGGCGTCGTCGAACAGTTCGTGCCCGATACAGCCGTCCTCCGTGCCGGCGAGGACCAGTGCCGGGACCTCGATGCCGCCGTCCCCGTTTGCGTCGTCCTCGTCTTCCTCGTGGAACCGCCGCGCGATGGCGTCGTCGGCGAGTTTCTCGGTGGCCTGCCGGCCGAACTGCCGGTAGTAGGAAAGCGCCGCCTCGACGGTCCCCTCCTCGCGGAAGGTGTCCTTGACGGCCGCGAGCCGGTCCTCGGGGTAGTCCCAGGTCGGGCTCCAGGTCGCCCAGAGGAACTCCACGAGCGCGAAATCGCGGGCCCGCAGGACGCGCTCGGGCAGCCACGGGAGCTGGAAGAAGGCAATGTACCAACTCCGGAGCCACTGGCGTGGATGGTCGGGAACCACTTCGACGAACCGCGGCGGAACGGCCAGGGTCACCAAGTGCGAGAACTGGTCCGGTGCGATGGCGGCCGCCGCGTACGCCCCGGCAGCGCCCCAGTCGTGGCCGACCAGCACCGCCTCGCCGTCCCCCCACTCGTCGGCGAGTGCGATGGCGTCTTTGGCCATCGCGACGGTCGTGTAGTCGCCGTCCGGCGCGGGGTCGGTGGGGCCGTAGCCGCGCATGTAGGGTGCGACGGCGGTGAATCCCGCGTCGGCAAGTCGGGCGAGCAGCGGTTCCATCGTCCCGGCGTCGTCGGGGAAGCCGTGGAGACAGAGCGCGAGGCGGTCGCCCTCGCCCTGCCGGAGACACTCGAAGGTCAGGCCGTTGGCCGTCACGCGCTCGCGTTCCATACGTCCGCCAGGAGCGGCGGCCAGTAGAAACTATCCCTCCCAGCGTCCGGTGCATCCACCGCAGCGTGGCCGCGGGCACAAGGCTTTCACGCCCCGCCCGAGAGAGACGCGGTATGGTCGCGCTCACGGCGGTCGCGCTCGTCCTCGGGGGAGCCGTCCTGCTGTTCTCGGGTGCCGCGCTGTCGGTGTACGGCGTCGCACTGTTGGGGGCAGTGGTCGGCGGGAGCGGCGGCTACCTCGTGGGGCCGACGCTGGGGGGGTTGCTCGGGTTCGAGGGCGTGGTGGCCCTCGCAGTGACCGTCGCGGTCGGGGCAATCGCCGGCGTCGTCGCCACGTACGCCCTGCTCTCTTTGGCCATCGCCGCGGTGAGTTTCGTCGTCGGCACGTTCCTGGGACTGGTCGCCATCGCGCCCGTCCTCGTCAACGGGCCGGGCTTTCTGGTCTACCCCGTCGCGCTGCTGATCGGCCTCGGGACCGCCTTCCTCGGGATGATCATGACGAAGTCGACGATGATCCTCGTTACGTCGGCGGCCGGCGCGACGCTCGTCTCGCGGTCGGTCACGGTGGCCGACTTCACGGCCGCAGGGGCCGAACTGGCGCTCGACCCGCTGTTGTTCGACGTCACCGCGCCGCTGTTTCTCGGCCTCTTCGCGCTGGGCGTGCTCTCGCAGTTCGGCCTGTTCAAACTCGGGTACGTGACCAAACTCGTCGGCCTGTTGCCCGGCGCCAGCGTCTTCCGGGACCGCGGCGAGGCCGAGGGGCGCTGAGACGGACGGACGGCGCGTATCGATCACTCCATGGTGTCGATACCGGTAATCTCGAATCGTGCCCCGCCCTGCTCGCTCTCGGTCACGGTAATCTCCCAGCCGTGCGCTTCGACGACCTGTTCGACGATCCGCAGGCCGAAGCCAGTCCCGTTCTCGCTACTCGAGTATCCAGCCTCGAAAATCTTTTCGCGGTTACTTTCGGGGATGCCGCGACCGGTATCCGCCACGTAGAACCCCCCGTCGGTCACACCGACGCGGACGGTGACCTCACTGCCGCCGTGCTCGACCGCGTTCCGGAAGAGGTTCGCAAACAGTTGCCGGAGGCGACCCCGGTCAGCCTGAATGCGCCGCGAGACGTCGGTTTCGAGCGTTGCCTTCTCTGTCGCGACCGTCTGCCAACTGGTCCCGGCGACGTCTGCCACGACCACGGATTCTGCCTCGGCTACCTTTTCGCCCTCCTGTGCCAGTGTCAGCAGGTCGTCGATGAGTTTCTCCATTCGGTCGAGTGCTGTCGCAGCAGCGTCGAGGTGGTCCGTGGCATCGGTTTCCGTGCGGGCCAGTTCCAGGTGCCCGCCGGCCACGTGCAGCGGGCTCCGCAGGTCGTGGGAGACGACGGAGGCAAACTCTTCGAGGCGTTCGTTCTTCCGCTCGAGTTCGTCCCGCTGTCGGCGCAGTGCCCGTTCCCGGTCGAGTCGGTCGCAGGCGGTCTCGAGTGCGGTCGCGAGCAGATCCAGCAGGATCTCCTCGGTTTCGGTGAACGCCTCGAGAATCGTCGCAGCGAGCAACACGACGCCGTGGTCCCCGATGGGATACACCATCAGGCTCCCGAACGGCGACTTGCGCGCGAGCACCGCCGACTCGGCCGTGTCGTTGATGAACACCGCTTCACCGGACTCGAAGACGTCCCAGACCAGCTCCGAATGCGTGCCCGGCGGCGCGTCCCGCATGAAGACCGGGATCCCGCCGTACATCCTCTCCATGCGCGACCGGTTCAGGATGCCGACAGACTCGAGGACCCCGTCCTGCGTCTCCGACTGGACGAAGACTGCCCCCAGGTCGAATCCCAGAATCTCGTCGACGGCACGGAGCGCGACCGAGGCCGTCTCGGAGGGGGTCTCGGCGTACATCAACTCCTGCGTGTAGTCCCGGAGTCGGATGAGTTTCTCCTCCCGTCGCTGCAACTGTTCGCGCTGCTCTCTCAGTTCCCGCTCGTGTTCCTTGCGTTCGGTCACGTCGCGGACGAGACACACGTATTCCTGGCCCTCGGTCTGGGAGACGACGTGGTCGGCGACGAATGAGGACCCGTCGGCCCGCCGGAACGTCTGCTCACCGCGGTAGTACTCCTGGTCGCCGAGGGCCGCCCCGATCTCCCCGACCTCTTCCTCGATGGTCTCCTCGTCGTACAGGAGTCTCCAGGACTCGCCGACCATCTCCTCGGGGTCGTAGCCGAACAGGTCTGCGTAGGCTTCGTTGACAGTGATGAACCGGAAGTCGCTGTCGAGGAAGGCGATCCCCTCGCGGGCGGTTTCGATGGCGTGGAGTCGGCGCTGTCGCTCGGCCTCCATCCGTGCCTTCTCGACGGCGTTGTGGACCCGCGTGGCCAGCAGTTCGTACTGCTGGGTGCCGCCGGCCTTGTTGAGGTAGTCGGTCACGCCGGCCGAGATCGCGTCGCTCGCGACTTCCTCGCTGCCCTTGCCGGTGAAGAGAATGAACGGAAGGTCGGGATACCGGGAGCGAACGGCACGCAGCAGTTCGATGCCGTTCATCCCGGGCATCTCGTAGTCGGAGACGACACAGTCGGGAGGGTGATCCTCGACCCGGGCAAGCCCCTCGTTGGGGTCGGTGACCGTTTCGACGGCGAACCGACCACTCTCGCGTTCGAGGAATATCGCCGTCAGATCCGCAAAGTCCGGGTCGTCTTCGACGTGGAGGACCCGGATCGATCGATCCTCCATAACTATTCATGCTGACGTTTCCGGCAAGAAAGTTTCCCCAGCGGCACCGGCGACGACGGTCTTCCACCTGTTGGAATGATAGTTTCCACACCGTCTGACAACCATATTATACATAACTTCGACAGTCGTTTCACCGGGTTCGGCAAGAGAGCGGAGGTCAGCCAGTCCGTTCGGGCCCCGCCTGTAGAATCCCCCACTCGTGGCCGGGGAGGATGCGGTCGGCCCGCTCGCGGACCTCGTGGGCGCTCGTCCACCACTCGAAGTCGTTCATCGCCAGCCCCCGCCGGAACGGGTCGCCCTCTAAGTTCTCGAAGGTCGGGACGGCGTCGGCGGCGACGACAGTCGTCCCCTCGTCGGTCTCGACGGCAAGCGACTGGTGGCCGGGGGTGTGGCCCGGCGTGGGGAAGGCGGTCACCCCGGGACAGAGGTCTGTCTCGCCGTCCAGGGGCGTCAGATCGACGGGCAGCCAGGGCGGTTCGCGACCCAGCGATTTCGCCTCGTAGCGCTCGGCGTGCATCGGGTAGGGTGCAATGGCGTACTCCAGTTCCCGGCGCTGGACGTACACCTCGGCGTCGAACAACTCGAGGTTGTAGCAGTGGTCCCAGTCGAGGTGGGTCAACACGACCGCGTCGACGTCCCCGGGCTCGTACCCCTCCGAGTCGAGGATGGCCGGCAGGGTCTGGTCCGCGTCGCGGCGACAGTCGAAGCCCGGATGGAGGTCGGCCATCAGGTCGACGTCGCCGAAGCCGGTGTCGACCAGCAGCGTCCGCTCGGCCTCGACGAGGTAGACGGTGGAGGGTGCCTCGATCTCGACGCCGCGTTCGCCGCCCACGAGAATGCTCTTGTCCAGCGTCATCGACCCGCAACACCGCGGGGTCACCGTGGCGGTCATACCGGCCCGTGGGTCCCCCGGCCTAAATATCGCGGCCCTCATTCCGCTCAGGCCGGAACCTTCGAGCGCGTGCCCGACGGCGAGGTCATCGCCCGGAGTCTCGACGGCGAACACGTTGTCCGCGCCGACGGGGACGTCTGGCCGGTCTTGCTCTCGGCCGACGGCCACGGGTCGATCCTGGGCTACACGGCGAACGCGGCCCGTCCCATCGAGGAGGCGGTCGGGAACGGATGAGGGCCACAGTCAGCACCCGACGACGCTTCGCACTCATCGCGTGGCACACTCGTCGGTGCGGCAATCGCCGGGGTTGCGCTCGCCTGCTACGTCTGGCTCGTCGGGGTCGGCGACGTGCTGGCAGCACTCGGTCGCGTCCCGGCGGCCAAACTGGCCGGTCTCACGCCGCTTCCCGGCGGGACCGGGGGCGCGGAGGCCCTGCTTGCCGGGCTGCTCGTCCGGTCCGGTGGACGGGGTCAGGACTCGCGCCCGTAGAGGACGACCAGCAGCACGATCAGTATCACCTGCGCGCTCTTGTCGATGGCCTCGGTGGGGTCGACGCTGAGGAGACTCGGGTCGTGGGTCTGGTTCAACACCAGCCACAGGACGATCTGGAGGGCGACGAAGAGCACCCCAACGATGTAGAGCAGTCGGCGGCGGTAATCGAGGAGAAAGAGGACGACGGCGCCGAAAAAGCCCAGCCCGGCGAGGAGGAACGCGATGGGCTGCCCACCGGGGAAAAACTGGATCCCGAGAACGAGGTGGATCGCCCCCGAGACGACCGCCAGCACGATTGCGAGCCAGTGCAGCGGGGTGAGCGACTCCGTTTCGAGCGTCGCGCTCATACGCGAGTACGGGGTGCGCCGAGACTAATAACTGAGGGTGCCCGTGGGTCGGCGCAGGTATTTTGTGTCCGGTCGCCGCTGGCACACACATGGGCCTGGAGTACGCCCGGCGGGCCGCCGACCCCGCAATTTCGGTCGTGATCCCGACGATCCCGGGGTACGACCACCGCACGCCGCTGGCGTCCTTCGACGGACAGTCCATTGACGAGCCATACGAGATGCTCGTCGTCAACGACGGGACACTGGACCGGTCCGAGGCGCGAAACGAGGGACTGCGGGCAGCGACGGCGGACGTCGTCGCACTGACGGACGACGATACCAAACCCCCCGCGGACTGGCTGGCGAACATCCACCGCGAGTTCCGGGCGGACCCCGACCTGGTCTGTCTCGAGGGGCCGGTCTTTGGCGGCTGTCGGAGCGTCGGCCCGCGCCGCTACGTCGGCTGTAACCTGGCCGTCCGGCGCGGGGCGGCGCTTGCGGTGGGTGGGTTCCGGTCCGAGTTCTCGGAGTGGCGTGAGGACGTCGAGTTCGGATGGCGGATGGAGGCCGAGGCGGAGGGCGTCTGCCGGTACAGCGAGGACGTCCGGATGTGCCACCCGACGGCTCCCCGGACCGCGTTCAAACCCGAACTGGAGCGACAACTGCGCGAGGAGTATCCCCACCGCTACGCGGAGGTGCTAAACGCGTCGGCGACGCGGCGGCTCTACCGCCGGGCGCGGGCGCTCGGTCTCACGCAACCGGTCCACCGTGCGATCAACGCCCTCCGGCGACTGTTCGGTGACCCACGCGTCTCGGCGGACGTCCCCCAGTACACTGATCCGAACGACTCGACGGGCAGGGTCGACGACAGCACGCCGGAGTGACCCGGGGCGGTCGACACAGCAGCGAGGCAGCGGCCGAGTCGATCGGATCGAGGCGACGACCCTCGGACTGGAGAGGGGATGGCCGGCGACGGTCAGCCGGTCTGCCGGTACTCGGCTCGTATCTGTTGAATCTAGATCGTTCCGTAGCAGAATGGGCGCTGCAGGATTTGAACCCGCGACCTAGTGGTCCGAAGCCACTCGCTCTGTCCAAGCTGAGCTAAGCGCCCGTGGGAGCGACTTGCCAGTGTCGCGGTAAAAACTCCGCGGTTGGTCCACGCGGTCGCCGGCACGCTTTTCGCCCCCGAAAGCGTAGCGGGCGTATGCCCGTCGCGAGCGACGCAGAACTCCGCGAGATCCTCTCCCTGGAGACGATCGCCGTCGTCGGCTGTTCGTCGACACCGGGCAAAGCCGCCCACAACATCCCGAAGTACATGCTCGACCACGGGTACGAGGTTGTCCCGGTGAACCCGAACGCCGACGAGATATTCGGCCGCAAGGCCTACGACTCCCTCTCGGGGGTCCCGCGGGGCATCGACATCGTGGACGTGTTCCGGCCCAGCCCGGAGGTGGCCGGCATCGTCGACGAGGCGCTCGACCGCGAGGACGCGGGCGTGGTCTGGACGCAACTGGGTATCCACGACGACGCGGCCACAGAGCGCGCCGAGAACGCGGGCAAGCGCGTCGTCCAGAACCGGTGTCTCAAGGTCGAACACCAGCGCTTGATGTGACTACTCTTCGTCGGCAGCGTAGATGGTCGTACCCTCGTCCTCGCCGTCGCCACCGGACTCGCCGTCGCTCTCGCCGGGGAGGTCGGCGTCGGCGACGATCTCGTCGACGTCGAGTCCCTGCTGGTCGGCCATCGCCTCGAGGAGTGCGCGCTGCTCGGCGAGGTCGCGTTCGATCCGGTCGACCTGCGCGCTGGTGGCTTCGACGTCCGACTGGACTTCCTTCAGTTCGCGCACGACCTCGTTCATCTTCGAGTAGAGTTGTTCGGCCGCGTCCATCACCTTCTGGAGTTTCTTTGCGGTTCCGCCCAGTCCCATACGTCCCGTTGCCGGGCCCCGAACGTGGGTGTTTCGGCTCCGGAGTCCCGCGCCCCGGGGACAACACAGCGCCGTCGGGTGCCAGGAGAGCGGGGTCGCGCCTTTTAAGACTCGGCCAGGCGGACCCACCGGTATGGACAAGGTGCGAGTGGCGCCGCTGGTCGGCATCGCCGGGTGTGTTGGCGTGCTCGCCGCGCTCGCGTACCCGTACGCGGTGGGCGCGACAGGCGTCAGCGCCTACTACGGTTCAGGACCAGTCAACCCGCTCGTGGCCGGCCTGCTGGCCGCCGTCGGCGTCATCGTCTTCGCGGCCGGCCGCGCAGGACGCACCGACCCGGGGTTCGCCGCCGGTGCGGGACTGGTCTTCGGGATTTTCATGCTGGTCATCCTCCTCGCGTGGGGGACGACGGCCCGTATCGACGCCGTCCAGCTCCCCCAGTGGCACCGCTGGGCGACGCTCGCGATGGCCGCACTCGTCCCTCTCGGAGGGTTGTGGTTCGCCCGGACGCTCGACCTTCTGTAGAACCCGCGTCGGAGAGACCAGTCATACATCCATCCTGGAACAAGTCGTTACGTGTCGGGGGCAGGGAACCGAGCGACGAATCGTCGATTGGGTGACGGCGAGACTTCCAACCGCACCTCACGGACGAGTGTGTAGTATCGCCGACGCCCCTCCGTGTACGACTCGAGGATGCCGGCCTCGGTCAGTAGATCGAGATGATGCGTCGCAGTTTTCCCGTCCATCCCGACTTCGTCCATCAACTCCGAGACGTACATATCTCGCTGAGAGAGAGCCCGGAGTAATTCGAGGCGGGCTTTCGAACCGAGGATTTCGAGTGTATCCATATAGAGATATAATTCCAAAAAAGTCTTATCTATTTTGATGTTCAATCCCCGAACGAACCATGCCCGAAGTCCCAGCCGAAGAGGAGGAACCGACCATCGAAACCATCACTGACGGCTACTTCGAGGAGGAGTACTACATCGGCACAGCGGACGTCGGCGAGTTCCTGATCGAACTCGGCGAGCAGTTCAAAGAAGACGACACAATCACGCTCACTGGAGACGACTGGGAGCTCCCATTCGCATTCGGCGAGCCGATCAACCTCGACATCGAGTTCGAGGGCGACGGTGAACCGGAACTCGAAATCGAGGTCGAACTCTCGGGACGGGTCGAAGACGAAACACCCGAAATCGCGTAAGCTCTCTCCCGTCGTGGCACCGGTCCCGTGGCCCGGGGTGCCTACTTGACCCCCTGAAGGCTTTCGATGCGATGGCCGGTTTCCCGGACACGACCACCGATCTAAATTAGCAGTGCCGGGACGCAATCGCGAACCTTTATAATCGTCCGTCACGGCAGAGACAGACAGGTATCATGGCCTGTGATCGATTTATTCGGGGGGCACCCCGAAACAGACGCACTCAGTGAAGTCGACGACGTACAGTTTCTCGATACCACGCTCAGGGACGGCGAACAAGCCCCGGGTGTCTCGCTGACGCCCGAAGAGAAAGCCCGCATCGCCCGCAGGCTGGATGCCGCCGAGATCGACGTCATCGAGGCGGGCAGTGCCTGCACCGGGGCGGGCGAGCGCGCCACCATCGACCGGGTGACCGACCTCGACCTCGAGGCGACGGTGACGAGCTTCTGCCGCGGAATCGAACGCGACATCGACCTCGCCCTGGAGTGTGACGTCGACGGCGTCAACCTCGTCTTGCCCGCCAGCGACAGACACGTCGAAACGAAGGTCGGGACCAGCCTCGAGGAGAACGTCCACAATACGGCCGACCTCGTGGCCTACGCCAAAGACCACGGCCTCTGGGTCGAGGTCATCGGCGAGGACGGCTCCCGGGCGGACGTGGACTACCTCGAAGAGCTGATGGCCGCCTCGCTGGAGGCGGGCGCCGACCGGGTGTGTTACGCCGACACCGTCGGCCACGCGACGCCCGACCGCACCCTCGAATGTGTCTCGCAGCTGGCCGAGTTGGGCCCGACGAGCACGCACACCCACGACGACCTCGGGCTGGCGGTGACGAACGCCCTGGTCTCGGTGGCGGCGGGCGCCGACCTCGTCCACGGCACCATCAACGGCATCGGCGAGCGGGCCGGCAACGTCGCCTTAGAGGAGGTCGCCATCGCCCTGGACCACGGCTACGGCGTCGAGCCGATGGACCTCACCGAAGTCCACGGCCTCGCCCAGCTCATAGCCAAACTGACGGGCATCCCGCTCGCGCCGAACAAGGCCGTCGTCGGGCAGAACGCCTTCACCCACGAGTCGGGCATCCACACCGACGGCACACTCAAAGACGACGCGATGTACGAGCCCTATCCGCCCGAGAAGGTGGGGCGCGAGCGCCGCCTCGCGCTGGGCAAACACGCCGGCCGCGCGGGCGTCGAGGCCGCCCTCTCGGAACACGACGTCGGAGTCACCGACGACCAGCTCGCCGAGATCGTCGAGCGCGTCAAGGCCATCGGCGACCGCGGCAAGCGTGTCACGGACGCCGACCTGCTGACCATCGCCGAGGACGTCAGCGGCGCCGACCGCGACCGCACGGTCGAACTCCTCGATCTGACGGCGGTCAGCGGCGTCAACCCCCCGACAGCGAGCGTCCGTCTGGACGTGGCCGGCGAGACCCGCAAGGAGGCCGCGACGGGTTCCGGACCGGTCGACGCGGCGATGAACGCCGCCGAGAACGCCCTAAGCCACGAGATCGACGCCTCGCTGGAGTCCTACCACGTCGACGCCATCACCGGCGGCACCGATGCCGTCGTCACCGTCGAGGTGGAGATGTCCCGCGGGGACGACCACGTCACCGTCACCGCGAGCGATTCGGACATCACCTCCGCCTCGGTGTCGGCGATGGTCGACGCGATGGACCGCCTTGTGACCGACGAGGGCGAACAGGTCATCGCGGACGACTGACCGACCACTTTTTACTCCCTCGGGTTTCCTCGCTCGCTTCGCTCTCAGGCGTTGTTCATCCGCGTGCGCTCGACGGCCCCACAGTCACGGCACTCGCTGATCCGGTAGGGCTCGCGGGAGTACTCGGCGTTCTCGGGTTCGCTGCTCTCGGTCAGTATCTTCACGCTGACCGTGTGCGAGGTTGTCCGGCCACACTCGTCACACTCCTCGGTCAGGTCGTCGATACTGGTGCTCGTCGTTGCCATCGTGTCAGACGGGTGCCGGCCAGAAGGTATAAAAAAGAGCGACCGTCCAGACTGTTCACGACAGGTTACCGGGACCGGGTCCTCCCCTGCCACAGAGTCGGGGACGGAACGGTCACGCGACCGTTTGAACTGAGGGTCGCGAGCCCCGAACGGCCTCCGTTTTCGCTGAACGGCCGAAATTTTTATATATCTGTTTTGCCGCCGAACCGGATCCAGCGGATGGACAGGCGTTATACCGGCGGGCGACCGACGGGCGGCCATGGACCAGGTGTTCGCCCCGTGGCGGATCGAGTGGGTCGAGCGGTCCGACCGGGACGAGGAGTTCGAGGGGTGTGTCTTCTGTGCACTCCCGGAACGCGACGCCGACAGGGAGTACAACCTCCTCGCGCGCGGCGAGCGGGCGTACGTCCTGCTCAACAACTACCCCTACAACCCTGGCCACGCGATGGTCATTCCCCACGAGCACACGGGCGCGTACCGCGACCTCGACGCGGAGGCACTGCTCGCGAAGGAGCGCCTCGTCCAGCGGACGATGGCGGCGATGGACGACGCGCTGGCCCCCGAGGGGTACAACGTCGGCTACAACCTCGGGGACGGCGCCGGCGGATCGATCGACGACCACCTGCACGCCCACATCGTCCCGCGGTGGGAGGGTGACACCAACTTCATGCCCGTCGTCGGCGAGACGAAGGTCATCGTCGAGGCTGTCACGGAGACCTACGACCGCCTGCACGAGGCCTTCGCCGCCCAGGACGGCGTCGAGGACCGCGGCGAGGAGCGGGCGGTCGTGGTCACCGGCGACTAGCGGTCCGGGCCAGCGTGCGGAGAGATGCGCCGGGACGTGGCAAAGCCACTTTGTCGGGGGGCCCGAACCGCCGGTCGATGTCGCGGGCCAGCGCGCTCCGGCGGGTGGGCCTTCTGGTGCTGGGAGCCAACGCCGCGCTGTTCGCCGCGAAGGGACTCGTCTACTTCGAGACGGGGAGCCTCGCCGTGGGGTCGGAGGCGGTCAACAGCCTCGCGGACGCCATCTACAGCCTGGTCATCGTCGGTGGCCTGTACCTGACGACGCGGCCGCCGGACTTCGAACATCCCCACGGCCACGAGCGCATCGAGCCGTTCGTCTCGCTGTTCGTCGCCGTCGGTATCTTCGTCGCGGGTGGGGTCGTCCTCTGGCAGTCGGCGACCTCGCTCCTCGCCGGATCGGCCGCGGTCACTCGCGGGCCGGTCGCCGTCGCCGTCCTGGCAGGCGCGGCCGCCGTGAAGTACCTCCTCTACCGGTACTGCCTGCGGGTAGGGTCCGAGCGCAACTCCCCGGCGCTGGTCGCGACCGCCGTCGACAACCGCAACGACATCCTCACCGCCGGGGCCGCGCTCGTGGGCGTCGTCGGCGCGCAGGTCGGCTATCCGGTGCTGGATCCCCTCGCGGCGGGCGTCGTCGCGGCGGGCATCCTCTATACGGGCGTCGAGGTAGTCCGGGACAACGTGGGGTATCTCGTCGGCCAGGCCCCGCCCGAGGACCTCCGGGCCGAAATCGTCCGCCGTGCGCTGGCCCATCCCGACGTCGAGGGCGCTCACGACGTCATCGCTCACTACGTCGGCCCGGAAATCGACGTCAGCCTCCACATCGAAGTCGAGGGCGACCGCACGCTCCGGGAGGCCCACGACATCGAGACGGCGGTCATGGACTCCATCCGCGCGCTCCCGGAGGTCGACGACGTGTTCATCCACGTCGACCCCAAGGAAGCGGGGGAGTGGAAGGAGGACGACGAGATCGACCGCCTCGTGGGCGGGGGCCGCGACGGGGGGGAGTGACCGCCTGGTTCTTACTCGACCAGTTCGCCCAGCGCGTAGACGGTGTTGTGGCCCGTGATCTCGACGTCGACGACGTCCCCGAGGTCGACGCCCGCCCGTTCGGCACCCGGAATCGCGACCTGGCGGTAGGCGCGGTCGTAGCCGACCATCGAGTCCTCGGTCCCGTCCTCGACGACGAGCACCTCGCTCTCCCGGCCGACCATCGCCTCGTGGGCGGCGCCGACGACGTCCATCTTGACGTCGGTCATCTCGGAGGAGCGTTCCTTCTTGACGGTGCCGCCCAGGCCCTTCATGTCGGCGGCGTCGGTGCCGGGCCGCTTCGAGAAGCGCGTGACGTTGACCCTCTCGGGGCGGGCCTCCCGGAGCAGGGCCAGCGATTGCTCGTGGTCGTGTTCCGTTTCGGTCGGAAAGCCGACCACGAAGTCCGTCGCAAGCGTCCAGTACGCCAGGTGGGCGTCGAAGGTCTCGACGACCTCGAGGAACTCCTCGACGCGGTGCTGGCGGCGCATCTCCGCGAGGACGTCGTCGCTGCCCGACTGCACCGGCGCGTGCAGGAAGTTGTAGAGTTCGTCGTTCTCGGCGAACACGCGCGCCAGTTCCTCGCGGACGCCGTGGACGCCACGGGGGTTGGCCATGCCGACCCGGACGCGGAAGTCGCCGTCGATGGCGCAAATACGCTCCAGTAACTCGGGCAGCAAGCTCTCGCCCTGGTTGCGGTCCCAGCCGTAGACGCCGGTGTCCTGGCTGGTCACGCGGAGCTCCTTCGCTCCGGCGTGGACGAGCGCGCGAGCCTTCTCGACGTTCTCCGCGACCGGGGGCGAGTCGATGCGCCCCGTCGCGTGCTTGGTGATGCAGTACGAGCAGTCGCTCATACACCCGCGGGCGATGGGGAGGATGCCGACCACGCCGTCGAGGACGGGTTCGGTGTCGGCTGTCGCGGTCGGGCACTCGCCGTTCAGGACGTGGGCGGGGACGTCATCCCAGTGGAGGATTTCGGCGTCGACGCCGGCCTCGCGGAAGGCGTCGCCCTGCGCGAGGGCCATACAGCCCGTGACCACGAGGTCGGCGGGCGTTTCCTCGTCGAGTTCCCTGGCCCGCCGGAGCATCCGGCGTTCGGTCGTCTCGACGACGGTGCAGGTGTTGAGGATGACCACGTCCGCTTCGTCGGGAGCGGGGGCGGGCCGGTGGCCCCCCTCCCGCAGGGCCCGCTCCATCTCGCGGCTCTCGCCGCGGTTGGACGTACACCCGTACGTCTCGATGTGGTAACGGGCCATACCTTTCTGTCCGTCCCGGCGGCCAAAAACCCGGTGTTTCGGCCCGCTCCCGGTCGTCCGATTACCATACATAATTATCTATTAGGTAAATTTAATAAACATAAGTAACTCGTTTCGGACGTGTCCTCGGAGTACGGGCGCGAAGATTTCGGACGAGGCGGGCTGAACGACCAGCTATACGCGGACGGACTTGTCGAGGAAATCGAGGACCTGGCGGCCACCAACGAGGAACAGGCCGCGATGGTCTCGGAGGTGGAAAGCGCCGTCGACATGCTCACAAAGGAGCAACTCCGCGAGGCCGCCCGCGGCAACCTCGATCCGTCCGACGTGATGTAGTGTCGATCCGGTAACGGCTTACAGCAACCACTATCAGGCGATACCCAGTCCGCCGAGCACGAGGCGGACGCCGATGACGGTCAGCAGTCCCAGGACGACCGCCTGGCGGACTCTCTCCCCGACACGCCCGCGGATTCGCTGGCCGAACCTGACACCTGCGACCGCGGGGACCGTCGCCCCGAGGGAGACACTCGCCAGCGTGACGCTGGGATACATCCCCAGGGCGCCGGCGACGCCGACCCGGACCGCGTTCAGTCCGAGGAAGACCATCGCGACCACACCCACGAAGAGGTCGTGCGAGAGGTCACAGCTGCGCAGGTAGGCGATGAGCTGGACGCCGACGTTCGTGCCGCCAAAGAGGAGGCCTGAGAGGCCGCCCACACCCGCCATCGCGGTGGATGTCTCGACGAAACACCGGTCTTTCGTTCCCTCGACGCCGGGCACCGGGACGAGGGGCTGGGCGGACGCGACGAACGCGAGCGTCACGGCACCGAGGCCGATCCGGAGCGGTCCGGCGGTCAGGCTGTCGAGGACCACCATCCCGAGGACGGTCCCGACCAGCGCCGACCCCACGAGCGGCGCGAACCGCCGGCCACAGGTCCGCAACTGATCGGTCGACAGCTCCCGGACGAGCGTCACGTTCGCCGACAGGATCGGGACGATCATGAACACGACGGCTGTCGCGGGATCGACCAGCGTCGCCAGCACCATGGTTCCCACGAGGGCGAACCCGAACCCCGCGACGCCGTTGATGGTGCCCGCGACGAACACGACCGCGACCAGGACGGCGGCAAGCACCGGCGTCAGCGTCAGTGCCACACCGGGCGCTCGGCCGGCATCGACATAAATCGCTCCCCGGTTTGCCCCCGACGCGACACGACCGCCACAGGAACGCCGAACTCCCCACTCGTGCTGTCCCTCGTCTAGCAGTACTTCCGAGGTATAATCACCGAGACCGTGGTTTGAACGCAATGACATCCTCCTCGGCGTGAACAGAGCGGGATCGAAGATCGCGCATGCAGTCGGGCGTCGCCCGACGACGCCGAGGGTTTCCCAACCGCGCGTTCGGGGTCGGGCTGGCCATCGCACCCGGCAAAGCGGTGGGTGGGTCCAGTCCGTCCGAGGGGGCAAGGTTCCGCCCGGTGGGCGTA
>PXSG01000043.1:0-8238 GCA_003023485.1 Halobacteriales archaeon SW_10_68_16
GGCCTCGCCCTCGTCGTCGTCACCCAGGGCCTGTCCCACGAGCGAACTCGACGCGATGGAAAAACCCCAGCTGAAACTGGTCATGACCGCCCGGACGCGCCGGCCGATCTCGAAGGCCGCGACCACGACCGGCCCGAAGGTTCCGGCGATCCACAGAAGCGGGAACGCCACGAGCCCCTCCAGCACGCGGCGGGCCACGATCGGCGCCGACACCTCCACCAGCTGGCCCATGAGTTCGCGGTCGAACTGCGGTCCGCGGATCGACAGCGCGACGGGACTGGGTGCAAGCCCCGGCAGGCCGTAGGAGCGGCCGAACATGCCCCACGAGAACGCCACCACCGACAGCCCGGTCGAGAAGAGCGTCCCGAGCGCGACGCCGGCCACGCCGAGGCCGAACCCGAACACGAGGACGCCGCTGGCGACGATGTTGGCGGCCGCCGCGCCGGCCCTGACGACCATCGGGGTGACGGTGTCGCCGACGCCGGCGTAGGTGCGGCTACAGACGAGGTTCAGGAATTCGAAGGTCAGCGCCGGCGCGACGATGGCGAGGTAGGTCGCTCCCGCGCGGGTCGACGCGGGGTCGGAACCCAGCAGCCCGACCAGCGGGTCCGCGAACAGCGCGTAGGCCACGACCACCGGCACCGACAACAGGAGGGCCAGCCAGACGCTCTGTTTGACGACCAGGTTGATCGTCTCCCGGTCGTCGGCCCCGTAGCGCTGGGAGACGAGGCCGACGGTCCCGCCGACGACGCCGACCCCGACGAACTTCGCGATCAACCAGAAGGCGTAGGCGAACGCGAGGCCGGCGACCGCCTCGGAACCGACCGCCCACCCGACGAACGCGAGGTCGACAGTCTGTTTGGACATGATGGCGAACCCGGTGACGACGCGGGGCCAGGCCAGTCCAACCGTCGCCGTCAGCCGGTCGGGCGTGATGACTCCGGCCCTGTCCAGGAGCGTGACGACCGCATCCCCGAGACGGGTGGTGTACTCTCGCACTGAAACGGGGTTGGGAGTGGAGAGTTATCGTCCTATCGGGTCGAGAACGTCGACGTCTACGCCTGTGGCATCAACGCCACGGTCCACAGCCCGGTGTGGCGGTCGAGCACCTCGGCGTCCCGCCCGAGCACATTGTGTCCGAAGGGTTCGGGTAGCGAGCGGCCGCGACCGCAGCGACTCCCCGGCGTCTCCGTAATGGTTTTGCCGCCAACTCGACAAGAGGGGGATATGAGTGGCGAACCCAGCGACGAGGAACTCGAGAAGATCCGCCAGAAGAAGATGGAGCAGTTACAGGAGCAGGCCGGCGGGGCCGACGAGGAGGCCATGGAGGCCCAGCGCCAGCAGGCCGAGGCACAGAAGAAGGCCATCCTCCGCCAGCACCTCACCGACGGGGCGCGCAAGCGCCTGAACACGGTCAAGATGTCGAAACCCCAGGTCGGTGAGAAGGTCGAACAGCAGATCGTCGCCCTGGCCCAGAGCGGGCGCATCCAGGGGAAGATCGACGAGGAGAAGATGAAGGAACTGCTGCGCGAGCTGACCCCCGACTCGAAGAGCTTCGACATCCGGCGCCGGTAGCTCGGCCTGCTGTACACCGGCGGCACCGACTCGACGGTGGTCGCGCTCCTTCTCGACGAGATGGCCGGCGTGAGCGGCTGACGGTCCCTACCCGAGCGGCCGGAACCACACCGCGGCCACCAGCACCGCGAGGAAGAGATACGACCCCCGGATCAGGAGCATCGTCGCGGTCTCGGGGTCGGCCCGCCAGGCGAGGGCGGCGACGGCGCCAAAGGCCAGCGTCGCCAGCCCGGCTGTGGGCGGAATCCCCGGCAGGGCGAGCGCGAGCGCGACCACGGCCACCATCCCGGCGACCATCAGCCCGAAGGCCGTCGTCCGGGCCCGCGCCGGGCCGAGGACGACCGCCACGGTCCGCTTCTCGATGGAGCGGTCGTAGTCATAATCCTGGGCGTCGTCGATCACCTTGATACCCGAGAGGATGGTCACGAACACGGCCGCCAGCGCGACCACGGTCGGCCCGAGCGCCGTCGCCTGGACGTAGTACCCGCCCAGCAGCGCGAACCCGATGCCGAGCGGATAGCCGACGGTCGCGCCGACGGGGTTGGTATCAAGTTGGGGTGCGTGGTTGACCGCGATGAGCCACCCCGGGAGTGTCAGCAGGCCGGCCCACACGTCGACAAGGGCAACGATGGCAGCCAGGCAGGCGAAGAAGGCCACGGAGGCCCCGGCGAGGGCGAGCCGACAGCCCCGCGCCGAGAGGGGATGGTCGTCGTCCTCGCCGCGGACGTGGAAGTCGACGTAGCCGTCGGTGACGTGGGCGGTGTAGAGCGCGAAGAAGGCCGCGCCGGCGTGGAGGACGGCCAGCGAAACCGAGGCCAGTCCCCCGAGGACGGCCCCGAACCAGGCGGTGGCCAGAACCGGGAGCATGAACACGGGGTGGACCTGGGAGGCCAGCGCGCGGACCGCCCCGGCCGGACCCGGGTCGTGACGGGCGACTGCCATAGCTAGACGCTCGACGGGGAGGGAAAAAAAGGCGCGGGCGAAACGCTTTGGCACGAGCGCCGAGCGGCCGCGCAGCCGTCCGGGCAGACTCGGGTCGGTCAGACCCAGACAGACCGGTCGAAGACGACCGCCGAGAGCCGCGAAGCGAGGTCGCGGGCGGCCCGTTCGGTGGGCGCGTGGAGGTTCCCCGAGACGGGGCCGGCCTCGCCGCCGACGCCCTCGCTCTCGGAGAGGGGGTCGGCCACAAGCCCGGACTCCCCGGCCGTCGGGTAGGGGCGGGACTCGCGGACCCGGTGGCGCAGGCCCGCCAGGGCATCCGGCGCGAGTTCGGCGCCGAGGTGGCCGAGGTCGTACCGGACGATGAACCCGCGGCGGGCGTCGCGGACGGCGACGACGGGCTGGCCGCGATCGGCACACTCCCGCCAGAGGGTGCGCCGCTGTTCGGGCGTCCCGTAGACGGGCACGTGGTGGGGCGACAGCTGGTCCATGTCCCGCCGTTCGGGTTCCGGGACTATCGACCTGTCGGACCCATCTTCGCCATACCTGCGAGGCAGCGAGGGATTCATGTGAGGCCCGTTACAACAACCGGAAGACGGACAGCTGGATCGATGACGGAAGAGACAGATCTGCGGTCGACGCTCGAGAGCCTGGGTGACGTCGCCTTCACCGTCGATGCGGAAGGACGATACGACCTCGTGACCGACGCGCTGGCGACGTTCCACGGGACCGAGCGCGAGGACATGCGGGTACAAACGGAATTCGACGCTGGCGACGACAGACAGAAAATCGTTGACACCCGACTGAGCCGGCACACTGACGATGGGGAGTTCGACGCCGTCGTGGTCGTCTGGCGGGACGTCACCGCGGACGAGCGCCGCCGGACCGGACTCGCGGGACTCCACGACGCCGCCTCGTCCATCCAGACAGAAGACACCGTCGCGGGCGTCTGCGAGCGGACGGTCGCCGCGGCCGCGGACGTCCTCGAGTTCACCCTGTGTACGGTGCTGATCCGCGAGGACGAGTGGCTGGTCCCCTACGCAACCTCGGCGGACGGAATCAGCATCCCCGTCGGGGACCACGGCGTCTTCCAGGCGGTCAGCTCCAGGGTCGGGGCCTTCGACGAGACCGACGTCGAGCTGGCGGAACTGCTGCTCAGTCACGTCGAGAGCGCCATCGACCGCATCGAGCGCGGGCGGGAACTGCGGATGTACGAGGCCATCGTCGAGACGACACGCGACACCGCGGCGGTGCTGGACGCGGACAGGCGCTTCGTGGTCGTCAACAGCCGGCTCGCCGACATCTACGGCGCGACGCCCGCGGAGTTGCGCGGCCGGTCCGGGCGCCCCCGAACGGTCTACCGCACCGCAGCGGTCGCCTCGTCCATGACCTCCAGGGCCTCCTTCAGCGTCTCGACGTCGACGGCATAGGAGATGCGGGCATAGCCCGCGCCGGCCTCGCCGAAGGCCTCACCCGGAACGACGACGACGCCGCGGTCGATGACCTCGTCGACCCAGCCCTCGGGCACCTCGGGCATCGCGTAGAAGGCCCCCTGCGGGGTGGGACACCGCAGCCCGATGTCCGCGAGGCCGTCCAGCAGGACGTCCCGGCGCTGTTCGAAGGCGGCGACCATCTCGTCGACGGCGTCCTGTGGGCCAGACAGGGCCGCCTCGGCGGCGTGCTGTGAGGGGGCCGCCGCGCACGCCTGGGCGTACTGGTGGACACGCAACATCCGCTCGATCCGCTCGTGGCTGGCGGTCACCCAGCCCAGCCGCCAGCCCGTCATCGAGTAGGTCTTCGAGCAGGCGCCGACGACGGCCACGGTGTCGCTCTCGGCGAACTCGGCCGGCGAGCGGTGCTCGCCCTCGAAGACGATGTGCTCGTAGACCTCGTCGCTGAGACAGAGCACGTCGTGCTCGTCCGCGATGCGTGCGAACTCGCGCATATCCGCGGGCGACTGGACCGCGCCCGTCGGGTTGGCGGGGCTGTTGACGACGAAGGCCGCCGTCTCGTCGGTGATGGCCTCCTCGACGGCCGCCGGGGACAGCGTGAGGTCCTCCCGGAGCGCGACGGGCCGGGGCGTGCCACCCGCCAGGCGCGTCAGCGCGTCGTAGGAGACAAAGCCCGGGTCGGGGATGATGACTTCCTGGCCGGTATCACCGGACTGCGTCCGGTTGCCCGCGGGACTGTGTCCCGCGCAGTCGACGTGGGCCTCGAGGGCGATGTGAAGCGCCTCGCTACCCCCCGCGGTGGCGATGATGTTCTCGGGGTCGACGTCGAGGTCGCCGTCCCGGGCGTACTTCTCGGCGATAGCCTCGCGCAACGACTCGGTGCCCTTGTTCGAGGTGTAGGCGTCACCCTCCCCAGCGGCGATGGCCTCGCGGGCGGCCTCGCGGACGTGTTCGGGTGTCGGGAAGTCGGGCTGGCCGAGCCCGAGGTTGATGGCGTCCAACCCAGTCATACCTTTCCACCGGACCCGTGGAACGTTAATTGTTCGTGTCCGGGCGCGGACGGCAGACACTTGCCCGTAGACCCCCCAGCGACGGACGTGCCGACCCGCCCGGACGCGCTCGCCGGCGTGACCGTCGCCGACAGAGCCGTGCTGCTGGAGGACACCCTCGTGCTCGCGGACCTGCACGTCGGTCGCGGGCCGTCCTCGAACGTCGACCTGCCAGTCGGCGACGGGTCGGACATGGTCGAGCGGTTCGAAACGCTGCTTTCGACCCACGACCCCCAGGAGGTAGTCGTCGCTGGGGACCTGCTGCACTCCTTCCGGACCGTGCCACGGACGGTCAGGGACGTCCTCGACGCCCTCGTCGCAACGGCCCGCGAGTCGGGCGCACGGCTGGTCGTCACACCCGGCAACCACGACACGATGCTCGATTCGGTGTGGGACGGTCCGACCGCCGGGACACACCGCGTCGGCGGGACGGTCGTCTGTCACGGCCACGTCGAACCAGAGGCCGACGCCGACCGGTACGTCGTCGGCCACGACCATCCGACCATCACCATCGAGGGACAGCGCCGCCCCTGCCTGCTGGCGGCCGACGGCGTCTACCGCGGCGCGGACGTCGTCATGCTCCCGGCGTTCAACCGACTGCTCCGGGGCGTCGAGGTCAACGGGCTATCGGCGGCGGACTTCATGTCGCCGCTGGTGACCGACGCCGACGCGTTCGCGCCCGTGGTGGTCGACGACGGCGATTCGCTCGTCTTTCCGCCCCTCGGTGAGTTCCGCCATCGGCTGTGACGGCACCGGACGAGAGCCGCTCGCGGCCGTGGCTGGTCAGGAAACCCCGTCGACACCGGTGAACTCGAAGCGTGCGCCCCCCGTCTTACTCTCGGTGAGTTCGACCGACCAGCCGTGTGCCTCGGCGATGCGCCGGACGATGGTCAGCCCGAACCCGGTGCCGTCCGTGGCGGTCGAGTAGCCCGACTCGAAAATCCGGTCGCGCTCCTCCCCTGGGATGCCCGGCCCGTCGTCGGCCACGTAGAAGCCGTCCCCGGTGGCGCCGACGGTGACCGTGACCTCGGGCCCACCGTGTTCGGCCGCGTTCCCGAAGAGGTTCTCGAACAGTTCCTGAACACGGCCGGAGTCGGCACGGAACCGCCGGGAGTCGGCGACTGCGAGGTCCGCGTCGCCGGTTCGGGATGTCTCCCAGGCTCGGGTGGCGACGGTCCCGAGGTCGACCGGTTAGGGGTCGGTGATCGGCTCGTTTCGAGGAGTTCGACCGACGCGTTGGCGACGTGCAGCGGGTTGCGCAGGTCGTGTGCCATCGCCGAGACCAGCTCCTCGAGGCGCTCGTTCTGGCGCTGCAGTTTCCGCTGGGCCCGCTTGCGCTCCGTGATATCGTTCAGTATTGCCTGGCCGGCGGGCTCGCCTTCGTAGGTCATCGGTGTTCCCGCCGTCTCGGCGTATTTCTCCTCGCCGTCGAGGGCGACGAACCGGAACTCGGTCGGCTCGGTCGGTTCGCGCTCGGCGATCACCTGCTCGATGCGCCGGCCGATCTCCTCGCGGTCCGCCGGGTGGACGAACTCGCTGGCCGGCCGCCCGACCACCTCGTCGGCGCTGTCGGCGTTGGCGAAGGCCACGGCTGCCGGGTTCACGTACCTGAGTATTCCCTCGGCGTCGTAGATCGTGATCGGGGCCGGCGACACCTCGACTGCGTTCGGATGAACCGCCTCCTCGTCGTCCTGCGACATCCTCCAACGATAGCACGGCCGGCCTCCTCAATGTTGGGACTCCAACCTATCCGTCCGCGCTCGCCCGGACCGCCATGGCCGCCTCGCGGCCGCTCTCCATCGCGCCCTGGATGGACGACCACCGCGTGTAGTCGCCCGCCAGGTACACCTCGCTGGCAGGCGCGTCGACGGCCGGCAACCCCTCCCGGAAGCCCGGCGGCTGGTCGAACTGCGCGAACTCGATCCGGTCGCTCGCCAGGAGTTCGATGTCGGCGAACTGGTTCTCGGGGAACCACGACGCCAGCGCCTCCCGGACTTCCCCGGTCAGCGCCGCGTCGTCGGCCGCCTGCTGGCCGAGGAAGGTCGCGCTGAGTAGCTGCCGACCGTCCGGGGCGTACTCGGGGGCGGCCGCCGAGACGGGCGCGACCTGGTTTGGGCGGCCGTCGGCCGCGTTCAACAGGAGGCGTCCCCCGCTCCGGAGCTCCTGGGTGGCCGGCACCACGAGGTGGAGCGTGACACAGCTCCGGGCCGCCGTCGGGATCGCCTCGACACCAGTGAGTTCCCTGGCTGTGAGCGGGTCCGTCGCCACGACCGCCGCGTCGGCGGTCACCGTCTCGCCGGGCGTCTCGACGACGACCCCTCCGTCGCCTGATCCGTCCTCCCCCTCGGACCTCACCGCCTCGACCGGCGTCTCCAGGGCGATGTCGACGCCCGCCTCGCGGGCCCGCGCCGCGAGCTGGGCCGGGATGGCACCCATCCCCCTAGCCGGGACCGCCGTCTCGCCGGCGGCGAGCATCTTGAAGGTGTACTCGAAGATGGCCCGGGAGGTCGACAGCGAGCGATCCAGCGTGATGCCCCCGTAGAAGGGCGCGGCGAAGTTCTCGACGAACTGCCGCGAAAAGCCGCGCTCGCGCAGGTACGCCTCGATGGTCGCGTCGGCGCCGTCGAGCATCACCCCCGGCGACTTCCCCGCCAGTTCGCGCCGCAGGGCCAGTACCCGCCACTTGTCGCCCAGCGTTATCTCGTGGTTGAACAGCGTCGCCGTCAGTGCCTTCGGATCCCGTAGCGGGTCCGAGAGAGTTGAGCGCTCGCCGGGCCGGCACAGCGTCGCGCCCGGCGTGAAGGTCCGCAGATCGAGCGCGTCGAGGTCCAGTTCCCGCCTGACCGCGGGGTAGGCGGTGAAGAGTACCTGGAACCCCCGGTCGAGCGTGAACCCCTCGACCTCGCGGCTGCGCACGCGCCCGCCGGGTGCCTCGCGGCGCTCGAACAGCACGACGTCGTCGCCGCGGTCGGCCAGCGTCCGGGCCGCGACCAGCCCCGCCAGGCCACCGCCGACGACCGCTACCTCCGTCATGTGCCCGCCTGTGAGCGCCACCACCAAAACGCCTGCGAGAGGCACCTAGTCGACGGTTTCGACGCCGGCGAACTCGAAGCGTGCGCCGCCCTCCGCATGTCGGTGATCCGGACCGACCAGCCGTGGGCCTCGACGACCTCCGTGACGATGTTCAGCCCGAAGCCCGTCCCGTCCTGGCGGGTGGAGTAACC
>PXSG01000043.1:8448-18555 GCA_003023485.1 Halobacteriales archaeon SW_10_68_16
GCCGAGCACGGCCTCGCGGTCGTAGCCCGTCAGGTCCAGAAACGCCTCGTTCGCGTACACCATCGGGTTGTCCGCCCGGTGCGGGTCCGTGAGGACCATCCCGATGGGCGCCTCGTCCATCGCCCGGGTCCGCACCACGACATCCGGGTCGGCCATGGCCCCCGTACAGTGTTCACCCTGAAAACTGTTATGTCAGTGCTACCACTACTCATACAGCTTGGGTCCCCGCAGACGGACTCGGACGACGCGTACACGGCGATATCCCTCCCTATTAGTCGCCCGCACCCACAACTGCGGCTATGGAGACCTCAGAGACGTTCGTGTCGTTGCGGTGTCTCGCGTGTGGCACGGACCACGACCTCGCGACGGTGGGCCGGTGTTCCGACTGCGGCGGGCCGCTTGACCCGGCCTACGACATCGAACCGTCAGCAGTGACCCGCGGGACCCTCGACGCCGAGGGCGGTGACGGCCTCGCCGCGTTCGCCGATGTCCTTCCGTTTCCGGCCGCGAAACTCGTGACCGCCGGCGAGGGCGGGACGCCGCTGGTCGGGGCCCCGTCGCTGGCCGACGACCTGGGCGTCCGGGCGGTCTACGTCAAAGACGAGGGACGGAACACGACCGGCGCGTTCGTCGACCGCGGGATGGCGCTTGCGGTGACGGCGGCCCGGGAGGCCGGCGCGGGAACCGTCGCACTCCCCTCGAGGGGCAACGGCGGGCAGGCCGCGGCCGCCTACGCCGCGCGGGCCGGCCTCGACTGCGAGGCGTTCGTCCCCTCGCGGGTGCCCTTCGTGAACAAGGCGATGGTGAACGTCCACGGCGGCGGGATGTCCGTCGTCGAGGGCCGCTACGCCGACGCCGCCGACGCCTACGCCGAGGCGATGGCCGAGGCGGACTGGCACTCGGTGGCCGCCTTCGAGTCGCCGTACCGCCACGAGGGCGCGAAGACCCTCGCCTACGAGATTGCCCGAGACCTGGACTGGATTTCGTCGACGACCAGCCACGCCTCTACGCAGCCCAGGCGGAAGGGTGTGCGCCAATCGCCCGGGCGTGGGAAGACGGCGCCTCGACGACGGAGACCTGGGAGCACCCGGACACCATCTGCGGGCCGCTGGAGATACCGGACCCGGAGGGTGGCGAGTACGTCCTCACGGCGTTGGCAGCGACCGATGGGGGGGCCGTTGCGACCGACGACGAGGCCATCCTGGCGAGCGCGGTCACGCTCGCGGAGGCCGGCGTGACGATGGGCGCGACCGGCGGTGCCGCCGTGGCCGGGGCACGGGCACTCGCCGAGCGGAGTGCCTTCGACGGCGACGACGTGGTGGTGCTCGTCAACGCGGTCACCGGCAACAAGGAGGCCGACCTCCTGCGGAGTCACCTGATGAGCAGGGGGATTTAGCCCGCAGGCGTCGCCACATATTAGGGAGTCCGACCAGTAGACGACCGCGTCTCGACTGCGACCACGATCGCCCGCAGGGAAGAATACGACACGTGACACTGGCAGACGTCTCGCAGTACGAACGCGGACGGCTTGACCGCGTCGGCGACCACGCGGTCGTTGTCGGCGGGAGCATGGCCGGGTTGTGTGCCGCGCGAGTGCTGGCCGACGGGTTCGAGCGCGTGACCGTCCTCGACCGCGACCCGTTCCCGGAGGTACCGACCACCCGCGACGGCGCACCCCAGACGAGCCACCCCCACGTGATGCTCGAAGCCGGGCGGCTGACACTGACTGACTTCTTCCCCGGCTTCGACGAGGACCTGTTCGAGGCCGGCGGGCTGTGTGTCGACGCTGGGATCGACATGCAGTTCTACGACCGGGGTGGCTTTCTCGCCGAACCACCCAGGGAGATGCCGATGTACTGTGCGACCCGACCCCTGTTCGAACACGTGGTCCGCGAGCAGATGCGCGCGCTGGACGGTGTCGACCTGCAGGGCGGGACGCAGGTCACCGGCTATCAGTTCGACGAGGGGGACGCGGCAGTCACCGGCGTCCAGTGTCGGACCGACGGCACGGAGCGGACGCTGGCGACGGATCTGGTCGTCGACGCGACCGGCCGGATCAGCCGGACGCCCCGGTGGCTCGGGGAACGCGGCTATCCCACACCCGACATCGAGGAGGTCCACGTCGACGTGACCTACAGCACGATCCGGGTCGAGCGCCCGCCCGACGACCGGCGGGCATTCTTCGCCCCGCCCGACGCACCGCGGACACGCGGCGGTGCGGTCCTCCCCGTAGAGGGGGGCCGCTGGGAGGTCATCGTCCAGGGCGTTCACGGCGACGACGCACCCGCCGACCGCGAGGGGTTCCTCGAGTTCGCCGAGAGCCTGCCGGTCCCCGAGATCGGACGACTCGCTCGCGAGCAACCCTGGACCTCCGAGGGGGTCCATCACTACCCCTTCCCGTGTAGCCGGCGGCGCCGCTACGAGCGCCTCGACCGGTTCCCCGAGGGGCTGGTCGTGACGGGCGACGCGGTCGCCAGCTTCAACCCGATCTACGGCCAGGGGATGTCGGTGGCTGCCCTCGACGCCCTCTCGTTGCACCACACCCTGGCCGAGGGCGGCTTGGCGAACGTCGGGCCCCGCTTTTTCGACCGGGTCGGGGAGATCGTCGACGTCGTCTGGAAGCTGGCCGTCGGCAGGGACTTCGAGTTCCGCCAGACGGAGGGGCCCAAGCCGTTCGGCACGGACCTGTTCAACCGGTACGTGGCGCGTCTCTCCCGGAAGGCCCACTCCGACGGCGTCCTGACCGAGGCGTTCGCCCGCGTGTTCCGGCTGGAGCGACCGCCCACGACGCTGTTGCGCCCCGGAATCGTCCTGCGAGTGCTCGCACCAGTGTACCCATGACGGCCGAGACCACAGCCCCACTGCCGGACGTTCCCTCGGCGGAGTCGACGGTCCGCGAGGTGAACGGCGTCGATCTGCACGTGGTCGCGGCCGGCGACCGGGAGGACCCGCTTGTGGTGTTGATGCACGGTTTCCCCGAGTTCTGGTACGGCTGGCGCGACCACGTCCCGGGGCTGGTGGAGGCGGGCTACCGGGTGCTCGTCCCCGACCAGCGCGGCTACAACCGCAGCGACAAACCGGACGGGGTCGGGGCCTACGCGGTCGAGAACCTCTCCGGCGACATCGGCGCCTTGATCGAGTCGGCCGGCCGGGAATCCGCACACGTCGTCGGGCACGACTGGGGCGCGGCCGTCGCGTGGGACCTGGCGCTTCGCCACCCCGAGTCGGTCGACCGGCTCGGCATCATCAACGTCCCACACCCGTCGGTGTTCGAAGCGACGCTGAAATCGAGTCTCCGGCAGATGCGAAAGAGCTGGTACATGTTCTTCTTCCAGTTGCCCCGAATCCCCGAATGGGTCCAGCGGCGGGGAGATTTCGAGCGACTCGTTGAGGGGCTGGAGACTGCCGAGGCGGGCACGTTCACCGAGGAAGACATCGAGCACTACCGGGCCGCCTGGCGCCGCGAGGGGGCGCTGACGGGGATGCTCAACTGGTACCGGGCGCTGTTCCGCGCGGGCGAGGACCCGCCCCGCGAGCGCGTCGAGGCACCGACGCTGGTCGTCTGGGGCGAGGGTGACCAGTTCCTGCTCCCCGAGATGGCTCCCAAAAGCGTCGAGTACTGCGCGGACGGTCGGCTCGAACGGTTCCCAGAGGCCTCCCACTGGGTCCAGCACGAGCGGCGCGAGCAGGTGGTCGAACTGCTCGTCGAACACTTCGAGGGTCGCTAGTCCGCGTGTTCCTTCGCGGTGGCGTAGGCCTCGCGGACCCGCCGGAAGGCGTCCTCGTCCCCGCCCTGATCGGGGTGGACTTCCTTGACCCGCCGGCGGTAGGCACGGTCGACCTCCTCGAGTGTCGCGTCGGCGGAGACGCCCAGTTCCGCGAACGCAGCGCGGGCCGGGTCGACCTCGCCGTCCGCACGGTCGATGTCGGGCGTCTCGAAGGGAAGGCGGTCGATCAGCACCGAGCCGGGCATCTCGTGTTCGACCAGCAGCGGTTCGACTCCCGAGCCGTCGATGCGGTAGTACGCACGGGGGTCGAACGTGATGGCGACCTCGCGTGCCGGCAGGTAGAAGGCGACGCTCTGGCCCTGGACCGGGTGGTCCTCGGCGTAGGGTTCGTCGATGGCGTCCAGACACGCGCGGAACTCGCGGCGGCGCCGGACCTCGCCGCTGATCCGGCGTGACGTGTCGCCACCGTGGCTGTGCTGGCCACCCTCGCCCGCCGAGAGCAGGCGCTGTGCACCGAGGAAGAGCAGCGCGACCAGCAGGCTCCCGCCCAGGCCCAGCAGGAGGCCCCCGATCAGCCACGGCGGCAGCCCCGCGACCACCTCGTGGAGCACGCCCGCCGGTTGGGAAGCGACGGCTATCAATCCCTCGCTCGCGGGCGTCCCGGGCGGCGTCGCTCACCTCGCCCCCGTCGTGGGTGGGTTGGTAGCCGTCGAACACCTCGTTGACCATCCGGACGCTCTCGGAGAGGGTGTCCAGCCCGTAGCCCCCCTCGAGGACGAACCCGAGCGCGGCGTCGCACTCTGCCGCGATGGCGCGTACCCGTTCGGCCAGCAGGCCGTACCCCTCCGTGGAGACGCGCAGCCGCGAGATGGGGTCGTGTTCGTGGGCGTCGAAGCCCGCACTCACCAGCAGGAGGTCCGGGTCGAAAGCGGCCAGCGCGGGGCCGATGGCCTCCTCGAGTGCGGCGAGGAAGGCCGCGTGGGTCGTCCCCGACGGGAACGGGACGTTCAGGGTCGTGCCCGCGCCATCGCCCGTTCCCGTCTCCTCGACGCTGCCGGTGCCGGGGTAGAGGCCCCGTTCGTGGATGGAGGCGTAGAAGACGTCGCCGCGGTCGTAAAAGAGGTCCTGGGTGCCGTTGCCGTGGTGGACGTCCCAGTCGAAGATGGCGACCCGCCCGGCCGTCCCGTCGTCGATGACGGTCCGGGCGGCGACGGCGGCGTTGTTGAAGAAGCAAAAGCCCATGGCGTCGTCCGCGACGGCGTGGTGGCCAGGGGGTCGGCCGAGCGAGAAGGTCGTGTCGCGGCCGTCCTCATCCGCGAGGGCGCGCTCGGCGGCCCACTCCGCGAGGCCGGCGCTAGCGCGGGCGGCCTCCCACGTGGCCTCGCAGGCGACGGTGTCGGCGTCCCAGTTGCCGCCGCCGCCCGCACAGAAGGCCTCGATTTCCTCGACGTAGTCCGGGCGGCCAGCGCGCGCTTGATGGCGCGGAGTCGGTCCGGGCTCTCGGGGTGTCTTGGCCCCGTCTCGTGGTCGAGGCAGACCTCGCGGTAGCCGAACTTCATTCGAAGTACTGCTGGAGGTGGAAGTACGCCTCGACGTCCTCGGCCTTGACCGTCCGGCGGTCGGCGTGCCGGGCCAGCGCCGCGGCAGCCGCGGCCACGTTGTCGGCGTACGCTTCGAGGACCGTCGCCAGGGCGACGCGGGCGTCCATCGCCACCCGGTAGCGGTCGTCGATGTCGAGGCGTGCGATGCGGTCGACCGGCGCGATGGGCAACACCAGTTCGTCCTTGTCGGGCACCGACTCGACGCCGAAGTCCGACGCCATCAGCGTCTTCCGGCCGTCGTCCGTCGCCCGGTCGGCCGCCTCGGTGCTGACCCGCAGGTCCCCCACGTTCCGCCGGATGATGTCGTCAACTGGGGCGAACGGTAGCGCAACGGTCATGGGCCACAACGGGAGTGTTCCAGATTCTTAAGGGTTTCCGATGCACGCACAGCGTGTGAGCCCAAGTGGGCGCGAGAGCGCTCAGAAGACCTCGTCGGCGTCGACCCGGTCGCCGTCCATGTGGCCGCGGACGGTAACCTCCTCGCCCAGCTGGACGCGCGCGTCGGTCTCGACGCTCATCGTCTCGGCCCCGTCGTCAAGCACCACCGGCTCGCCCGTCTGGACGACCGTCCCGGTGAACTCGACGCGCTCGGCCCCCTCTAGCTGCTGGCCACCACCCCCGCTGTCGCCGCCAGTGGTGTCGGCGCTCCCCTCCGCGAAGGCGTCGAGGCCCGCAGTGTCGGGTTCGGCCTCCGTCTCCGCCGTATCCGCCGATTCGCCCTCGAATCCGGTGGCCCCGTCGTCGAGGACGACCACCGTCGAGCGCCAGTTGGCCGACGCCTCGAGGTCGTCCTGCCAGCCGTCCTCGATCTCGACGTCGGCCGCGAGCACCTCGTCGCCGGGCGCGAGGTCGGTATCGGCCTGGTCGCCCCACAGCGCGACGCGGATGTCGCCGGTGTCGTCCTGGATGCGGACGTTCCTGACCTGGCCCTGGCTGCCGTCGTCGCGGTCGAAGGTCCGCACCGGATCCGTCGAGCGCACCACGCCCGCGATGTCGACCTGCTGGCCGATCTCCACCGCCTCGATGGGCGTCGCGTCGGGGTCGTACTCGATGGTCCCCTCGATTTCCTCGATGGCGCCCCGCTCGCCGACGTGGAGTTCGAGGTCGCCCTCGCGCTCGCGGACGTAGCCGTCGACGATCTCGACCGCGGTTCCCGCCTCGAGTTCGTCCGCGCGGTCGGCCATGCCGTCCCAGAGGGTCACGCGCACGCGACCCGTCTCGTCGCCCAGCGTGAGGTTCGCGACCCGCCCCTCGCTGCCGTCGTCGCGGTCGAACGTGCGCACCGCGTCGGTCGCCAGGACGAGGCCCTGGAGGGTGACATCCTCCTGGCCCAGCGAGAGCGCGTCGACGGTCGTGGCGTCCTCGAGTGCGACGTCGATCTCGGCGTCCTCGTCGGGCTCGGCGTGGTCGACGCTCACCTCCAGGCCCTTGTAGCCCTCCTTGGGCCGGCCCTTCACTCGCAGCACATCTCCCTCTTCGAGGCTCCCCTCGGCGACGGCCTCGGCCTGTTCGTCCCAAAAGGCCAGGCGGACGCTCCCGCTCTCGTCGGCCGCGTCGACGTTGATCACGCGGCCGTCCTCACCCTCGTCGCGCTCGAAGGTCCGCACCTCGCCGACCGAGACCACCTTCGCGAGGAACTTCACCTCGTCCATTCCCGGTTCGATGTCCGCGACCGCCGAGACCTCGCTGTCGGCGAGTTCGTGGGCGATGAGCATCGCCGCGGTCTCCTCGTCTGCGAGGCCGCCCATCTGTTCGACCTTTCCCTCGACTGCCTCGCGGAACTCCTCCTCGGAGACGTCCGCTTCGAGGTCCGCGTAGATTTCCTCGATCGCTCCCATCCGTTAGCGAACGCAGGGAAGGTACCCGCTTAAGCGTTGTCGTTGCGCTATCGTCCCGCTGCTGTCTGTCGGTTCTCCCCGCGAGGTCACAGTCGTCGGTCGGCCATCAGTCCGGGCCCGGTCCATCGGTGTGTGTGGTTGCTCCGGCCATCGTACAAAAACCTCAGCCGCCGTTTTCCTCGTCGCCGCCAGCGGTGGTCACCGTCCGCCCGTCGTGGGTCACCGCGACGGTTCCGGGGAGGCCGCCCGACATCGAGACGGTCACGCGGTAGTCGATCTCGACGATGGCCTCCGTACACACGTCGCCGGCGTCCGCGCGGTCGGCCACCACGACGGCCACGCGGAGTGTGTCGGCGTCTCGTTGTCGCCCCCGTCGGGGTCCGCACAGCCAGCGAGCGTGAGGGCGGCGAGCGTGGCAGTTCGGCGGAGGAGGGCACGTCTGTCCATACCCGAGCGTGGCGTGGAATCGAAATCCCTTTCACCGGGTACACGCTACCGGAGAGTGCGTCCGGGTAGGGTAGTGGACTATCCTCTTGGCTTGCGGAGCCAGGGACCGGAGTTCAAATCTCCGTCCGGACGCTCACTTCGTTCGCGTCCGACGTGCTCAGCGCTCGCGTCGCTCGCGCTGAACTCCGTCCGGATGCTACTTTTGCGCCGCAACGCGCCGAGCGACGGCGAGCGGTCGGTGCCAGCAGCGAGGACTGACGGGCCGACCCGGCAGGTGGCGGTGGTCACTCGACAACGACACTCCCGACCATGCCCGCGGCCTCGTGGGGGAGACAGACGTACCCGTGTTCGCCGGACGTCTCGAAGGTCCGGACGTACGACTGCCCCGACTGGACGGCCCCCTTCCCGTCCTTCCAGCCGTCGCGTGCGGCCTGCTCGCTGTCGAAGCCACCCGAGGCCCAGTACGTCGCGCCGTCGGGGAGTTCGTCCTCGTCGGCCGTCACGGAGTGGGGCTCGCCGGCGGCGTGGGCCCAGGCGACGGTGTCACCCCGCTGAACGGTGAGTTCCGCGGGCTCGAACGCGACGGCCTGCATGTCCACGACGTGGTCGGCCTCCTCGGGGACACCCTCGACGACGTTCGGTCCGCCCGCGAGTTCGGGTTCGTCCCCGGCACTGTCACCGGCGTCGCTCTCGTCGACCCGGGCTGTCCCGGGCGCGCCGGCGACCGCAAATTGGGCGCGCAACGCCGCCGTCGCGAACCGCTCGGCCGCCGCGTCCACGCCCGACCCCGCGTCGAGCGCGCCGCTGTAGTCGTTCAGGGCTGCCTCGAAGCCCTCGTAGGCCGCCCGGTCGGCGTCTTCGAGCAGTTCGTGGACCGTCGCCTCCTCGAAGTGGGCGAGGGTGTCCTGCACGACCGACGACGCCGCCGCGCCGAACGACCCGCCAGCCGCCGCCACGACGGCGTAGACCGCAGCGAGGGCCTCGTCGTTGAACGCCCGGGCCCGTTCGGCGACGTTCCCGCCCTCGCGGGCGGCACTGCCCGCCGCGTCGAGTGCGGCCTCGAAGGATTCGTAGCGATCGTGGTCGGCGTCCTCGAGCGCCCCGTGGAAGCCGCCGGCGCCCGCCTCGAAGTGCTGGAACGCCGCCCCGACCAGTTCGGCGGCGCGTTCGCTCTCGCCCACATCGTCGAGGACGCCGGCGTCGAAGACCCGGGCCGCGGTGTAACCGCTCTCGACGGCACTCACCTGCGCCGTCGATCCGGCGGCGGTCTCGAAGGCGAGCAGCGTCTCCCGGACCCCCGCTGCGTGCTCCTCGACGGCCGCGTCGTCGCCGTCCTCGAAGGCCTCGATCAGCCCGGTCAGGTGCTCCTCCTCGAAGCGCTCGTAGAGGGACTCGTCTGTCTCCTCCAGCGTCTCGTGGAAGTCCGCCTCGTTGGCCTCGAAGGTCTCGAACAGCCCGCGAGCCGTCTCGGCGGCCACGGTCCCCTCCCCGAGGCGGTATCGCTCCACCGCATCCTCGACTCTCGCCTTGACGTAGCCCGCTTCGAGCAGAGCCGGTTCGGCGCCGCTGCCGAGAGCCTCGATACCCTCGACTAGGGCCTCGTCTATCGTCTCGACCGCCCCGGCGACCCTCTCCGCGTCGTCGTTCTCGATGGCCGTCGAGAGGGCCGCCAGTCCCTCGTCCTCGAACCGGCGGTAGGCGTCCTCGCTTGCCTCCTCCAGCGCTTCGTGGGCCCTGGCACCCTCGAAGTGAGCGAAGACGTTCTCGACGCGCCGGCGTGCGGCCTCGGCGTGACCGTTCTCGTAGAGCCAGGCCGCGTCGTGGATACGCGCCCGGTAGACGGTCAGCGCGGCAGCGTGGGCGAACCCGGTCGCGGGGCCGCCAAGGCTCGCGAGCGCGGCGGCGTCCCACCCGCGGGCCTGCAGGGCGGCCAGGTGTGCGGCGCCGGCCACTGCCTCGGGCAGGAGTGCGTAGCCCCCCTGGGTGGCCGCTCCGAAGGCCTCGGCTGCCGCCGCCCTCGCGCTCCCAGTGTCCTCGCGCTCGGCCGCCGCGTCCACGCCCGACCCCGCGTCGAGCGCGCCGCTGTAGTCGTTCAGGGCTGCCTCGAAGCCCTCGTCTGCGTCCGCGACGTGGGCGCCCATCACGAGGACGTTCAGCGGTTTCACCGCTTCCCGGCCGACGAGCGCGCCCTGTGCCCCCCGCAGGTGCTCGTCGGCGGCCCGCATCGCGTCGTGTGCGCCCGCCAGGTCCTCGGCCTCCAGCGTCGCCCGGAGTTCACCCAGCCCCTCCTCGAAGCCGGCGTAGTGCTCCTCGCTGGTTTCTTCGAGGGTCTCGTGGGCGTTGTGTTCGCCCGCGGCAGCCTCGAACCGCTCGAAGATGTCCCCCGCGACCGACGCTCCCGCGGCGAACTCCCCGGCGTGGCCGAGGATGACCGGGTCCCGCAGGCGGGTCCGGATGGCGTTCCACTCCGCGACGACCGCGGCGTCCGTCGGG
>PXSG01000044.1 GCA_003023485.1 Halobacteriales archaeon SW_10_68_16
GGCCTCGATGCGCTCGCGGCGCTTCTGGTCCTCCTCGGCGTGTTTCTCGGCCTCCTCTTGCATCTGCTCGATCTGCTCGTCCGAGAGGCCAGCGCCGCCAGCAGCACCACCGGGTCCCGCCCCGGCACCCGGACCGCCGGCAGCACCGCCGGGGCCAGCACCGGCACCCGGGCCGGCACCTGCTGCGCCCCCGGCGGCCTGCTGGGCCTGCTCCTGGTAGACCTGCTTGCCGATCTCCTGGAGTTGCTCGGCCAACTCTTCGGTCACCTCTTCGATCTCTTCCTTGCTGGCGTCCTCGCCCTCCAAGACTTCCTCGACGTCCTCGATGGCGTCCTCGATCTCGCTCTGGAGGTCGTCGTCGACCTGGTCTTCGTTCTCGTCCAGGAGCGTGTTGGCACGCTGGATCGTGCTCTCGGCCTGGTTGCGGGCCTCGATGCGCTCGCGGCGCTTCTGGTCCTCCTCGGCGTGTTTCTCGGCCTCCTCTTGCATCTGCTCGATCTGCTCGTCCGAGAGGCCAGCGCCGCCTGATGTCCTCGACGTTGCCCGAGCCCTTGTCCTCGGCCGAGACGTTGACGATGCCGTTCTCGTCCAGCGCGAACGTCACCTCGATCTGGGGGACCCCTGCCGGCGAGGGCGGGATGCCCGTCAGCATGAACTCACCGAGGAGTTCGTTCTCCTCTGCGATCTCCCGTTCGCCCTGGAAGACGCGGATCTGGACCTGGGTCTGGTTGGCCTGGGCGGTCGTGAAGATCTTTGACTCCTCTGTCGGGATGGTGGTGTTCTTCTCGATGAGCCGTTCGAAGAGGCCGCCCTTGACCTCGACACCCAGCGAGAGGGGCGTCACGTCCACGAGCACGATGTCGTCGACGTCACCGGAGAGGACGCCACCCTGGATGGCCGCGCCCAGCGCGACGGCCTCGTCGGGGTTGACGTTCTTCTTGGGCTCCTTGCCGGTCATCTCCTCGACTTGCTCCTGTACCATCGGCATCCGCGTCGACCCGCCCACGAGGATGACCTCGTCGATGTCTCCCTTCGAGTAGCCGGCGTCTTCGAGGGCCTGTTCGGTCGGGCCGACGGTCCGCTCGACCAGATCAGCGGTCAGCGACTCGAACTTCGCCCGCGTGAGGGACGCTTCCAGATCCTTCGGGCCGTCCTCGTCGGAGGCGATAAAGGGGAGGGTGATGGTCGTCTCCTTGCGGTTCGAGAGTTCGACCTTCGCCTCCTCGGCGGCCTCCGTCAGTCGCTGGAGGGCCTGCCGGTCTTCCCGGAGGTCGATGCCGTGCTCGTCGTAGAAGTCCTCGGCCAGCCAGTCGATGATGGCCTCGTCCCAGTCGTCGCCCCCGAGGTCATTGTCGCCGTTCGTGGCGACGACCTCGTAGACGCCCCCGCCGAGATCGAGGATCGAGACGTCGAAGGTGCCGCCGCCGAGGTCGAACACGAGCACGGTCTGGTCGGACTCGTCGTCGAGGCCGTAGGCCATGCTCGCGGCCGTCGGTTCGTTGATGATGCGTTCGACCTCGAAGCCGGCGATCTCGCCGGCGTCCTTGGTGGCCTGGCGCTGGCGGTCCGAGAAATAGGCCGGCACCGTGATGACGGCCTTCTCGATCTCCTCGCCGAGATACTCCTCGGCGTCGCGTTTGATCTTCTGGAGGATCATCGCCGAGACCTGCTCGGGGGTGTACTCCTCGCCGTCGAGTTCGACCGTGTAGCCGTCCTCGCCCATGTGGCGCTTGATCGACTCGACGGTGTTCTCGGGGTTCTGGATCGCCTGGTTCTTGGCCGGTTTCCCCACGAGGCGTTCCCCGTCGTCGAAGGCGACCACGGAGGGTGTCGTGCGGTCGCCCTCGCCGTTGACGATGATCTCGGGGTCACCGCCCTCCATCACGGCGAACGCGCTGTTCGTCGTGCCGAGGTCGATACCGAGAATCTTGTTGCTTGCCATCGTTGTCGGATCATATCCGATTGTATCGGTTAAAGGTTGCTAGACGCCACGACTCGCGCTGTGGGAATAGGGCCATGCCTGCCCGCGGTTTCGAGGACTCAGGAGTCCGCGCTCTCCTGCGTGCCGTCTCCGCCCTCGCCCCCGGCGCCCGACCCGTCGCTGACGGCCACCTGCGCGGGCCGGATGACCTTCCCGGCCATCTCGTAGCCCGGGCGGTGCAGTTGTGCGATGGTGCCCTCGGGCTGGTCGGAGGCGACCGTCGCCAGTGCCTCGTGGCGCTGGGGGTCGACATCCCCGCCCGGGTCGGGTTCGAGGCGCTCGACGTTCTCGCGTTCGAGCTGTTCGTCGAACTGCCGGAGCGTCGTCTCGACACCACTCCGGATGTCCGCGCTCTCGTCCTGGTCGAGCGCGCGTGCGAGGTTGTCCCTGACGTCGAGCAGCCGCTCGATGAGGGCCTCCGTCGCGCGCTGTTTCTCCTCCTCGAGGCGCTCTTTCTGTCGTTTCTTGTAGTTCTGGAAGTCCGCCTGCTTGCGCTTCAGGCGGGACTCGAGGTCCTCGATTTCGTCCTCTCGGGTTTCGAGGCGACTCTCCAGGGCCTCGACTCGCCGTCGGAGTGTCGCGAGAATTCGCGCTGTCTCTTCGGCGTCGGCCTGGTCCACCAGGTCTGTGAGTTCGTCGTCGACCCCCTCGTCGGCTTCCGTGCCGTCTTCGTCGGGAAGCACGTCCGCGACGGCATCCGCGAGGGTGGCTCCGGTCCCGCCCTCGTCGGGCGGTGTCGGCTCGGCCGACTCCCCGTTTTCGGCGTCGACTTCGTCCTGTTCGCTCATACCCGAAGGGAGTCGTCTCGCGGATAAAAGGGTTCAGAAAGCCCCGCGCCGGTAGGTTCAAACGAGCAGCGCGCCTTCACCCGCCGTGGACTCGGAGTTCGTGTTCGAACTGCAGGTCTGTGCCTGGGCGGAGCGCCACTGGGAGCGGGTCGGGGGGGATGGCCCCGTCCTCGTCGCTCGTCAATTGGGTACCCGGCACCGGCGCTGGGACACGGTCGTCCTGGAGTGTGACCCCGACGGCCTCGCCGCGCGGGCCCGTTTCGGCGCGGAACGCCTGGATTCTGACCTGCTGCACGTCGTCCGGCACGCCCCCGCCGAGTGGGCGTGGTACCGCGACGCGCTCCCGGACCCGGGCTATCCCTGGCGGTACGTCCGCGAGGCCGTCCACGACGCGGCCGACCGCGGTATCGTCGAGACGCGCCGCGAGGGGAACCGGATCGAACTCCGCCGTCGGTGGCGCTATCCCGAGTGGGTCGACCGCGTCGTCGCCATCGAGAACAAGCCCGATCTGGACGCGAGCGCGGCCCGCGTGCTGGCCGAACAACTCGAACGCGACGTCGCGCTCGGCCTCGCCGACGAAGTGTGGGTCGCCACGGCCGCCACGGGCGGACGCGTCGAGCCCGTGCTCCTCGAAGACGTGCCCGTCGAGGTCGGCATCCTCACACTCGAACCCGGCGTGCGTGGCGCGGACGCGGCCGAGGTGACCTGGCGACCCCGCCAACTGGCCGTCGCGGAGGCGGGCACACGCGTCCTCGACCGGCCGGCCGGCGGCACGCGTGACGCCTCGCCAGCCCGCTTCGAGTACGCCGCCCGGACTGCCGACACTTCCGGCTCGAACCCTGTGCCGACGTTGCCAGGCCCTACTGCGCCGCGAAGGGCCGCCACCAGACCGCCGCCGAGTGTGCCGGCTCGTGTCCCGACTTCGAACCCGAACCGCCGGCCTGGCGCCAGCACGCGTGGCCCGTCGAGAGAGGGCCGGGTGGGGCGGTCACGCGTCTGCTCGAGGAACAGCGCGCCCGCCAGCGTCCCGGCCCCGGAGAGTAGCTACCGGGCGTCGACGGTGTCGCGGACACTGATCGACTCGCGGTCGAGTGCGAGACGGAAGGTCGGGACAGTCTTCCGCACGCGCTCGACGACCCCCTTGTCCACGAGCGTGTGCAACGCCGAGCGGACCTGGTCGACGGAGGGGTCCCGGCCGTCCCCGCGGACGGCCTGCAGCGTCGCGACCACGCTCTGTGACTCCCCATCCGGGCCGGCGAGGACGTCGAGGATGGCGATTTGCAACGGCGTCGCGTCGACCAGGCGCTCGCCGTCGTCGATCTCCTCGCCGTCGACCAGTGCCTCCGCCTCCGGCGTCGCGCAGATGAGACTGTCCTCGTTGCGGTAGTAGTACGCGTCGAGTTCCGATTCGAGGTAGCTGTGGACCTCGCTGCCGCTGTCCAATCCCCACCGCTCCTGGAGTGTGGCGTTCTTCGTCGGCTGGAGTTCCACGACGTCCGCGAGGCGCTCGCGGGCCTGTTCCGAGAGGGGCATATCCGACGCTACCGGAAGGAGGATACATCGGTGTTCCGGACTCGGTCGGGCATCGGTCACTCGAGGAACGCACGGACGCCCGCGGCGTCCCGCGTGTTGAGGACGTCCGCCGGGCCGGCCCACCCTCGACGGGCCGTGTGGACGCCGTAGCGGACGAACTCGAAAGATGCCGGCCTGTGTGCGTCGGTGTCGATGACGACGGTCGCGCCCGCCTCGATGGCGGTCTGGACGGCCCGTCCCCGGAGGTCGAGTCGCCAGGGGTTGGCGTTGACCTCCAGTGCCGTGCCGTGGTCGGCTGCGACCCGCGCGAGGCGATCGATGTCGACATCGAGACCCGCTCGCTGGTCGAGTCGGCGTCCTGTCGGGTGGCCGATGATGTCCACCTCGGGGTGTTCGGCGGCGGTCACGAGACGGTCGGTGCCGTCGCCGTCCAGCCCGGCGTGTGGCGAGGCGACCACCAGGTCGAACTCCGAGAGTACGTCCTCGCCCACCGAGATGGAACCGTCGGCCGCGATGTTGGCCTCGACGCCGGCGAACACGTCGACGTCGGCGTCGGCGGCCACGTCGCGCACGACCGGAATCTGCTCGCGCAGCGTCTCGTCGTCGAGTCCGACGCCCCCGACCATGCCCGGGCCTGTCGCGTGGTCGGTGATGGCGACGTAGTCGTGGCCGAACGCCGCGGCCCCCTCGACCATGCCCGCGACGCTATGGGCCCCGTCGGAGTAGTCGGTGTGGACGTGCAGGTCCCCGCGGACGTCCGCCTGCCAGAGCAGGTCGGGGAGGTCGCCATCGGCCGCCGCAGCGACTTCGCCGCGGTCCTCGCGCAGTTCGGGGGGGATCCACGGCAGGTCCAGCGCGTCGTACATGCTCGCCTCGGACTCGCCAGCGACGCGGTCGCCGGCGCGCTGGTCGTCGTCCGCGACCCCGGAGACGTCGAAGACGCCGTACTCGTTCATCTTCAGGTCGCGGTCGATGGCGCGGTTGCGCAGGCGGACGTTGTGGTCCTTGCTGCCCGTGAAATACTGGAGGGCGGCCCCGAACTCCCCGGGAGCGACCACGCGCAGGTCGACGCGCACGCCGCCAGCGCGGACGCTGGCCTTGCCGGTCCCGGCCTCGATGACCGTCTCTGCGTCGGGCCAGTCGGTAAAGGCCTCGACGACCGCCTCGCCGTCGTCGCTGGCCGCGAGGACGTCCACGTCGCCGACGGTCGGCCGCCAGCGCCGGATCGACCCCGCGAGTTCGACCTCGGAGACGGCGTCGACGTCGGCGAGGTACTCGCGGACCGCCTCGCCCTGCGGGCGTGCCTCGTTGAGCAGCGTCCGGCCGTGTGCCTCGCGGGCGAACTCGATGCCCTCGAGCATGTTCGACTCGGTCTTGGCGCCGAAGCCCTCGACCTCGCGGATCTCGCCGGCCCGCGCCGCCGCCTCAAGGTCGTCCAGTGTCCGGACGCCGAGGGCCTCGTAGAGCGTCCCGACGGTCTTGGGGCCCACGCCCTCCACCCGCGTCAGCGCGTCCATCTCGACCGGGAGCTGTTCGCGCAGTTCTTCGAGTTCCCCGATCGTGCCGGTCTCGACGTACTCGACGATCTTCGCGGAAATCGCGTCGCCGACACCCTCGATTTCGGCCACGGCGTCTTCGCTCTCCCTGGCGAGGTCCGTCACGGACTCGGGATGGTCCCGGACGTTCTCGGCGGCCCGGCGGTACGCCCGGGGTTTGTACTCGACGCCCGTCGCTTCCAGTCGGTCGGCGAACTCCTCCAGCAGGGCCGCGACTCCCTCGTCGTCGGTCATCGGGAGAGCCCCCTGCCGTGGCCGCCCTGGCCGGCCGACTCGTCGTCGTGGCCCAGTGCCTTCCGCAGGAACTGCATCCAGCGCTTGCGGTCGGCGGCCTCCTGGGCCCGGACCTCCCCTTCGAGGTCGACGGGACCGAGCTGTTCGAGCGCGTTGAGGGCGCGGTCGATGCCGACGACGGCGCGGGCGAGTTCCTGGCCCTCCTCGTAGGAGACCTCGCCGTCCTCGATGCGCTGTTTGCGCTGGAGGCGCTCGCGCCGGAGGTTGCGCTTGGCGCGCTCGACGCGGTCGCGCTCGCCCGACGGAACCGTCTCGCGCCGGCGGATCTCGAAGACGAACTCCTGGAGTGCGATCCGTTCGCCCTGGATCTCGATCTCCTGGGGGATGTCCGCGCCGACGGTCGCGCCCTCCCGCTCGATCCGCTCTAAGAGTTGCTTGCGCTCGAACTCTTGCACAGAGGGCTCTACCGGCCTGTCGTACTTCGCTCCTTCGCTCCCCCGGCAGGCACCAATTACCGCGGGCGTGTCGTAAGTCCCCACCAGCAGTCCGGACAGTGCACGTCGACAGCCGTCTCCTCTACCACCAGAATCCAGTCACCGGGGAGGGCGCTCTCGTGGCCACAGCGGGGACACACGAGGACGCTCTTAGACCCCACCGAGTCTGGCGTCTCGCCGGACCCGACGGTCCCGGCCGCGTTCGTGGGGGTCATACCTGAGAGTAGGGGTTCGACGGGTAAGTGTTTGTTGGCGAACTGTAACGATCAAACGTCGAAGACGACGTAGGCGTGGAACCCCGAATCCCTCTCGGAGATGTCCATCTCGGAGTAGGTGACTGCCTTCAAATCGCGGGCGGTCACGGCCCCGAGCGGAACCCCGCGGAAGGAGCCATCGGCGCGCCATCCGCCCCCGGTCTCCGCGACAGTCGCCGCGTTGTCCACGGGCAGGACCGAACGGACGTCCCGTTCGTAGATGAGGCGGTCGAGGTAGTCGAACAGGAGTGCTTCGCATCCCTCGGCAGTCACCGAGACGTCGTGGCGCTGGCCGCCCCCGGGGACAGTCTCGCACATGGCTGCGGCCATGCCGTCGGCGACCGCGGCGAACGTGTCTCCGAGCGTCTCGCCAGTCGCCTCGACGGCCACGTCGGCGGTGTGTTCGCGGAGTTCGTAGCCCATCGTCACTCACCTGTCCAGGGCTGGGAGGAGCGTACCGGAACCATACGTCGGATACGAGGCCGGCTCTGAAAGGGTTGTGGCTGCGTTCGCCGGCACGCTGGCCGTCGCTGTCTCTTGCATGCGGTGGAATTATTAGGATTCCCGCACGTACGGAAGGGTAGTGAGCGTCAACATCCAACGACGCGTCATCAACCCCGGCAGCGACGAGGGCGTCGAGCGGGCCTGGCAACTCAAAGAGCGCATCCGGAAGGAAGACGGGGTGCTCCGGCAGCGCCGGCGCTTCTTCGAGAGCGCGTACAAGCGCTCGACGGTCTACCTATA
>PXSG01000045.1:0-20002 GCA_003023485.1 Halobacteriales archaeon SW_10_68_16
TGCTGACCCGCAGGTCCCCCACGTTCCGCCGGATGATGTCGTCAACTGGGGCGAACGGTAGCGCAACGGTCATGGGCCACAACGGGAGTGTTCCAGATTCGCTCTTCGGTAGACTGGCGGAACCAGGAGTATTAGTGCCTCTGGCCGGGCAGAACCGGATATGCACGAAGACCGCCCTGCCTTCGGCCAGAGGCTAGAGGAACTTGCGGAACTGGGCGTAATAGAATTTCGGCCCGAGCCGCTCGACGCCATTGTCGAGCGGCGTCTCAAGACAATCTGGGAGGAACGCTCCTGTCCACACTGCGGCGCGGACAGTCTCCATGCCCTCTCGGGCTCTGACCGTATTTGGTGCGGTCGCTGTGACTGGAAAACCACTTACACGCGAGGCACACCGTTCTACGATTCGGAACTCACTCCCGGTGAGTTCCTCATCGCCTTCATCCTCTACGCAGATACGCTGCTCAGTATCACCCAAATCGCCGCTCTTCTTTCGCCATGTTACAAGACTCTCCATGACCAGCTGAGAGACCTGGAAACCGCGTTCTGTCGAGGGTTTCCGACTGTCTGGGAACGCATCTCCCAGACAGTCGATGGCCCGACGCAAGTCGATGAAACACAGCAGGTGTGTTCGGGATTCAAAGGGCAAGACCCGCCGCGGGAGGGTCTCGACCGCGGCGGGTCGGCCGAAGGAGGACGCACGCGGTGGACAGGTGACCAGGGTGACGAGATGACGCTCGTCGCAGCCTGCCGCGACGTGCTTCGCGTGGTTTCAGCACAGGAGGGCAGTGACTACGAGGATGATCTCGCCCCAGTAATCGAGGACGCGGACGACCTCTCCCAGCCGCTGGGAGAGGTCTGGACTGATGGGCTCCCAGCCTACCAAGGCATGGAATATGATCACCGATACGTGATCCACGACGAGGGATACGTTTCCGAGGACGGCGTCCACACGAACCAAGCGGAGTGTCTCTGGTCGCTGCTCCAACCGTGGTTGGCGAAGTTCCGTGGGCTCTCCAAGCCCGGCTTGGAGCAGGCCGCTCGCACCTACGGGTTCCCAGGCCGCTCGCACCTACGGGTTCCTTCGCTCACTGAACCTTACTGGGGCACCGATCCACGGGCTCGTTGATTGCATCGCCGTCAATGTACTCCGCTAGTTCCGCCAGTCTACCGAAAAGCGAAAAAAGGTGATAACTCATCCGGGTCTATCCGGTTGAACGCTACGTCATCCACGGTAGCAATTTCGACAGCCGACCTCGGAGCGCGCTCACAAAGTGATATGCGCCGGCAGAGGTTGCCCCCAGACCGAGTAAAAAGAGCATAAATCCCCAATCTTGGCCTTCCGGGACAAACATCAGCTGGTCCGATGTGTCTAAGACGACTAATCGGTAGTAGGTCCCGTTGTACCGGATAAAGTAGGTAGTCGCAGCGTGGCCCCCGTATGTGAATTCGGGTGGGGGGTTTTCCCCGATCACTACTTCTCCTTCGTCATTCCCAGACCGCTGATAGGACACAAACGCCTTTCGAAACACTTCTTTTCCGCGAGGAGACAGTGAAGAGAAATTGAACACGCGCGAAGAAGGTGCGTCAGCAATCTCTTCGGCATCGGCTGGGCCGGGGAGCCAGTGCGTATATTCTTCTGCACCCTCGTTCATCATGATACCGCCTTGCAGGACCAGCGCCGGCCCACAGACCAGCAGTATCAACCAAGGAATGCGTCCCCAGTTGATAGACACCATGAGAGGAGATTCCTGATCAGTAGGTAAGTGTTTTGTCGGTACTCGCCACAGGACATGCTCCAAGGTTGTCGCTCCTTGCAGTGGGCCCCAAAAACACTTATCAGCTGAGAGATTTGTTCCTCTATGCCCCCGAATTGGTCTGCCGTTGGTACTGGTTTGTTGGTGCTTTTGATAAGTCTCGGAGTCGTAGCCGGGACAGTTCCCGTCTCACAAGCCACGGCGACTAGTTCGTGTCCCTCGGGGATCAGTTTCTATGGATTAGGGAATGATGTCGAACCATTCTTCTGGGACGCAGATCAGGTATCGATTGCCGTGAGCATTCCGCGAGAATCGAATGTGACCTTTGTCGTTCTAGAGAACGACACGGTGCTGGGTACGAAAACCATCACCAATCAGTTTAACGATACTGCAGTTCACGACGGTGCACAGATTCGTCTCGATAAGTCGTTTTCCGGAAACCACACAATCCGTGTTGTCGCGTTTGCAGACGGGTATCATCCGGACGCTGAGCCCTGTACTGAGGATGGCTCAATCGTCCAAGAGGGCCCAGAGACGATCAACTTCACTACCGTTGGGAATGCACCGACTCCCACCTCCACGCCGACTCTCACTCCCACACTATCTCAGACTCCGATACCAACAGCCACTCCCACGGATACGCCGACATCTGCGACAGGGCCAGGATTCGGGCTCCTCATCGGTGGAATCGCTCTCGTACTCTCTGTGATCCTCGTGGGGAGATGGAACATATCTTGACCGGCCCACCCACCATGTTATTGTCTTCGGAAAAGCTAGAATAATTCAGCCAGCGTGATTTGAGCAGATCGTCATGCAAGACTCGCGCTGTGGGTCTTGCACCAGACGTTGTGAAGAACCATTAGGATCTAATGAAATGAGAAGTAGCTAGTGGACTCGTAACCTCGCGAAATAATATAGCAGCATACAATTTATAAACATGGATATTGAACTCTCAGCGCTCAGATTGGCTGAAATCGACAGTATCGATGATGTGCTAGTTGATCATGATTACATAATCGCGACCACTTTTGAAGTGCCCCGCCGCCGTCCGGTAAGCACGAATGCTGCAACCGCCTCACGTCGACGCTTCCCCCCCGGGGTAGAGCGGTCCAGATCGGGATTCAATATTGCTCTGGATTCAGTTTCCGTGCGTCGATGGAATGGCAGGAAACCACAATTCGATATAGAACGAATTACCTCAACCTATATTAAGACAGAGTACGAACTGTAGTGTATGACCGAAGACGAATCGAATTCCGAGAGTCTGATCGACCGTCGGACCACGGGTGAAGACCGCGTCCGAATGGTCGCCCGGCAGCTGTCGGAGCCGCGGACGGCAAACTGGATCGCCTCCGAAGCGGACTGGTCACACGAACCCACCAAGCGCGTTCTCAGACGTCTCGTCGACGACGGCATCCTCTACCGTGACGAGAGCGGCACCCACACCACGTACTACCCCGATTACCGGCGGCAGGCACTGCAGGAGGCGATGCGTCTACGGGACAGCGGCCACACTGTCGAGGAACTCACCGACCGGCTCGCGGAGATGAAGACACAAATCCGTGACTGGAAGGATGAATTCGACGTCGAGTCACCGAACCACCTTCGCGGGACGCTCGCTGAGGAAGCCCTCGACGCTGAGGAAGAAGACCGGCGCCGTGAGATTGCACGCGACTGGGAACACCTCCAGGGGCGCATCGAAATCGTCGGGTTCGCTATCCGCGAGTGGGACTTCCTTGCTCCGACGACAGAGCCTGCTGAGGCCAGCAGCTAACGGATGTCGGTCCCGCATCCCGGTGGTGACCCGAACGCGAATCTCTCTGCCCAGCTGAAGCGGGACGTCCTTGACCGCGTGCCACAGATCGAGGCGGTTGAGTACGTTCCGGACGACATCGAGGCCAAGCAGTTGCGAGCACGGTTCGATCCAGACCGACTCGATCCCCCAACAGGCCCGGAGTCGCCCCAACTCACCATCCAGTGGTATCGGCAGGAGCCACACGACTGGTTCCGCGTCAACTACACTGACCCGAATACGGGCTTTCACGCCGGCTGGCATCAGGATGAAGATCACCCCAACCTCGGACGGACGCACGCTCAAGCCGACGAGTCGTAACCCGCCTGAGAGAGCAGTAGGATCTTGCCTATCAGCGGCTCATTCGGATGAGTAAACGCGAAGTTACGAGTGATCGGCATGAGCGATTCAACTTAAAAGCTCAAGAGCCGCGATTCGCCCAGGAAATTCGCAGTAATTCCACCGCAGTATCCGTAGTATCTCTACCGAACAGTCCGCAGTCCTTACGACCCAGGACGTACCTCGTCGACTCCCTCTCGGTCAGTGTGCGTGGTCATGGTCGTGTGCGTGGGAATCGCCGTCGACGTGCCCGTGGGGGTCGCCGTCGACGAACTCGTGGGCGTTCCGGTCGCCGGCGTCGAACTCGGCGGTCCGGACCTCGATCGTCGCCGAATCCAGCAACCCCTCTTCAACGACGAACCGCTCCAGCGCACGCAGCCACTGCTCGTAATAGGTCGACTCTGGGTCGGCGTGGTCGGCGTCCGCGTCGCGGTCGACCTCCTCAACGAGGCGGTGCTGGAACGTCTCCCAGGGCCGGTCGTCGGTCAGCGCGACGGCCACCGCGAACGCCCGGGCCTGCCAGGGCGCCTCGAAGGTCGGCCGGTCGCCGAGGTCGAGGTCGCGGAGTTGCTCGCCCGTCGCCGAGGTAACGCCGCCGTCTGCGGCAGTCTGGCCGCTCCCCAACCGGTCGACGCCGATCATCGCATCCCGGGTCACCACCTCGACGAGTTCCTCCTCGTCCATGTCCTCGGTTCCCGGCGGCTGCTGGGGTAGAACCATGTACCGGAGTTCGGAGGTGCTGTCCCAGACCTGTATCTCGATGTCGTCAGCCAGTTCTACCTCGAAGTCCTCGGCGAGCAGGCCGCGGGGGTCCCGGACCGCCCGCGAGCGGTACTCGGGGGTCTTGTACCAGGTCGGCGGCAGGCCCAGGACGGCCCACGGATAACAGGAACAGAGGGTACAGACGACCAGGTTGTGCGTGTCGTCGTCGTTGGCGACCACCTCTACGTCCATCGTGTCCGTGTCGATGTCGATGTCCATCGCCTCCATGGCCGCGGTGCCGTCGTCGAGCAACTGCTCGCGGAACGCCGAATCGGTCCAGGCACGTGCCACAACGCGCGCGCCGTTCAGCGGCCCGATGTCTTCCTCGTACCGGGCGACGATGTCGTCGACGGCCTCCGAGGAGAGCATCTCCTTCTCGATGAGCAGCGACTGCAGCGCGCGGGCCCGGGCTTCGGGGTCGTACTCGCGGGCGAATGCGTCCGCGTCGAACCCCGTGTGTTCGGCGTCGCGGTCGTGGGTGGGGTCGTCTGCGTCGTCCATGGCCCGAAGGTGCCTGGGACGTGGTATCAATCTTCCGCCGGGGCCAGGTACGGCTCCCAGAGGTCGGCCGCGACGCTGGTGGCCGTGTCGGCGCGGTCGCCCCACAGCTCCTCGGAGTCGAACCGCACGCTGTAGACGGGTGTCGCCCGTTCGTCCCCGTGGGCCGCTGCGTCCGGGAGGACGTGGTCACCGCGCACCGTCTCAACGACGCCCTCGGCCCGCCGAAGGTAGCCCGGACACCGGGTGTGGCCATCGGGGTTGTGGTTTTTCACCCGAACCCGGTCGCCCGCTGCGAACTGGGGCTCGGAGTCCGGCGCCGACTGGTCGTACGCCTCCGCGACGCCAGCGGCCAATTCGCCGAGCACGCCCGGGTCCGAGTGGTCGAGCATCTCCGCCTCGCCTGCCGCGAACGCCTCGGTCCGCTCGCGCAGGCGGTCGGGGTCGACCGCACTGTTCTCGACGAACAGCCGCGTGATGCCGGCGAGCCAGCGGTCGTAGTAGTCGGCTGTCAAGTACTGGGCCGGGGGCATGCGCTCGATGCTGTGCCGGAAGGCGTCGATGCCGAAGACACCCCTCCCCAGTCCCGCGAGGAAGGCGGTGTACGTCCGCCCCTCCCAGTCGTGGTGGAAGGTGTCCTCGTGTTCGGTCGTGTCGACGGGCCCGAATCCGTCCATCCCGCCGAGATCGTGAATCCCGTCCATACCCGCTCCACGCGACACGCCCTCAAAAAACTCTGCCCAGCTCGGGACACAGGACGTCATTCTGTTTGGAGCGTCCACGCCTGTCTGTCAAAAACGGTTGCTAGACCGATGTGAATTCGAGAACATTCAACGGATTACCCGCTCGTGCAAATCGGTGACTCGTTCTCCGGTGGTACCCCGAGGATTCGTTTCCCAGATTCGATATCCTGAGTGCCAACTGCTCGTGATTCCACACTGCTGAACTCACGCTCTGACCCTAACAGTAGATGAATCATCAAGTCCGGCTCTTGGCAGGATACCTCGTGCAAGGTGGACCGCGCAAATCTCGTAAGAAGTCACCAACATATCCGGAACTATACGAATACACAACGTAGACCCTGTTCAGCAGGGGATATCGCGTTCTAGACCATGCCGTCATGATAACGGTCAGTCGTCCTCACGTTGATAGACGGGTAGCCGGAACCCGATCCCTGCGTCGTGGAGTCGCCACCTGATCTCAAGTCCGAACCAGGAGAGCCCCGTCACGATGCTGACGCCCGCAGCGGCGAACTCACGGCGACTCATCCACGGCGGACTGACAAAGAGGATACCGTTGTAGATCCGATGTGGGACGATCGATTCAACCACGTTAGCGAGAGAAGCCAGGACGCTGAAGCCGTCTCCGGTGGACGCCTCGATTGCGGTCCGCGACTCGAGTTCGAGTTCTCGGGCACTCCAGCCGCCTGCACTCTCCTCGCCGGTTTCGAGACGTTCGGCCTCATAGGGAAGCGTCGAGTCAACCTGCCAGACGATCTCGCCGTCGGGATCGATTTCGAGCACGCGTTTTCCGTGGGTGTCGGTGATCAACGTGTTCCCGTTCGGGAGTCGATCGACATCGCGAGGCCACTGCATCCGCTCGTCGGACCACTCCCAGCTCCGGACCCACTCGCCATCCTCACGCTGGAACTCCTGGACGCGACCGTTTTCCGAGTCGGCAACGACGATCGCCGGCCCTCCCCGCGATTCAGGGATGTAATCCGGGTTGTGCTGCTCGAACTGGACATCGTAGTCGTCCTCAGCCCCAAGAGTCCACTCCTCAAGCAACCCTTCCTCGCGATCGACGAAGATCACCTGGTCCTGATTACGGAGGCTGACCATGATCGTCCCCTCGAGATCACCCTCAGCGTGATCGAGGTACTCGATGTCGTTAACGTGCGCCCAGTCTGTAGGATATGGCCCACCACCTTCGATAGGGAAGTCACTCCGGGCGTCCCAGAGCCATTCGACGACCCCCGTCTCGGTGTTCACGATGGACCATACGCGAGGTTGGCCGGCCCGCCGCATAAAACGCACGCCGTCATGACAGCGCCCGCATCGAGTAGTAGAACCGCTGGAGCGCGGTCAGGTGACCGACGACCGCCAGCACGGCGAGCAGCCAGGCCACGGGCGAGAGCCCGCCGACGGTGTCGACGAGGGGAGTGAAGAAGGTGACGACGCCGACGATCACGAGCCGGTCGGCCCGGCCCACGGCGCCGCCGTAGACCCGCTCCAAGCCGACTGCCTGGGCCTGCGTCCCGAGATACGAGGTCATCAACACGCCGGTGACGGCCGCGAATCCGAGCGCATAGCGTCCGATGCCGGCCGCAAGACCGATCACGATCAGGATGTCGGCGTAGCGGTCGAGCACGTGGTCCAGCAGGTCCCCCGCCGCCGAGTCGACCGCGAGCTCCCGCGCCAGGGCGCCGTCGATGACGTCGAGCCAGCCGTTCAGGAACACGAGGACCGCACCGGCGGCGTACAGCAGTGGCTCGCTTCCGGCCCCGTAGAAACTCAGCGCCGCACCCCCGGCGACGGCGATGGCGAGGACGCTCACGCCGTTGGGCGTCACTCCCACGCGGGTGGCCGCACTGACGAACGGGCCGACGGCACGGTCGGCCAGCGGCCGCAGCTTATCGAGCGTCATAGGTACTCCACGAACGAGACGGTGCCCGCGGCGGGGTCGCGCTCGCCCGCGATGACGGCCGCGATGGCGTCCGCCACGTCCTCTGGCGAGCGGTCGGTCGTGTCGATCTCGTAGACGCTGTCCTCGCCGTGTTCGGCCACTGCCTCCGAGAGGACGACGTCCAGTGCCTCGCTCTCGGCGTTCTCCGCGACGGTTGCCGGGGATTCGCCCCGGGCCTTGAGGCGCTCCTCGATCCGCTCGGGGTGACACCGCAGGATGACGACCCTCTCTGCGGCGAAGTTGTGGGCCAGGTGTGACTCGAAGAGGACGTCATCCCGTCCGTCCAGCCACGACGCGACCGCGTCGAGGTCGGCCACGAGCGTGTCGCGTTCCTCGTCGCGGCCCTGAGTGAGTCCCTCCTCGCGGACGACGTCGTTGAGGTGGATCACCGCCAGATCGGTCGCGAGGCGCTCGGTGGCGGTCGTCTTCCCGGTCCCGGGGGTGCCGGTGACGGCGACCCTCACCGGGCGAGCACCTCGTTCACCATTGCGACGGCCCGCTCGGTCCCGGCGCGGGTGCCACACGTCACCCTGACGCATTCGGGGAGGCCGAAACTCGAGCAGTCCCGGACGATGACGCCCTCGCGCTGGGCGGCGTCGGTCACCGCCTCGCCGTCGCCCACCTCGGCCAGGACGAAGTTACCCCCGCTCTCCCAGGTTGGCGCGTCGAGGTGTTCGTACATGTACCGGCGGGCCCACCGGGCGGTCTCGACGGTCCGCTCGATGTGTTCGTCGTCTTCGAGTGCGGCCATGCCGGCCCGGCAGGCCAGGGAGTTCACCGCGAAGGGGGTGTTGACCCGCTCGTAGGTGTCTGCCCACGCCGCAGGGACGAGGGCGTAGCCCAATCGGAGTCCCGCGAGGCCGTAGGCCTTCGAGAACGACCGCAGGATTGCGATGTCTTCGCGCTCCTCGAGGAGGGAGCGGGCGCTGTCGGCCTCGGTGAACTCCCCGTAGGCCTCGTCGACGATCACCAGCGTCTCCGGGTCGGTCTCCGCGGCCACCCGCTCGATCTCGCCCAGACCCATCTCCGAGCCGGTGGGGTTGTGCGGCGTCGTGAGGTAGATGGCGCGGTGGCCGTCGTAGGCTCCGAGGACGTTCCCGGCCGACTGGGCGAAGTCCTCGGACTTGCGGAGGGGGTAGATGTCGACCGCGGCGTCCCGGTAGCGGGCGCTCATGGGGTAGTAGGCGAAGCCCGGGTCGGGGACGAGCACGCGGTCGCCGGGCGAGAGGAAGGCCCGCGCGAGGTAGTCGAGGACGCCGTCGCCGCCGGGCGAGAGCCAGACCTGGGCCGGCGGGAGGTCCCATCGGTCGGCGAGGGCGGCCGTGAGGTCCGTGTGGACGGCCTTGGGGTAGGTGTGGATGTCGGGAGCGGCCTCGCGGATGGCAGCGACAGCGTCGGGGCTGGGACCGAAGGGGTTCTCGTTCGAGGAGAGTTTCACCAGGTCGTCCGGGTCGAGGTCGAGGTCGCGTGCGACCTCCTCGATCCCCCGGCCGGCGCTGTAGGGCGTGTGCGCGGAGAGGTCCCGTGGGTTCATGGCCGGGACAAGTCGACGGCCGGCCTTAAATCGAGTGCAACGGTAACGGTTTTGGCTGCCAGGGGCGATGTGCCGGCAGGGCGTGTGGCCTAGCGGATAGGGCGAGGGGTTCCTAACCCCTCGATCGCGGGTTCGAATCCCGCCACGCCCGCTTGATTGACTCGGAAACGGTCGAGGCTCGTCCGCTACACGGCGTCGTCGGGGTCGTGTCGGTCGGCCATGCGGGACGCCTCGGCGGCGAAACGCTCGCGTTCGGCCTCGTCGGCGACCGGCCGGAGGCGGTCCGGATCGGCGTCCATGCCGGCGGTCACGTCGGTCCGGGTGAGCATCTGCTCGGAGAGTTGTCGCTGGAGGTAGCGGTCGCCCGACGGGGTCGCGTACACGAGCGTCACCATCCCCTTGTCGCTGTAGGTCCGGTCGACCAGCCAGACGCGTTCGGTTGCCGTCATGGGCGTGCTTGGTCCCCGCCCGGTATGGCACTGTCGACACACCCACAGGTTCATTTTTTCGCGGGTGCGTGGTGGGACTACGATGGGCATCGGCGCGGAACTGCGGGCCGCGCTGGCCGCGGCGGCACCGTACCTGCTGTCCCACCACGTCCCCGCTCAGCGGCACCGGTGTTACGCTCCCGTCATCTTCGGCCGGCGCGTCCGCCTGTGTGCGCGGTGCTCGGGCGTCTATCCGGGCATCGCAGCCGGACTGGTCAGTGCTGTCGTCGGTCCGGCAGTGCTGGTGGACCTGCGCCTCGTTGCCGTCCTCCCGCTCCCGGCTCTGGTCGACTGGGCGGTGACGTCGTTCACTCCACGGCGCGGCACCAACAGCGTGCGGACGCTCACCGGCCTGTTGCTCGGATACGGCTACGGGCTGGGACTGACGGTGCTGGTTTCCGGCCCTCGGCTACCGGTACTCGGGATCGGTGTCGGTTACGCTGTCGTGGCAGGCCTCCTCGTCTCCTGCTCGGAAACAGTAGCGTAGGTTTTTCACACCGCTCTGTCAACGTGGACACACCGTGAAACACTGCATCAACTGCGGCGAAGAGATCGCCGACGACGCCGATGTCTGTCCGGAATGTGGCGTCAACCAGACGGCGTCGCTCGAGTCCGCCCACGGACAGCGGAGCGCCGACGAAAAGTACTGTGTCTCCTGTGGCGCGCTCATCAACAAACAGGCGGAACTCTGTCCGGAGTGTGGCGTCGACCAGCCCTCGGGCGGGTCGAGCAGTTCCGACCAGGTCGCCGCCGGCATCCTCGCCATCCTGCTGGGCGGGCTCGGCGTCCACAAGTTCTACCAGGGGAACACCAAGATGGGCGTGCTGTACCTGTGCCTCTTCTGGACGGCTATCCCCGCGTTGCTCGGCCTCGTCGAGGGCATCCTCATCCTGGTCGCCGACGAGGAGGAGTACGAGCGCAAGTACGCCGACGGCAGCATCCTCGGCCGGTAGCGGCTCACTCCAGCGACCGCTCCGGGTCGCCGTGGACGATCCCGTCGAGGAACAGCCGCCGGAAGCCGTCCGCGTCGACCGACTCGACGACGCGCGTGTCGGCAGCGCCGTCGGTCACGCCGAGTTCGTCGACCATCGTGTACCCCCGTGTCAGCCCCTCGCGCTCGTCGACGTCGACGTGGTAGGTCCCCTCGCGCTCGATCAGCGAGGGATCGATCAACAGCCCGCTCACCAGTGTGTCGGGCTGGGTGGTCACGTCCTCGCCGAAGCGCTCGCGGTTGAACTCGCGGACCGACCGGGCGATGGCCGTGTAAAACTGTGCGAAGGGCGACCCGTCGGCGGCGTCGGCGATGCGGTCGAGCGTCCCCGCCTCGAACGTCGAGTCCCGGACGGTCAGCCCCCAGTCGATCAGCGTCACGTCGAGTTCGCGGACGACCAGTTTCGCCGCCTCGGGGTCGACCCAGAAGTTGAACTCCGCGGCCGGCGTGACGTTGCCCAGGCAGTTGACGTTCCCGCCCATCACCCACACCGAGTCGAGGAGGTCGTTCAGGGCGGGTTCGCGCTTGAGCGCCAGGGCCACGTTCGTCAGGGGTGCGATGCACATCAGCGTCAACTCCCCGGGGTGGTCGCGGGCCAGTTCGACGATTGCGTCCGGGGCGAACCCCTCGGCGGAGGGGATGTCCACGTCGGGGTCGAGTTCGCCGCCGAGGCCGCCCTCGCCGTGGATGTACTCGGCGGTCTCGTGGTCTTTCAGCAGGGGCGAGCGCGCCCCCTCGTAGACGGGGACGTCCCCGCTGTCGGCCAGTTGGAGCGAGTACTTGGCGTTCCTGACCTCGTCCGCGAAGCCGACGTTGCCGGCCGCGATCGTCACGGCCTCGATTTCGATCCGTTCGGCCAGCGCCGCGAGGACGATGGCCTGGGAGTCGTCGCCCGCGGTGTCGGTGTCGATGATGACGCGCCGTTGGGCCATGCGCCTCCCTCCCGGCCCGCGCGCTTAGGTTTTGTGCCGACCCACGCCTTATATACGCGACCCGTCTACGGGCGGGTATGACAGAGACGTCCGGGCGGGTCGCGCTCGCGTGTCCGGCCTGTTCGCCCGACCTGGAGACGGTCCACGAGGTGCTCAGCCCGGGCGGGCAGGCCACGGTCCGGTGCAGCGAGTGTGGCCACGTCCACAAGGAAGCCCTGCCCGAGGAGCGGGCTGTCGAGCGCGAGGTGGTCGTCTCCCAGGACGGCGAGTCGTTCCCGGCCACCGCCGAGATCCCCGCCGAGGAGACGCTGGCGGCCGGCGAGGAGTTCCTGCTGGAGACAGAGGAGGCCATCATGACCGTCCGGATCACGAGCCTCGAACTCGACGGAGGCCGGGCCGAGGAAGCCGTCGCCGAGGACGTCCAGACGGTCTGGACCCGCGCCGTGGGCAACGTCAGCGTGAGCGTGACCGCCCACCCCAAGGGCGGCGAGGCCGACGAGACCCGCGGGTTCGACTTGCAGGTGCCCGGCGACTACGAGTTCGTCGTCGGCGAAACCGACGAGGTGGGCGAGGAGGCGTTCACCGTCGAGGGGATTCTCGTCCGCGAGGACGCCCGCAGGTACGACTTCGAGAAACTCGACCACGAGGGCGACACCGTCTTCGCGAAGGACATCAAGCGGGTCTACGTCAGGGACGAGTCGACCAGCGCCTGGTCGGCCTGGTAGTATGCACGACGAACGCGACGCGCTGGTCGACCGCCTCGCCCGCCGGGAGGACCTCGACCCCGCGACGGAGGCGGCGATGCGTGCGGTCCCGCGCCACCGCTTTCTCCCCGCGGACAAGCGGGAGTCGGCCTACAGCGACACACCCTTGCCCATCGGCGAGGGCCAGACCATCAGCGCGCCCCACATGGTCGCCATCATGACCGACCTGCTGGACCTGCGCGAGGGCGACCGCGTACTGGAGATCGGCACCGGCTGTGGCTACCACGCCGCGGTCACGGCCGAGGTGGTCGGCGCGGGGAACGTCTACAGCGTCGAGTACCACGACCGCCTCGCCCGCGAGGCCCGCGAGACCCTCGCCGAGACGGGCTACGAGGGGGTGTCGATCCGGGCCGGCGACGGCAAGCAGGGCTGGCCCGAGCACGCCCCCTACGACCGGGCGTACCTGACCTGCGCCGCCGAGGACTTCCCCGCGGCCGTCGTCGACCAGGCCCGGACCGACGGCCTCCTGCTGGCCCCGATCGGCACCAGCCGGCAGGTGCTCGTCCGGGCACGCAAGCGCGCCGACGGGACGCTCGACCGGGAACAGCACGGCCACGTCAGGTTCGTCCCGCTGCAGTGACGCTCGGGCCCGAGGTCCACGGACGGGGCCGGACACGGGTGTTACACATCCGGTTCGGTTTTACGTCGGCCCGGCGTCGACTCCCGGTATGAGCATCCACGTCGCGGTCGTCGGCGCCTACGGCAGCGCCGGCACCGCGGTCGCAGGCGAACTGGTCGACGTTCCCGAGGTCGAACTGACGCTCGTCGACGGGGGCGAACCCGGCGGCGGCCTGTGTATCCTCCGTGGGTGTATGCCCTCGAAGGAAGTCCTCTCGGCTGGTGCTCACCGCTTCCAGGCCCGCCACGACGGCCGCGTCCGCGGAACGCCCGAGGTGGACCTGGCCGCTGTCGTCGAGACGAAAGACGAACACACGTCCGCCTTCGCCGAACACCGCCGCAGCGCGGTCCATGGCTGGGCCGAGCGCGAGGACGTCACCTTCCACCACGAACGGGCGCGCTTCGTCGACGACCGGACCCTCGCGGTGGGCGACCACACCGTCGAACCGGACTACGTCGTCGTGGCGACGGGTTCGACGGTCAACGTTCCCGACCTGCCGGGCATCGAGGACGTCGAGTACATGACCAGTGCGGACGTCCTCGACGCCACCGCGTTCCCCGACTCGGGGGTCGTGATGGGCTTTGGCTACATCGGGATGGAGCTGGTCCCCTACCTCGTGGAGGCAGGCGGCATGGACCTGACCGTGGTCGAACACGACGACCGCCCGCTCGACGAGGCCGACCCGCCCTTCGGCGACGCCGTCCTCGACATCTACCGCGAGCAGTTCGACGTCGACATCCCCACCAACACCTACGAGCAGCGCGTCGAGGCGACAGAGGACGGCGGTGTCCGGCTGTTTCTCGAAGACGGGGCGGGCGAGGAGTCAGTCCTCACGGCCGACCAGCTGTTCTGTTTCACCGGCCGGCGCCCCTCCCTCGACGGCCTGGGAGTAGAACACACTGCGCTGTCGCCGGAGCCAGGGTGGGTCCGGGACACGATGCAGGCCCGGGACGACGAGCGCGTCTTCGTGGTCGGGGACGTCAACGGCAGGGAGCCCATCCTCCACGTCGCCAAGGAGCAGGGCTTTGTGGCCGCCGAGAACATCCTCGCACACGCCCGCGGCGAGCCCCTGGAAGCGTACGAGAACGTCCACCACCACGTCGTCTTCTCGGGGCTGGGCGTCTACCCCTTCGCCCGCGTCGGACACAACGAAGCGACGGCCCGCGAGGCGGGCTACGACGTGGCCGTCGCCACCCGGCGGGCAAGCGACGACGGCGTCTTCAGGACCAAGGACGTCCCCGAGGGGCTGGCGAGACTGGTCGTCGACCGGGAGGAGGGGACGGTCCTGGGGTATCAGGGGTTGCACTACCACGCCGACGCCATGGCCAAGGCGATGCAGGTCGTCGTCGAATTGGGGCTGGACGTCCGCGAGGTGCCCGACCGCGCGTACCACCCCACGACGCCCGAGATTCTGGACGGACTCGTCCGCGAGTGTGCCGGTGCCGTCGAGGAGAGCGGGTGAGCCCACCGGGCACACCGACGAGGCGCGGATCCCGAAACGCTAACGGCGTCCCCCCGCAGGGACGCGTATGGTCAGACCCTACCGCGAGGACGAGTCCGAGGTGCTATGGCAACTCAAGCGCGGATTCGAACTCGAACTCGGAGCCCGGACGGGCGAGGACGGCAAGGAGGCGACCTACCGCGAGAAACTCGACGACGAGTACCGCGAGCGCTACCTCGCGTGGGTCGACCGGTGTCTCTCCGAGGACGAGCGCTGCGTGCAGTTCGCAGAACGCGATGGGGAGGTCGTCGGGTACGTCTTCGTGTTGCCCGAGACCTTCGCACACATCTGGGACGCCGCCGTGCTGAACGAGGTCTTCGTCCGCGAGGACCACCGCGGCACTGGCGTGGCCGACGACCTGCTGGACGCGGCGTTATCGGTCGCCCGCGAGCAGGACCTCCCGCTGGACCGGCTGGTGCTCGACGTCGACCCCGACAACGAACGCGCACGGGCCTTCTACGAGAGGTGGGGGTTCGAACCCTGGGGGGAGATGGTGGCCCGGGAGCTGTAGCGACCCGAGACGCCGGGAACGCAACCGCTAACCACTCCGGGCCGGTAGAACGGGCGTGGACGAGACAGTCGAGTGGCTCCGCGAGCGACCCTACTACGAGGGCCAGATCACCGACCACCGCGTCCGCGACGGGCACGCGGCGGCCCACCGCGACATCGACCTCGAAGACCGCCTGGCCGGTGCCCTCTCGATGGCGGGCGTCGACCGCCTCTACGCCCACCAGGCCGAGGCCATCGATGCCGTCCGCGACGGGCGAAACGTCGTGCTCGCCACGCCGACTGCGAGCGGGAAGAGCCTGGCCTACACCGTCCCGGCCGTCGAGCGGGCGATGGACCACCTCGGGACGACACTCTACATCGGCCCGCAGGTCGCGCTCATCAACGACCAGGAGGCGACACTCTCCTCGCTTGCGTCCGATCTGGGATTCGGCTCGCGTGTGACCGTCGACCGCTACACGGGACAGCTCTCGGACAGCGAGAAGCGCGCCGTCCGGGACCGCCAGCCGACGGTCCTGCTCGCGACGCCCGACATGCTCCACTACGGCCTCCTGCCCCACGCCCGGCGGCTGTGGGACTGGTTCCTCGAGCGCCTCGAGACCGTGGTCGTCGACGAGATCCACGAGTACCGCGGCGTCTTCGGCAGCCACGTCGCGCTCGTGCTCCGCCGACTCGATCGCGTCTGCGAGCGCTTCGACGCAAACCCGCAATATGTCTGCTGTTCGGCCACCATCGGCAACCCCCGCGAGCACGCCGCCCGTGTCGTGGGTCGGGACCCGGAGACGTTCGCCCTGGTCGAGGAGGACACCAGTGCCGCGGGGCCGACCCACTGGCTGTGCTGGAACCCCCCGGAGTACGAGGCCGGTGGCGGGTGGGGAAGCGGCCGGCGCCGGTCCAGCCACGTCGAGACCGAGCGCCTCTTCGTCGATCTGGTCGCCCGGGGTCTCCAGACCGCTGCCTTCGTCGACTCCCGCCAGACCGCCGAGCGGTACGCGACCGAGAGCGCGGGCACCCTCCGCGAGCGCGGCGACCACGAGGCGGCCGACGCCGTCGCCGCCTACCAGGCCGCGCTGACCGACGACCGCCGCGAGACAATCGAGGCCGGCCTCCACGACGGCTCCGTCCGGGGCGTCTGGACGACCAGCGCGCTCGAACTGGGCGTCGACGTCGGCGGCCTCGACGCCGTGTTGCTCGACGGCTACCCCGGCACGCGCATGGAGACCTTCCAGCGTGCCGGCCGCGCAGGGCGGGGCACCGACCCCAGCCTGGTCGTCCTCGTGGCCGGCGAGGACCAACTCGACCAGTTCGTCGTCCGCAACCCCGACGCGCTCTTTGTGGACGAGCCCGAGCGGGCGGTCACCAACCCCGCAAACGACCACCTGCTGCCCGACCACGTCCGTGCGGCCGCCCGCGAGACCTGGCTCCGGCCCGCCGATGAATCGCACTTCGGCCCGACCTTCCCCGAGACCGTGGCGGAGCTGGAGTCGGACGGACTGCTGGACCGCCGGCTGACCGACGCCGGGACGCGCTGGACGGATGCCGGCGAGGGCAGCCCCGCCCACGAGACGAGCCTGCGGACCGCGGCCGACCGCGAGGTCCAGTTGCAGACCCGCGCGGGCGACCGCGTTGGCTCGCTGCCCTTCGGCGACGCGCTCCGGGACGCGCATCCGGGCGCCATCTACCACCATCAGGGCACGACCTACGAGGTGGTCGACCTCGATCTGGACCACGACGTCGCCACGCTGGACCGCACCTGGGCGGATTATTTCACCCGGCCGCTCCACGAGAAATCGGTCACCGTCGAGGAAGACATCGCGGAGACGACCTTCGAGGCCCGCCCGGACGTGCCCGTGCGCTTTGCCCGCGTGACGGTCCGCAAGCGGATTACGGGGTTCCAGCGCCGGGACAGCGCGACCGGCGAACCGCTTGGCGAGCGCTCGGTCGACCTGCCCGAGACGAGCCTGGAGACGCGGGCGCTGTACTATGCGCTGCCCGACGACCTAGAGCGCCACCTTCCCGCTGTCGGTGCTCTGTGACCGCCACGACGTCGGTGGACTCTCGACGCCGGTCCACCCCCACACCGACCGGTCCACCGTCTTCGTCTACGACGGCCACCCCGGCGGTGTCGGCCTCGCGCGCACCGGCTACGAGACAATCGACGACGTCGCGGACCGGACCCGCGACATGGTCGCGGCCTGTGACTGCGAGGCCGGCTGTCCGGCCTGCGTGCAATCACCCCACTGCGGGAACGCCAACGACCCGCTGGACAAGGCCGTCGCGCTCGCGTTGCTGGGGGCGCTCGCGACCGGCGAACCGCTTGGCGAGCGCTCGGTCGACCTGCCCGAGACGAGCCTGGAGACGCGGGCGCTGTACTATGCGCTGCCCGACGACCTAGAGCGCGAAGACCGAGTCGCGCTCGTCTTCGGGGATGCCGGGGCCGTCGTCAGCGACGACGAGGTCCGAGTCCGGTTCACTGACGGTACTCCAGGCGGCCCGCACCAGCGGGGAGAACTCGATGGGGTCCTCGTCGACGACCTGTCCGCCCATGCGGGCCAGCGCGAGGACGTCCTCGATGAGCGCGTCCATGCGGTCGAGCGTGTCGGCCACGCCCGCGAGGTGTTCACCGTCGTGTTCGTCGCGGGCGAGTTCGAGGTGGGAGGACGCGGTGTTTAGCGGATTGCGGAGGTCGTGGCTCACCACCGAGGCGAACTCCTCTAAGCGATTGCGCTCGCGGGTCAGTTCGGCCTCGCGGTGCTGGCGCTCGCGCTCGTAGCTCACCCAGCTGCCCATCAGGTCGACCAGCGTGATCGCCCACTGCGAGAACGGCTCCGGGCGGGGGTCGGTCCCGTAGAAACAGAAGAGTGGAAAAAAGTGTGCCGCCGGCCGAACGATCACCCCGAATGGGGAAGCTTTGTAGCCGTCCGAATCGAAGTCCCGGGCGATGGACGCACCGCTGTGGACCGAAACGCACGCCCCCGACATCGCGGACCTGCCACAGGCGGGGGGCCGGGACCACCTCCGGCGGGCCGTCGAGGAACCGGGGAACCTCGTCGTCCACGGCCCGGCGGGCGTCGGCAAGACGGCCGCGGTACGGGCGCTGACCCGTGCGGCCCACGAGAAGCCCGAGGCTGATCGCGTCGAGATCAACGTCGCGGACTTCTTCGACCTCTCGAAGACGGAACTGGGCGAGGACCCGCGCTTTGGCCGGTTCATCGACGCCGAGCGGCGCCGCGAATCCTCGAAGGCCGACCTCATCAACCACGTCCTCAAGGAGTCGGCAAGCTACGCCCCCGTCGAGGGCGCCTACAAGACCGTCCTGCTGGACAACGCCGAGGGGCTACGCGAGGACTTCCAGCAGGCGCTCCGCCGGGTGATGGAGCAGTACCACGAGGCGACGCAGTTCGTCATCGCGACGCGCCAGCCCTCGGCGCTCATCCCGCCGATCCGGTCGCGGTGTTTCCCCGTGCCGGTGCGGACGCCCACCCACGACGAAACCGTCGCGGTCCTCCGGGAGATCTGTGAGGCCGAGGGCGCGGCCTACGAGACTGAGGGCCTGGAGTACGTCGCCGGGGCCGCCGACGGCGACCTCCGGGCGGCCATCCTGGGTGCCCAGACCACCCACGAGCAGGTCGGGGAGATCACGATGAACGCCGCCTACGAGACGCTCTCGGGGCTGGGCGTCGACGAGCGTGTCGGGGAGATGCTGGCCGACGCCGAGGCCGGCGAGTTCACCGACGCCCGCAAGACGCTGGACGAACTGCTCGTTGACGAGGGCTACAGCGGTACCGAGGTGCTGGAGGACGTCCTCTCGGTGGCCCGCTCGCGGTACGCGGGGGACGAACTCGCCCGCCTGCACGTCCTCGCCGGCGAGGTGGACCTCGACCTCCATGAGGGGACGAACGACCGCCTGCACCTCTCGCACCTGCTCGCGGAGCTGGGACGAGACGGTGGGTCGTGAGTGTCCGACCGGCTGCACCTGATACCGGGGCACGACGGAGTCCCTGGCAGCGGATAGGCGTCCCCGGGTGCCGTGTTGGCTCTAGCCGTCTTCGTCGGTGGCGTCGGATTCGCGTCGGCGCCAGAGGACGCCGATACAGCCCGGTTCCCCCTCGTAGTGGATCGAGCCGCCGTAGATTTCGATCGGGATTTCGGCCCCGTCGGCCCGCCGGCCAGTCACCTCCTTTCGGAACGTGTCGGTGTCCCCGAAGTCGTGGGTCAGCGCCTCGCGGACCGCGGTTTCGGACTCGGCGTCGCCGGCGAGCACGAGCGGCGACTTGCCGACGAAGTCGCTCTGTGCGTAGCCGAACAGGTCCGCGAGGCGTTCGTTGACGTAGACGAGTTCGACGGGAAGGCCCGTTCCGGGTTGGTGGCTTTGAGCGCCGACCCGAACGTGCTGATCGCGGTCATCATATCGACCGGGTCGTCGGTCGTCGTGACCGTCGCTGCCGGTCTGTCGTGCCACGAAACCGCTCCGATCCGGACGGGACTCGCGCCCTCCAGAGAGATTCTCGTTTCTATGAGATCGGCCGTGACGTCGACCGGGCCAGCGACTTCGACGTAGGTCTTGACCTGCGTGCTCAACTCCAGGATGTACCTTCCGTCCTCGGCAGACCACTCTTCGAGTCCGCTGACCTCGGTCAGCATCTCGCCCCTGTCGTCGCGAACGACCACGATATTGCCCGCCGGCACCACGAGCTCGTCGGTCGTCACCTCGACCGCGCGGTCGACCGGAAACAGGAAGTCGTCGGCCCCGGACTCGGTCGGCGACACGGGAGCGCTCGTGCGCAGTCTGTACCGGAGCCGCTCGATCCGGTCGACGAGCTCGAGTCCCGGGAG
>PXSG01000045.1:20049-26648 GCA_003023485.1 Halobacteriales archaeon SW_10_68_16
CCGGCCAAAAAAACCTACCGCCGATGATACAAAGAGCCGGCCGCCGGTCAGTCCTCGGACTCGTAGTGGTCGCCGGCGGCGCCGGGCATCCGCGTCTTGCCGACGAACGCGAGGATGACGAGCACGGCGACATACGGGAGAATGCCCACGAGAGTCGAGGAGATTTCGACGCCGCCGACGCGCTGGAGTTGCAACTGGAGGGCGTCCAGCCCGGCGAAAAAGACCGACGCGCCGAACGCACCCACGGGGTTGTAGTTCGCCAGCAGGTAGGTCGTGATGCCGATCCAGCCCCGGCCCGCGGTGATGGTCTCGCCGCCGCCGATGAACTGGCCGGCGTTCAGCGCCAGGCCGGCCCCGCCCAGTCCGCAGTAGACGCCCGAGATGAGGACACCGGCGTACCGGACCTTCCGGACGCTCACCCCCGCAGTGTCCAGCGTCTTGGGGTCCTCGCCGCTGGCCTGGAGGGGCTTGCCGAAGGTCGTCCGGTTCAGCAGGTACCACGAGAACGGCACCGCCAGCAACAGCAGGTAGACGGGTGGCGTCGCACGGAACAGTGCCGGCCCGACCAGCGGCATCTCGACCAGCCCCGGGATCGCGACCGGGTCGAACGTCCCCACGCTGGGGCTGTTGACCGCCTCCCAGATGATGATGCTCCCGAACGGGGCGAATCCGAGTGCGATCAGCCACACCGCCAGCCCGGCGATGATCTGGTCGGCCTTGAAGTCGATACAGACGATCGCGAACAGCAACGCGACGGCCGTACTCGCGAGCACGGCGACCAGGAACGCCAGCACGAGCGCGCCCGTCGTGTCACCCAGGAACCACAGCGCCGCGATGGCCGAGAACGCCGCGACGATCAACAGCCCTTCGAGGCCGATGTTGATGACGCCGGACTTCTCCGCGAAGATGCCGCCCATCCCCGCGAAGGCGATGGGGACTGTCAGGCGGAGCGCCGACCGGACGTAGGAGGCGTCGAGCACCCCGAGGATGCCCACGCCGAGTTCCCGCACGCCCGGCAGGAGGATGGCAGCGAAGAATGCGAGGACGACCGCGCCCACCGCGACGCCCGCCCGGCGGTCGATGCCCGAGTCAGTCATCCTCCTCACCACCCTTCGTGCCGCCGTCGGCCGCGACGTCGGCCCCGCGGGAGCCGTAGCCCGCGCGGGCGCCGACCATCCGGAAGAACTCCGGCATCGCGACGAAGAGGATGACGAACCCGCGCAACACCTCGACGAGTTCGGGCGGGACGCCCAGCGCGAAGTCGATCTGGATGGCGCCGCCCTTCATCGCGCCGAACAGCAACGCGGCGGGGATCACCCCGAGGGGGTTGTTCGCTGCCAGGATGGAGACGGCGATACCGTCGAATCCAAGCGGGGGCATGGCCGTCTGCCAGCGGTAGAGGATCATCAGGACGTACATCGCGCCGGCGACACCGCCGAGCGCCCCCGAGAGAGTCATGCTGGTGACGATGTTGCGCTCGGCGTTGACGCCGCCGTACTCGGCGGCCTCTGGTGCGAGGCCGCTCGTCCGGAGGTCGTACCCGAGGACGGTCCGCTCGTAGAGCAGGTAGACCAGGGCCGCCATGGCGAGCGCGAACACGAGCGCGACGACCGAGAAGCGGGTCCCGCTGATGGTCGGCGAGAGGCGGACGAACTCGGGGATCGGCGCGGTCTGGACGGCGTCCGTCGAGGGGTCGCCCAGGTGGTTGCGCACCAGGTAGAAGGCCACGCCCATCGCGACGAAGTTGAGCATGATTGTCGTGATGACCTCGTGGGCGTCGGCGTAGGCCTTCATCGCCCCCGGAATCGCACCGTAGAGACCGCCCACGACCGCTCCGACGAGCACCGCCAGCGGCACCACCACGAGCGTCCCGAAGATGGAGGCGGGGACGAGCGGCGCGACCCAGAGGACGAACACCGCGCTGCCAAGCGCACCCAGGACCATCTGTCCCTGCGTGCCGATGTTGAACAGGCCGGCCCGGAAGGCGACAGCGACCGACAGGCCCGTAAAGAGGAGCAGCGTCGTCTCTTGGAGGGTCAGCCCGAGGTTGGTCGGCGACCCGAAAGCGCCCGTGAGGAGGGTGAGGTACACCTCGATGGGATCGTAACAGAGGCCCGACCCCCCGAGGGCGAGTGCGGGGTCGCGGCAGGTCGCGACCGCACCCGAGAGGAAGACGATGGCGCCGCCGACGACGGCCGCGACGGCGATGGCCGCGAGGCTGATCGCCAGCCGTTCGAGGACGGTCGCATCCACGAGTCGGTCGAGGTACCGTTCCAGTCGTGCCCTGTCCATGTCGATCACGCCACGCTATCAGTCGTCGGTTCCAGCGGCGTCGGTCGCTCCCTGTGCCGTCTCCAGGCTCCGCTCGCGTCCGCTCGCGCGGTCGTAGTCGTCGGGGTACTCGCCGGCCATCAGCAGGCCGACCTCCTCCTCGGTCACGGCGTCGGGGTCGACGATGTCGACGAGCTCCCCCTCGTACATCACCGCCATGCGGTCGGCGAGGCGCTGGACCTCCTCCAGTTTCGAGGAGGCCAGCAGGACCGCGACCCCCTCGGTCCGCAGGTCGAGCAGGCGGTTGTGGACGAACTCGATGCTCCCGATGTCGACCCCGCGGGTGGGCTGGGAGGCGACCATCAGCGCCGGGTCGCGCTCGAACTCGCGGCCGACGACCATCTTCTGCTGGTTGCCCCCCGACAGCGACCGGGCGGTCGCGGCCGGGTCCGCCGGGCGCACGTCGTACTCATCGATGACGCGCTCGACGAACGACCGGGTACGGTCCCAGTCGATGAGCCGCCCGTTCGAGAACTCGGGCAGCGTCTGCCCGCCGAGCAGTCCGTTCCGGAGGAGGTCGTACTCCAGGACGAGGCTCCGCTCCTGGCGGTCCTCGGCGATGTAGGAGACGCCGGCCTCGACGCGCTCGCGCCGGGAGTCGTCGGTGACGTCTGCACCCTCCAGGACGACCGTCCCGGACTCGGCCTCTCGCAGGCCGGTGACGGCCTCGACGAGTTCCGACTGGCCGTTGCCGTTGACGCCAGCGATGCCGAACACCTCACCGGCCTGTACGCCGAAGGAGACGCCGTCGACGGCCCGTACGCCCCGGTCGTCGGTCACGACCAGATCCTCGACGGTCAGCGTCTCGCCGCCCCGTTCTGCGCGCTCGCTCGTGACCTCGAGCAGCACTTCACGGCCGACCATCATCGTCGCGAGGTCCTCGCGTGTCGTCTCGTCGGCCCGGACCGTCCCCACCAGCCGGCCGTCCCGGAGGACGCTGATCTCGTCGGCGGCCCGCAGTGCCTCCCCGAGCTTGTGGGTGATGAAGATGATGGTCTTGCCCTCGGCGACCAGTTCCTCGAAGACCTCGAAGAGCGCGTCGACTTCCTGGGGGGTGAGCACCGCGGTCGGTTCGTCGAGGACGAGGATGTCCGCCCCGCGGTACAGCGCCTTGAGGATCTCGACGCGCTGTTGCTCGCCGACGCTGATCTCCTGGACCCGCTCGGTCGGGTCGATGTCGAACCCGTACCGCTCTGCGAGTTCGCGCGTGTCAGCGACGGCCTGCCCTTCGTCGGTGACGAGGCCGAACCACTTCGTGGGCTCGACGCCCAGCACGAGATTCTCCGCGACGGTCATCGGGTCGACCAGCATGAAGTGCTGGTGGATCATCCCGATGCCGGCGTCGATGGCGTCCCGCGGGGAGTCGAACTCGCGGGGCTGGCCGTCCACGTGGACGGTCCCCTCGGTGGGGTCGTACAGGCCATAGAGGATGTTCATCAGCGTGGTCTTGCCGGCGCCGTTCTCGCCGACCAGCGCGTGGACGGTCCCGCGCTCGACCGCGAAGTCGACGTCGTCGTTGGCGACCACGCCCGGGAACCGCTTGGTGATCCCCTCCATCCGGACGGCGTACTTCCCGCGAGCGCGCCCGGACGAGCCCTCCTCCCCGTTCATCGCCTACACGTCGTCCATCGTCGTGGGGACCTCGATGTCGCCGTCGACGATGCCCTGGCGGGTCGACTCGAGTTCGGACGTGATGTCGCCGGGGAGTTTACCCTCGAAGTCCTGGCCGATGACCACGCCGACGCCGTCCTCCGCGAGGCCGAGGTCGTTGACCTGGCCGCCCCTGAAGTTCCCCTCGACGACACCGTTGACCGACTCGAAGACCGCGCGGTTGACCCGTTTTATCATGGAGGCGACGATCACGTCGGAGAACTCCGCGGCCGAGACCGACTGGTCGTTGTCGACGCCGATGGCGTACCGTCCCTCCGACTGGGCGGCCTCGAAGACGCCCGCGCCGGTCCCGCCCGCGGCGTGGTAGACCACGTCGGCGCCGTCGTCGTACATCGAGGTGGCGATCTCCTGACCCGTGGCGGGGGGATCTCCGCGTCGGCGTGCTGGACGCCGGCCGCGTAGCCGGCCTCGAAGCGCTCAATGAGCGGGATTTCCTTGCCGCCGACGAAGCCGACCACCTTCTCGTCGGGGTTGGTCGACCCGCCGCCCTGGGAGTAGTCCATTCCGGTGACCATCCCCGCGAGGACGCCGACCTGGAACGACCCCTCGTGTTCCCGGAAGACGTAGTTGGCCACGTTGTCGATGAGGTTGCCGTCGTCGTCCTTGACGACCGCGTCGACGATGGTCCAGTTCTGGTCGGGGAACTCCTGGGCGTTCTCCAGCAGGTCGGTCGCCTGGACGAACCCGATACAGCAGATCAGTGCGAAGTCCGGGTTGCTGGAGCGTGCGAACCGCCGCTGGAGTTCGCCCACGTCGCCCGGGGCGTCCGGTTCGGCGTTCTGGTAGGTGACGGCGAACTCCGATTCCGCCTCCTGGACGCCCCGGTGGGCCATGTCGTTGAACGACTGGTCGCCCAGCCCGCCGGTGGCGTACACCATCCCGACGTTGATGTTCTCGCTGCCACCGTCGCCGCCGTCACTGCCGCCGCCGCCGCCATCGCCACCATCACTGCCACCGTCGCCACCGTCACCGCCACAGCCGGCGAGGGCGCCCGCCACACCGATCGAGCCGAGCCCTTTCAGCACCGTGCGTCGCCGTGGATTGTGGGACATACGGTACCACACGCACAATCTCAGTTTAAAACCATCGGTGGCCCCGATTTTTCCACGCTCAGAACGGCTCCTGTCCCCGCCGGAGCGCGAGTGCGGCTGGGTCGATGGTAACCGGCGCCAGTCCCTTGATGCCGCCGACGCATCCGATACGCTTAAATTGATGTATAGATTTGTTCATCACAAGTCGAAAACGTACATTGGTGACCCCAAATGCAGGAGTACATCGAGCGCGTCACGGACGGCGAGGACCTGACACAGGAAGAGGCACGCGAGGCGGCGACGGCCGTCTTCGAGGAGGCGACGGAGGCACAGATCGGCGCCCTGCTGGCGGCGCTGCGGGCGAAAGGCGAGACCGAGACCGAGATCGCGGGCTTCGCGGAGGGGATGCGCGAGGCCGCCCGGACCATCGACCCCGACCGGGGGACCCTCGTGGACACCTGCGGCACGGGCGGCGACGACTACGACACCATCAACGTCTCGACGACCAGCGCCATCATCGCCGCGGGCACTGGCGTCCCCGTCGCCAAGCACGGCAACTACTCCGTCTCCTCCTCCTCGGGAAGTGCCGACGTCCTGGAGGAGGCCGGCGTCACGGTCGACGCCGAACCGCCCGCCGTGGAAGGCCACATCGAGAGCGAGGGCATCGGGTTCATGCTCGCGCCCGTCTTCCACCCGGCGATGAAGGCGGTCATCGGCCCCCGGAAAGAGTTGGGGATGCGGACCATCTTCAACGTCCTCGGGCCGCTGACCAACCCCGCCGGCGCGGACGCACAGGTCGTCGGCGTCTACGACCCCGAACTGGTGCCCGTCCTGGCGCGAGCGCTGGCGCGCATGGACGTCGAGCGCGCACTCGTCGTCCACGGGTCGGGGCTGGACGAGATCGCCGTCCACGACGAGACGACCGTCGCCGAGGTCGACGGCGACGAGATCACCGAGTACACGCTGACGCCGACCGACCTGGGCCTCGAACGGGCGGACATCGCAGAGGTGGCGGGCGGCCAGCCCGAAGAGAACGCCGCGGACATGCGCGCCATCGTCCAGGGCGAGGCCGACGGCCCCAAACGCGACATCATCCTCGCGAACGCCGGCGCGGCCCTGTACGTCGCGGGCGAGGCCGACTCGCTGGAAGCCGGCGTCGACCTCGCACGGGAGACCATCGACTCCGGCGCCGCGGCGGAGAAACTGGCGGACCTGCGCGGTGTCGGGTCATGACCCGGGTCAAGATCTGTGGCATCACCCGCGAGGCCGACCGCGAGGTCGCCGTCAGGGCGGGCGCCGACGCCGTCGGGTTCATCGTCGACGTCGCCGTCGAAACGCCCCGCGAAATACCGGCGGCGCGGGCCCGCGACCTCGTGGCTGGCGTCCCGCCGTTCGTGACGACCGTACTGGTGACGATGCCCGAGAGCGTACAGGCCGCCGTCGCCCTCCAGGACCGCGTCGGCGCGGACGCCATCCAGGTCCACGCCACGCTCGACCCCGGCGAGGTCGGCGTGCTGACGGAACGCCTCGATGCCGACGTGCTGGCGGCGGTCGACCCCGACGCGG
>PXSG01000046.1 GCA_003023485.1 Halobacteriales archaeon SW_10_68_16
CTTGCCGTACCGGCCCACCAGCGAGGTGAGCTCCTGGGGCAGGACGAACTTCGTGGACTCGCCCTTGCCGATCTCCTCTAAGGTCTCCATGCCGCGCTCGATGATGGCGCGCTCGCCCATCGACTCGGCGGACTTCGCACGGAGGACCGTCGAGATGGCGTCCCCCTGGGCTTCGAGGATCTGGCTCTGCTTCTCACCCTGGGCCCGGATGATGTTGGACTGCTTGTCACCCTGGGCCTCCTCGATGGCGCTGCGCCGTTCACCCTGTGCTTCGAGGATCATGGCACGGCGGCGGCGCTCGGCGGAGGTCTGTTGCTCCATTGCCTGCTGGACGTCCTTGGAGGGGTTGACCTCCCGGACTTCGACGCTCTCGACGCGGATGCCCCACTCGTCGGTGGGTTCGTCCAGTTCCGTCCGTATTTTCGCGTTGATCTGCTGGCGCTTGTTGAGCGTGTCGTCCAGTTCCATGTCGCCCAGCACCGCACGCAGCGTCGTCTGGGCGAGGTTCGAGACCGCACGCTTGTAGTTGTCGACCTCGAGGAACGCCTTCTCGGCGTTCATCACCTTGATGTAGACGACCGCGTCGGCCGTGACGGGAGAGTTGTCACGGGTGATGGCCTCCTGACGGGGCACGTCCAGTGTCTGGGTCCGCATGTCGAACCGGTAGACCTTCGTCACGAACGGCAGGACGATGTTCGGGCCGGGCTCTAACAGCCCCTGGTACTCGCCAAAGCGTGTGTAGGCCGCCTTGTCGTAGGCCTCGACGATGACGATGCTCTTGTAGGCGGTGACGATCGCGAAGATCAGGATCAGCGCCGCGACGATGGGGAACGCCCCGGGCAACGCCTGTAACACCACTGCGGGGAGCATAACAACCTTTCTTCGTGTCGGATACCCAAAAGGGTTTGTTTGGGGGAGTGATCTCGGCCGCGCCAACCGGACGGACGGGAGCTTGTAGCGGTCTCGAAAGCCCCCCGCGAGATATATGAACGCGGCCCCCGACGCTGGCGCATGGACACGACCACAAGCGAGGAGTGGCTCCGGTCGCTCCGGCGGGACCTCCACCGCCGGCCCGAGCCCGCGTGGTGTGAGTTCTACACGACCGCACGCATCGTCGAGGAGATCAGGGAGATCGGCGTCGACGAACTGTACGTCGGCCGCGACGCACTCGCCACCGGCGCGCGGTCGGCGGTCCCCGACGAGGGGACGCTCGCGACGTGGTACGACCGGGCCGGAGAAGCCGGCGCGCCCGCGGACGTCCTCGGCGAACTCGAAGGGGGCTACACGGGTGCCGTCGCCGTCCTCCACCGCGGCGAGGGGCCGACGGTCGCGCTCCGTGTCGACATCGACGGCCTCCCGCGCGAGGAGAGCGACGACCCCGAGCACCTGCCCGCCCGGGAGGGCTTTCGCTCGGCCAACGAGGGCGCGATGCACGCCTGCGGCCACGACGCCCACGCGACCATCGGGCTGGGTGTCCTCCGCGCGGTCGCCGGCAGCGACTTCCAGGGCACTTTCAAGCTCGTCTTCCAGCCAGCCGAGGAGCGCATCGGCGGGGGCGAGCCCATCGCCGAGAGCGGGCACCTCGACGACGTGGACTTCCTGCTCGCCCTCCACATCGGCCTGGACCACCCCACGGGTGAGGTCGTCGCGGGGATCGACGACTTCCTCGCGGTGAGCCACTTCGAGGCACACTTTTCCGGCGAGAGCGCCCACGCTGGCGGCCACCCCAACCGCGGGCGCAACGCGGTCCAGGCGATGGCGACCGCCATCCAGAACCTCTATGCTATCCCCCGCCACGAGGGCGGCGCGACCCGCATCAACGCCGGCAAGGTGGCCGGCGGGACGGCCACGAACATCGTCCCCGAGGGCGCCGTCATCGAGGGCGAGGTCCGGGGCGCGACGACCGACCTCATGGAGTACACCCGCGAGCACGCCGAGCGGATGCTCGAGAGCGCCGCCGAGATGCACGACTGCTCGGTCGAAATCGAGCGCGGCGGCGAGGCACCGAGCGCGAAAAGCGACGACGAGGTGGTGGACGCCGTGGCCGCCGTCGCGGAGGGGGTCGAGGGGGTCGAGTCGGTGGTCCGCCGGGACGACCTGGGCGGCAGCGAGGACGCCAGCTACCTGATGCGCCGCGTCCAACAGCGGGGCGGGGTAGCGGGCTATGTCTGTATCGGCACCGACCACCCAGGCGGCCACCACACCGCGACCTTCGACGTCGACGAGGATTCGCTTTCTATCGGCGTGGATGTCCTCGCGGGGGCGGTGCTGTCGCTGGCTCGCGGTTCATGAGGACAGAGGGGTCGGTCAGTACTTCGGGTCGGCACCGGTAATCTCGTAGACCCGCTCCATCAGCGCGTCGCGCTCGGCCTGCCAGCCCTCGAACGCCGCGGGGTCGTCGGGGTAGTCCTCGTAGTGGTCGAGTACCTCGTCGGCGATGGATTTCGTCCGGTAGAGGTCGTAGATGGTGTCCCAGTGGCCGGCGCTTTTGATGGCCGTCTTGAGTTTCAGCCAGAGGCCGACCTGCGTGGACCCGGAGTACAGCGCCTCCGAGAGTTTCTGGACGGGCAGGGCCGCGAGCAGCCCCATCAGTTCGTCGACGCTCGCGGCGGTCGCGAAGATGTTGTAGACGTCAAGCGCGGCGTACCGGGCGCCGAAGTGGTCCATCACGCGCTCGTTGTACTCCCACAGGCCTGCCTCCGTGGTGTCGTCGCTGCCGATGGCCTCGACTGCCTGTTCGCCGGCGTAGGTGCCCGCGTAGGCAGCGCCCGCGATGCCGCCGCCGGTCGTAGGATTGACGTGCCCGGCCGCGTCGCCGACGGCCATGTAGCCCGGCGCGACCGCCGAGTCGTAGGGCCGCCGCGTCGGGAGTGCTGCGCCGAGTTTGTCCTCGACTTGCGCGCCCTGGAACTCCTCGCGGGCCTGGAGGTCCTCGCGGAGGTCCTCGATCAGTTGCATCGGCTCCTCGGTCATCTGGAAGCCCAGGCCGACGTTGATCTCCGTCTCGGTGCGGGGGAAGTACCAGAGGTAGCCCGCCGCCCGTTCGGTCGGTTTGAACACTAAGGCGTCGGACCACTCGACGGGGTCGTCGACGGTGACGATCTCGCGGTAGGCCGAGCAGAACTGCGAGTAGGTGACGTTCGTGTCGAAGGTCGCCTCGGAGAAGTCGGCCTTGTCCTGGAGGATCGACAGCGCTCCGGCGGCGTCGATGACCACCTCGGCGTCGTACTGGACGGGGTCACCCTTCCGGACGGCGTCGAGTCCCTCGACCTGGCCGTTCTGGCGGACGTCCTTCACGACGGTGTCGTAGTGGATCTCGGCGCCCGCCTGCTGGGCACCCTCGATGAGGCGCCGGCCGTACTCCCAGCGGTCGATGACCGCCAGTTCGCCCGGGACGGGGATGTCGACGACGGTGTCGAGCTGGGGAATCTCGAAGCGACCGTGGTCGACGTCCGTGTTCGTGAACGCCGGGCGGATCCGGGACCTGGGGATGGCGTCGGGGAAGTTGCTCGCCCCTTTGAGTGCGTCGCCACAGGCGATGTGGCCCGCCTCCTCGCGGTCCTTGCGTTCCGCGACGACGACGTCGTACCCCGCGTCGGCGACCGTCGCCGCCGCGTAACAGCCCGCGGTGCCCGCCCCCACGACGACGACGTCGACCTCGTGGGTCCTCATGCCCGGGACTCCACACCCGAGCAGGAAAACTCTTTACGTCGGTGGATCACCAGACCGGCTAGAGATTTTCCCCGGACCGCCCTATTTTGTTTCTCACCGCCTGCACCCTTTCCTCCGGGAGCATCCGTTCTAGGCCAACTCCGCTCTAACCGGGAGCGGGAGCGGCTCTGCTTGATCTGGAGAGACACGGAAGATATTGGTCGCGTCGGAAAACCGTTCAGAGTTTGCTTTCCAGTGTCAGACAGGGCAACCAGAGATCATCGTTTACGCTCTTAGATTGTTGTGCACCAAGTGCACGCAGATTTAATACTGTTTGAGAAGCAGAGC
>PXSG01000047.1:0-8365 GCA_003023485.1 Halobacteriales archaeon SW_10_68_16
CCCCCCCCCCCCCCCCCCCCCAGCCGCTCGTCCGAGTCGGCCCCGTAACAGCCCGCGAGCCCGACCGTTCCGAGTCCGCCCAGCCAGCGGAGCAGGTCACGCCTGTCCATACGGGACGATCCGTTCGAATCGATAAAAGGGGCCTGAACGGTGAAACGCCCGTTTGACCCTCAACCTCGTCCGGCGGGCGCCTACACCAGTCGCGCAAAGGCCAGGTCGCCGGTCGTGCTCTCGATGAGTGCGGTGACGGTCTGGCCCTCGCGGGCGCCGGGGACGAAGATGGTATACGAGCCCTTCTCGGCGACGCCGTCGCCCTTGCGTCCGGTCCCGGTGATCTCGAGCTGGTAGGTCTCGCCCTCCTTGACGGTCTCGGTGGTGCGGTGGGCGGGCGCGGAGCGTTTCTGGACCGGGCGGAAGGCGCCACAGGCCTGACAGCGGAGCATCTCGATGCCGTCCTCCTGGTCGAGGACCGTGTCGGGGAGGCCACACTCCGAACAGGTGACGAACTCGGCGACGTAGTCGTCGATGGCGGCCTCGAAGTCGGCGGCGTCGAACGAGCCGTTGTAGCGGGCCCGATTGCCGTCGAACTGGCCGGAGGTCCCCAGGGCGCGCTGGATGGCGCTGTGGAGGTGCTCGGGGTCCCGGCCCACCGCGTCGGCGATGGCACCGACGTTCGTCAGGCGCGTGAAGTCGCCGTCGGTCTCGCCGTCGGGGTCGGGAACCGAGAGGCGTGCCGTCTCGTCGCGTGTCCGGTCGGGCAACGCGGCGTAGGCCCGGTCCAGGGCGGCGTCGTAGTCCATACTCCCCGGAGGCGACAGCCACCTAAAGGGCTGGCGCGAGTCGTGGTGACACGACCCGTCGTCGCCCCGATCGTACGCGCGTCAGCGTTCGCGCCGTCCGGTGTCCGGCGACGCTACTCCCGTTCGGCGACGCTCGGGTGCTGTTCGGGTGTCTCGGGGTGTGGTTCGGCGAAATACTCGCGGGTGACCGACAGCGACGCTTCCTCGCGGCGGCGGTGTTCGGCCTCGTCGATCTCCTCACAGCCCGGCGGGACGTCCCGGTCGCGGCCGGTGAAGTACCCCGCCGGTGTGACCCAGTCGTGGTAGAAAGGGACGTCGTCGTCCTCCAGCAGCGCCACCGCGACCTCGGCGCCGTGGCCGGCACAGACGATTGCCTGGTGGGGTTTCTCGGCCAGCCGGCCCGCGGCGTAGAGGCCATCGACACCCGTCCGGCCGCCCTCCTCGACGTCGACGAACGTCTTGCCCCGCGAGATGACGCCGACCCCGTCGAGTTCTTCGAGGTAGTCGGTGGTGTTTTTCGTCGCGGCGACGACGTACCGCGAGGTCCACTCCCGGCCGTCGGCCGTCTCGACGCGGAACCCGGTGCCGTCGCTGTCGCCGTCCTCCTCGTCCGCGCGGTCGACGCGCGTGACCTCGCACTCGCGGTACTCACAGCCCGCGCGTTCGGCCTGGTCGCGCATCATGTCGAGCAACAGGCGGGCCCGCCGCTTTGCCCGCGACGCCGCCGCCGACGACCGTGACGTCGTGTGTCGTCATACCTCCGTGTGTGGCGGGGACGGTGACAACACTTTCGACGGTCGGGGGAACCAACTTTCAAACCGCTGGGTGTCGAACGGGCGGGCATGTCGGCCTCCGAACTCGCGGCGGCGGTCCGGGAGGCGCTCGCGGTCGACGCCGAGGCGTTCCGGGAGACGGCCTCGGCTGAGGCCGAGAAGCTCAAACGGGAGGTCCGGGAGGGCACCTTCGACAACACGCAGGCGCTGATCGGCCTCGAACTGGAACTGTACAGCGTCGACTCGCGGGCGGGCGGGCTCCGGCGGACCTCCCGGCAACTGCTGGAACTCATCGGCTTCGAGAAGGAACTGGGGTTGCACAACGCCGAGATGCAGACCAGCCCCGACCCCCTGACCCGCTACGGGCTGGTCGCCCAGGAGAAGGAGATCCAGGCCCACTTCGCCCCCGCCCAGGAGAAGACCGGCGTCGAGAACATCCAGCTCGTGACTGACGGCCTCTGGACCGTCCCGCCGACCGGCGAGACCGCCACCGAGTACCTCACCGACTACGTCGAACAGGACGGCGTCAAGATCGCGACGAACATGAGCGACGCCGTCCGGTACCACGCGATGGCCAACACCGACTACCCCTCCCGGCACGCCCTCGACGCGCCCCACGTCTCACTGCAGGCCGAGACGGTGATGCCCGAGAGCCTCATCACCTCCATCCAGCCCCACTACCAGGTCCCCCACGCACCCGACCTCCCCGAGTACTTCCGGTACGCGCTCCGCGTCGCGGGTCCGCTTTTGGCGCTGGGGGTCAACTCCCCCTTTTTCCCGCCGGACCTCTACGACGACGCCCCCGACGAGGAGATCGTCGAGAGCGCCCACATGGAGCACCGCATCGGCGTCTTCGAGTCGGTGCTGAACCCGCCCGCCGACAACGCCGAGCCGCCGAAGGTGTGTTTCCCGCCCGACTTCGAGACCGTCGAGGACGCCATCGACGACATCGCCGCCGACACCTGTATCGTCCCGATGGACGTCACGGAGGCCGACGGCTTCGACGACGCCTTCGCGCACTTCCGGCACAAACACGGCAGCTACTGGCGGTGGATCCGGCCGGTCTTCGACGGCGCGACCCGCTCGCAGGCCAACGCCCGCATCGAGTTCCGCCCGGTGCCCGCCCAGCCGACCATCCGGGACTGCGTGGCCTTCGAGGCGGTCTTCGCCGGCCTCATGGAGAGTCTGCCGCGGTTCGAACACCCGGTCCGCGGGCTGGCCTGGGAGCGAGCACGCGAGAACTTCTACGCCGCCGCCCGCGACGGCCTGCAGGCCGACATCACGTGGCTCACCACCGATGGCGTCGAGACCACCGACATCGACGTCATCTGCAACGAACTGTTCGAGTACGCCCGCGACGGCCTGGAAGGGCGGGGCCTCTCGGCCGAGCAGGCCCACGGGTACATCCGCCCGCTCCGGGAACGGCTGGACCGCCGGACGACACCCGCCCGCTGGAAACACGAGCGCGTCAGGACCGCCGTCGCATCCGGCGTTCCCCTCCCCGAGGCAATCTGGGGGATGCAGGCCGAGTACGTCGACCACCAGGACGGGACGCTCATCGAGGACTCCTTTTGCGACTGGCTGTGAATCACGCGCGAATTACGTCGGAGTCGTCGGCGCCACCAGCAGCGACCTGGATGTCGATCTCGACGTGATCGTACCACACCGTCGGTTTCTTCGCACGGCCCACGTCTTCGAGTTCGATGAGGCCGAGTTCCGCCAGACGGCTCAGCGCCGTCGAGACATTCTTGATATCGCGGTCGACGAGCCGAGCGAGTTCACGAACGCTTTCGGGTTCCGCTGTCGCGATTGTCCGGACGAGTTCGAGGTTCTTTGCACGCAACACCCGTTCGAGCGCCTCCTCGTCGGAAAGGCTGAGCACGTACTCGCGAAGAACTCTGCTGTCGATTCGACTGTGATGTACAGTGTGTTCGTGGTCATGGGTTATGGAGAAACGTGGTCGGGTAGTTCCTGAATGAACTGTTCGAGGAGAACCTCGACTCCCGGAAACTCGATTCCCTCGGGGAATTTCTCGGACTCCGGAACGCGAAGCACGCGGATGCGGACGATCTCCTCGCCGTAGTCACGCCGCCGGTCCCGTACCACATTGACCTCGCTGTCGTCCGCCATCCCCGAATGATGGTTATTGCGCCATCATAATACGGGCGTTGGTGTGCAGACCAACAAAATACATCATAGTGATTGCTGTACGCCGTTTCCGGACCAACCGCATGACGTACCGCGGTTGAAACGGTAAATCGTTACAGCAATCACTATCAGTCGGTCCCGACAGCAGTTTCCACGAACCGCACCGCCGCCTCGGGCGAGTCGACGTGTTCGATGTGGCCCAGTCCGGGGAGGTCGTCGACGCGGTGGGTGTCGAGGCCGGCGATGGGACGGCCGACGTCGAGCGCGAAGGCCAGCTCAGAGAGCGTCCCCGTGGAGCCGTCGACGGCGATGACGGCGTCGCCGTTCTTGACGACGAGGGCGTTGCGGGCGTAGCCGATGCCCGTCGCGATGGGCGTGTCGACGTACTCGTTGGCTGTCGACCGGTCGGCGCTGGGCAGGATACCGATGGTGTGACCGCCGGCCTCGCGGGCGCCCCGGCAGACCGCCTCCATGGCGCCACCCAGCCCGCCACAGACCACCTCGTGGCCAGACTCGCCGAGCAGCCGTCCCACTTCCCGGGCGATGTCGTACTGTTCGTCGGTGACGGTGCTGCCGCCGATGACGCTGACGCGCATACACTCGCCCTCGGGGGCGACCGGCTAAAAGGAGCGGGTCACGGGAGGGGAGCGACGAGGAGAGCCGCGCTACTCGACCTGGTCGAGCCAGTCCGCGGCCCGGGACTCGCTGGTCTCGGCGATCTCGGCCAGGTCGGCGGCCTCGTGGTCGGCGAGGTCCTCGACGGTCGTGATGCCGGCCTCGCGGAGGCGTTCGCCGTAGGTCGGGCCGATGCCCGAGACCGTTTCGACCTCCGGGGCGCCCGACTTCTCGTGGAACCACTCGGCGACCTGCGGCCAGAGGTCCTCGTGGGAGGAGGAAGACACCGACAGGCCGATGTGGCCCGTCGGGTACTCGATGGTGGTCACGTCGTCGCTGCCGACGACGTCGTTGAATGGTCGGGAGGCCTCGGGGGGAATGAGGTGGTCGTACTCCCCGAGGATCTGGAGGACCGGCATGTCGATGGTCCCGACGTCGACCCGTTTGCCGTCGATTTCGAGTTCGTTGCGGCACAGTTGGTTGTCCTGGTAGATCTTCCGGAGGAACTCGACGTAGGTGTCGCCCGCGAGGTCGATGCCCTCGTCGAGCCACTTCTCCATGCGCGCGAAGTTGGCGACGAACCCGTCGCTCTCCATGTTCTCGTAGAAGGTGACGTACTTGCTGACGTTGTTCTGGACGGGGTCCATCAGCGAGAAACCCTCGTCGAGCAGTTCGGCGGGGACGTTCCCGAAGGCCTCGGTGACGTCCTCGGGATCGTAGTGCTCGTCGCTGCCCCAGCGTTCGAGGATGCCGCCGGTGCCGGCGAAACAGAGGCCGGCGGCCATCAGCCCGAGGGCGTTGACCTTCTCGGGGTAGAGCGCGGCGTAGATGGAACTCATCGTGCCGCCCATGCAGTACCCGAGGACGTTGATGGCGTCCTGGCCCGACCGCTCGCGGACGACGTCGACGCAGTTGTCCATGTAGCGGTCGACGTAGTCGTCGAGCGTCAGGTGCTGGTCGAGCCGCGAGGGCTCGTTCCAGTCGATGAGGTAGACGTCGTGGCCCGCATCGAGCAGGCGCTCGACGACGCTCCGGCCCGGTTGCAGGTCCAGCACGAACGGCTTGTTGATCAGCGCGTAGACGATGAGGATGGGTACTTCGTTCTGTTCCTCGGTCCGTGACTCGTACTGGAGTAACTGGAGTTTGTTCTCCTCGTAGACCACCTCCGAGGGCGTCCCCCCGACCTCGATGGTTTCCATCTCGGCGACGCGCTCGGGCAGCAGCTGGCCCTTCCGGGTCGCCTCGGCCAGCTCCTCGACGGCCCGTGAGTGGGCGTCCAGGGCCGCGGTCAGTGGGTGGGTCGCCATCGTTAGTCCTCGAGGGCCTCGAGCACGCGGTCGAGTTTGTTCTCGACTTCGTGCTGACGCCGTTCGAGTTCGACCAGGCGCTCGCCGACCTCGACGACGTCGTCGCGGGTGGCCATCCCCATCTCGGCGATGGCGTCCTGCGTGGCCTCGTCGAACTCCTCGCGCAGCTCCAGCATCGCCTCGACGAACTGGCCGTTCGCGGCCGCGAAGGCTTCCGTGGACATGACCTCCTTGAACGCCTCGTTGGCCGAGTCCAGCCAGATGTCACGGAACTCCGCGGGGTCGACGTCTTCGCCCTCGACTGTGGCGGTCGTCCGTTCGAACATCTCCTCTGTGGCCTCCATCCACACCTCGTAGGCGCGGGTGTAGCCCTCGACGGCGTCCGCGAGGGTGTCCTCCTCGGGGACGGAGTCCTCAACCGCGTCGGTCCAGGCCTCGACGAACGCCGCCTGGGCCTCCACGTTGCGCTCGACCGACTCCGCGACCGCCTCGTTCATCCCTTCGAGCATCTCGTTCCAGTCGTCCTGAATGTTGTCGCTCATGATGGTGAGTTCGGCACGCGCGAAAATAAAGCCCTTACTCAGGCCTCGACGGCCTCGGCGGCCTGCTGCTGGACCTCACGGACCTGGCTCTGGACGTCCTCGACCTGCTCTTCCAGGGCCTCGAACTGGTCGGCGAGTTGCTCGGCGCCCTCGACGGACTGGGCCTCGATCTCCTCGTGGGCCTCCAGCAGCAGGTCGACCTGCTCCTCGATGGCCGCGAGGGAATCCTCGACGAACTCGTCGTAGGCGGCGACGCCCTCCTCGAACTCGCCGGCGACGGCCTCGAAGGCCTCGGCGTGGTTCTCGAGCAGGAAGTCGTACTGCTCGTCGACGGCCTCGCGGACGTCACCGACCGCGGTCTCGGCGCCGGGGACGTTGGTCTCGATGGCGTCCAGCGCGCTGTGGACGGCCTCCTGCTGGAGTTCGACGGCGCGCTGCTGGGCCGACTCCTGGGTCTCGAAGCTGTCGACGACAGCCTGGCCGAGCCGCTGCTGGAACTCGACGGTCCCCTGGAGGGCCTGCTGGCTCTGTTCGATCGACGCCCGCTGCAGCTCGAAAGTCGTGGTGATGGGGTTGGTGTAATCCATAGTTAGTCACTCCTGTTGCGTTTGACCGGGAGAACGACGGTCTGGACGATGTCGCCTTCCTCGATGTCGAGCGCCTCGCGCTCGGCGTCGGGAATGCTGATACGGCGTCATCGCGCCGAGCTGGTTCATGTCGGGAGTGGAGAACCCGCCCAGCATCTGCTCGAACATCTCCTTCTGTGTCTCGACTGCCTGCTCGCTCGTCTCCTGGAACAGCTCGAACATCGGGGGCGACCACGCTGGCCCATCGTTCTCGTCGGTCATCGGTCATCCGTCTCTACTCCCCCTGAGTACATAAGACTTCCGTTGTTTACCATCTGAAACCATTCGTTACCATAAAGTGGTTCGGACCCGCACCGGTGCCCATGGGAGACGCAGCGACCGGGACGCGCTGCTCGGGGGTGCAAGTGCGAGGCCCGCCATACGAGGGTGGGTACTTTAATAATCCTCACCTTTTAATAAGGGGTGAGGCATATGCTGTGGGCGATGAGCTCTGAATCGGAGCGCAGTGTGCTGCTGGAGACGTGGACGGAGACGTCCTCGCACGTCTTCGACAGCGTGGTGGCGGCCAACCGCGCGGCGTTCGCGGCCTTCGGCGTCGGGGCCGAGCGCATCGATCCCGACGAGGACCTGCCCGAGTGGCACACGACCCTGACCGCCGAAAAACCGGGGGAGCTCGGGGTGGGCGACCGTTTCGAGTTCACCAAGACGATCACCGACGGGGACGTGCAGTGCTTCGCTGCCGCCAGCGGCGACACCAACCCCCTGCACCTCGACGAGGAGTTCGCCGGAGAGACCCGCTTCCGTGGCCGGATCGCACACGGGACGCTGGTTGGCGGACTCATCAGTGCCGCGCTCGCGCGCGTGCCCGGACTCGTCATCTACCTCTCACAGGACCTCGAGTTCCACAACCCCGTCCGCGTCGACGACCGCATCACCGCCGAGTGCGAGGTAGTAGAGGACCTCGGGAACGACCAGTACCGCCTGACCACGCGCGTCGTCAACGACGGCGAGGTGGCCATCGACGGCGAGGCCGTCATCATGATCGACGACCCGCCCGAAGACGGCTGACCGCCCGTCCGCGTTCCGTTCCCCGCAGTTCCGCCCGATGATTTTCCTTCGTGGGATTCACTTCCCGGTGTCGGTCGTCACGGTGTTCTCTCTCTCGTAGGCACCTTCTCCTTCGAGGCGGGATCGTTCGCGGACGACCGACGGCGTCCGGCACCGGCCGGGTTCGCCGGCGACCTGTGGGACGGTACAGTTGTTGCAGCTCGCACAGAGTGCGTCGGTGCCGTCGAGGAGGCGTGCGCCCAGTCGGGGTTCGGCGTAGAAGGGACGACCCATACCGACGGCGTCCTCGAGGCTCGGCATTACCCGATGTGAGACGCCGAGCGAGTAATGTGTGTCGGGGGAATGTGACACTCGCTCGGATCGATGGTTGCGTCCGGTCACTCCAGAAGAATCGTCGTCGCGTCACACACGATGCTATGGGCCTACCCGGGCGCGATCGCGCCTTCGAGCCGTGCGACCGCAGTGTCGGCGCCCGCACCGGGCGTCGGGAGGTGGATGTCCTCGTCGCCCTCGACTTCGATGACG
>PXSG01000047.1:8477-48572 GCA_003023485.1 Halobacteriales archaeon SW_10_68_16
CGGCCGTTTGTCCGCCCGTGAGGTCGACGTCCCCGACGATGTCGCCGAAATCGAGGATGACGCCCGCGACGAGCAAGAGGACGCCGACCACGCCGAACTTGAGCGCCCGCTCCAGCAGGCCGGCCTCGGCCCGGGCACCCGTCGAGACCCCGGCGACGTTCGGGCGGTCTGCCTGTCTGAAGGAGGGGCCGTCCCCGCCGGACGTGAACGCGAGCACGCGGTGGCTCGTCACGACGACCCGGGCGTCGCCGACCTCGACCGTCTCCGCGATGGACTCGCCGTCGTAGAGCAACTCCTCGGCCCGGTCGGCCCACTGCGACATCGGTGGCGGTAGCACGCCGCGCTACAAGTATGCCTCGGCCGTTCCCTCCCGGCGCTACCGCTCGGGTTCCGGCAGCGCGATCTGCTGCCCGTCCGCGAACACCGTCGGCTCCGTGAGGACGCCGTCGAGGTGGATGGGTGCCTCGACGTCGCCGCCGATGCCGTGGTCGTCGCCGATGGCGAGGTGGACCGTCCCGGCGGCCTTCTCGTCGAGCAGGACCGAGCCCACGAGGTCCGCGACGGCGACGTTCGTCCCGATGCCCAGTTCCGCGAGGTTGTACGCCACATTGCCGGCCTCGGCGGCGGCCGCCTCGACCTCCTCGCGGAGGGCGTCGTCTCCGATGTGTGTGACCTGGCCGTCTTCGACCTCGAACTCCACGGTGTGGTCCCCGAGGCGGCCGTGGGGCATCATCGTCCCGTCGACGACGACGGTCCCGTCGCCGGTTTCGGGGCTGACGTACACCTCGCCGGCCGGGAGGTTCGTCATCCCGCCGGGATCGTGGACGACGCCGGTGTCCTCGTGCCACTCGCGCGCGCCCGGTTCGAGCGTGATGTCCGTTCCCTGGGGGGTGGTCACCCGGATCGCCTCGGCGTCGGCGACCTGGTCGTAGACCCGGCGACACTCCTCCCGAATGTGCCCGTAGTCGGCGTCCAGCCCCATCAGGAAGACGCCGTCGGTGATGCCGGGCAGCGTAGCCACGCGGGTGCCCGCCTCGTTGGCCTCGGTGCGGGCGGCGGTGTGGCTCAGGCTCTTGGTCGTGGGCGCGAGCACGACGTCCGCGCCGGCCATCGCGGCCGCCACCGATGCCGGAGGCTCCTCGCCGTGCTGGTCGCCCGGCGGGTAGCGCGCCAGCACCGCGGCTTCGGTCGTCTCGCTCGCGACCTCGTACAGCGCCTCGCCGATGGCCTGGCGCTCGTCGTCGGTGACGATACAGCAGGACTCGCCGGGGTCGAGGCCCATGCACTGGTCGATCGCCGTCTCTGCCGGGCCGCGCAGGGAACCGCTCATGTGCGAGGGATGGGCGGGCGGGGGGATAGAGGTTTTCCGGGAACTATTTATGCGATTCTACACAGTTGTGCATAAAAGGACTGTCGGGGGTGGGGGGTGACGACGCGGCGCCGGCCGGTGAGACGGATGGTATGGCAATCGACCCCCTGGGCGGACCCGCTCCTCGTCTCGACAGTGGTCGCTGCCACGCTCGCGGTCTTCGGCCTGCTGTACGTCCTGCTGGTCCGGGGGGACCGCCGCGTGACCGCGTTCGCGACGCTGATGCTCGGCACCGCGGTCTGGACGCTGGGGTACTCCTTCCAGTTTGCCAGCGCCGACCTCGCGGGCAAGCGCCTCTGGGCGACGGTCTCTCTGGTCGGCGAGGCAATCGTGCCGGCCGCCTGGTGTACGTTCGCGCTCGTCTACGCGCGCCGCGAGGCGTGGCTGACCCGGATGCGACTGGCCGCGCTCTGGACAGTCCCGGCGCTGACGGTCGCGCTCGCGGTCACGAACGCGAATCACGGTCTCGTCTGGCGCGAGACGGCGACCGCGACCGCGCCCGGCACGGGGCCTACTCGTACATAGTCGCGCTCGCGGGCGTCGTGCTGATGGCCGGCCTCATCGCACGCACCCGGCGCGTCTACCGCGGCCAGGCGGCGGTCCTCCTTGCTGGTATCCTCGTGCCCGCGGGAGCCAACCTCGCGTCGCTCGCCGACCTCGGCCCGGGTGCGACGGTGAATCTCACGCCCCCGTCGGTGGCCCTGCTCGGTGTCGCCTTCGCCGTCGGGATATTCAAGTACCGCCTGTTCGACCTGGTGCTGGTCCCGCGCTCCTCGGTCGTCGAGAACATGGGCGAGGGGTACGTCCTGCTGGACGCGGCAAACGAGGTGGTCGACCTGAACGCGGCGGCGCGGTCGCTGCTCGACGGCGACGAGGGACGTCTGCTCGGACGGAACGCCAGGAGGGCCTTCGGTGTCGACCTCTCCGTGCTCGACTCCTTCGAGGGCGACCCGGTCACCGAGACGGTCACCGTCGACGAGGGTGGCGACCAGCGGTACCTCGACCTGTCTGTCTCGCGCGTCGAGGCCGGCCGCGCCACCGGGCGCTTGCTCGCCGTCCGGGACGTCACCGACCGGGTCCGCCTCGAACGGCGGTTCCGGCGCCTCATCGAGGCCTCCTCCGACATGGTGTTCGTCCTCGACGAGACGGGCCGGGGCGACTACGCCAGCCCCTCCGTCGAGCGCGTCCTGGGTTACGACCCCGACGACCTCGTCGGCCGGCGGTCCTTCGAGGACCTGACGGTCGAGGACGCCGACCACGAGCAGGCGACCGGTGTCGAGGCGGTAGCAGAGGACGCCCCCTCGCAGGCGGCGGCGACCTGGCGGCGCGTCCTCGAGGGCACCGGAACCGACCCGGCCGAGAGCAGCCGCATCCGGTTCGAGGTGTGTCTCGAGACCGCCGGCGGCGAGGTCCGCACCATCGAGGCCATCGCGCGGTATCTCGTCGAGGACCCCGCCGTCGAGGGTATCGTCATCAACGCCCGCGACGTCACCGACCGCGTCGAGCGCGAACAGGAACTCGCCCGGGCCAACGAACGGTTGGACCAGTTCGTCAGTTTCGTCAGCCACGACCTCCGGAACCCGCTGAACGTGGCCATGGGCCACCTCGACCTGGCCATCGAGACCGGCGACGAGGAATCGCTCCGGAAGGTGAAACGCCAGCACCAGCGCATGGAGACGATGATCCAGGACCTGCTGTCGATGGCCCGCGAGGGCAGGGACGTCGAGGAGGAGGAACTGGACGCCGTCGGACTCGACGCCGCGGCGTCCCACGCCTGGCGGAACGTCGAGACCGAGGGGGCGACGCTGGAGGTCACCGGCGACGCGACGATGCTGGCCGACGAGTCCCGCCTCCCGAACCTCTTCGAGAACCTCTTCCGGAACGCCGTGGAACACGGTTCCACGAGCCCTCCGTCGCAGACTCCCGAGGACGCCGTCGAACACGGCGCCGAAAGCGACCCGGCCGCGCTGACCGTCCGGGTGGAGCCACTGCCCGACGGCTTCGCGGTCGGCGACGACGGCGTCGGCATCCCTGCCGACGTCCGCGAGGAGGTTACCGAGTCCGGGTTCACCACGGAGTCGGGCAACACCGGCTACGGCCTGGCCATCGTCAGCGAAATCGCGACCGCCCACGGCTGGGACCTCGCGGTGACCGAGAGCGACGCCGGCGGGGCGCGCTTCGAGTTCACCGGGGTGGGGCTGGTCGACGATACGGGGGACGACGCCGAGCGCACGGACCCGGGCATCGCGAGCGAGCAATCACCGCCGGGAGGGGGTGAGTGACCGTGGCGGTCGAGCGTGTGACCGGGGGTCGGGACCCGGAAGGGCCGTTCGGCCTCGGTCTCCTGTTGCTGGTCTCGGGTGCGCTCGTCACGGGGGCGCTCGTCGCCGCCGCGTTCCTGCTGCCGGCGACGGTCGGCGCGCTCATCAGCGGGCGTGCACTGCTGGGTCTCGGGCTGACCTTCGCTGGCGCGGTGCTGGCGCTGCTGGCCGCACTCCCCGACCGGACTGCCGGCGTGCCAATCGGTGCGGGCGAGACGGCCGAGGACACGTGGGTCGGCGTCTCCGCCGGGGAGTGGCTCACCGCCCGGGGCCAGGAGATCCGCGAGGAGGTCGACCGCCCGGTGTTCGTCCCCGGCGTGGCCCTGGCGGCCGTCGTGGTGGTGGGCTTCCTCGCCGTTCCCGAGCGGACGATGGCGGCAGTGTCCGCCCTCGAATCCGTCGTCTTCGGGACCGCCCGGGACCTGTTGCTCGTCGCGGTGCTGACCTTCGTCCTCGCGGCCGTCGTCCTCGCTGTGGGCCCCTGGGGGCGGATCCGCCTGGGCGGGGAGGACGCGACCCCGGACTTTTCTCTGCCGGCCTACCTCGCGATGCTCTTCTCGGCCGGCATCGCGGCGGGCATCGTCTTCTGGGGCCCCGTCGAGGCGCTGTTGCACTACGATACCGTGCCGCCGTACCTCGACGCTGCGGCGCAGTCCGACGCCGCTGTCGCCGGGGCGCTCCAGTACACCCTGTTCCACTGGGGGGTCTCGGCGTGGTCGGTGTACCTCGCGGTCGGCCTCCCGGTCGCCTACGCGGCGTACAACCGCGGGGCGCCGCTGCGCGTGTCGTCGGTGCTCGTCCCCCTGCTGGGCGAGGACGCCGTCGAACACCCGCTGGGACGCCTCGTCGACGTGCTGGCGGTGGTGGCGACGCTTGGCGGACTGTCGACGACGCTTGGCTTTCTGGGCGCGCAGTTCCTCGCGGGCATCGAGTACCGCTGGCCGGTCGACCTCGCCGGCGGCGAACCCTTGCTGGTGGCCGGCCTGACGGTCATCTTCGCCGTCTCGGCCGTGACGGGGGTCCGCCGTGGGATGCGCCGCCTCTCGGGACTGAACAGCGTCGCCTTTCTCGCCCTCCTCGGTGCGCTCGCACTCCTGGGGCCGCTGGGGTTCGTCGCGACGACCGGGGCGGGTGCCGTCGCCGGCTACGTGACCGAATTCGTCCCGATGAGCCTCTACGGCGCGACGGGCGGCGGCGGGGACTGGCTCTCGGCCTGGACGGTCTTCTACTGGGCGTGGTGGCTCTCGTGGGCACCCTTCGTCGGACTCTTCCTCGCGCGGATCTCCCGGGGCCGACAGATTCGGACGGTGGTGCTCGCGTCGGTGGGCGCGACGTCGCTGGCGACGCTGACCTGGTTTGTCGTCGTCGGCGGGACCGCCCTCTCGTTGCAACACACCGGCACGGCGGACGTGCTCGGTGTCATCGGGGACGCCGGCATCCCGGCCGCCGGGTTCCCCGTCTTCGACGCGGTGCCGCTGGGCGACCTCTTGTTGGTCGTGTTCCTCCTCCTGGTCATCACCTTCTTCATCACGTCGGCCGACGCCGCGACCCGCAGTCTCGCGTTGCTGACCTCGCGCCGCGCGGACCCCTCGGCGTCGCTACGGGCCGTCCTCGCGGCGCTCGTCGGGATCATCGCGGCCGTCCTCATCCTCGTGGGCGGCAGCGGCACCGTCCAGTCCGCCGCCGTCGTCGTCGGCGGGCCCTTCGCCGTCGTCGCCCTCGTGGCACTCGCCGGCCTCGCGGTCGCAATCTACCGTGACCGCCCGCAGGGCCGTGGCTCCGGGGAGTGACCGGGCCGCGCACTCGGTCGGTCACCGCAGGTCGTACCACTCCGTCCCGCCCGTCTCGGTGTCGAGGAGGACGCCGGCCGGCTGGTCGTCCCCGTCGACGTCCGTTCTCGCGGCGCCTATCACAACGCCTATGCCGGCAAGTGGCCAAACCCGCGCACATGCAGGTGGGCATCAACGGCTACGGCACCATCGGCAAGCGCGTCGCCGACGCCGTCCGCGCACAACCCGATATGGAGGTCCTGGGTGTCGCCAAGACCCGGCCGAACTTCGAGGCCCGGGGCGCCGTCGAGAAGGGCTACGACCTCTACGCCGCCATCGAGGACCGCCGGCACCGCTTCGCGGAGGCGGGCATCGACATCGCTGGCGACGTCGAGGAACTGGTCGCCGCAAGCGACGTCGTCGTCGACGCCTGCCCCTCCGGCGTCGGCGCGGAGAACGCTGCCATGTACCGCGAGCACGACACGCCCGCGCTCCTCCAGGGCGGCGAGGACGCCGACGTCGTCGACGCCTCCTTCACCGCCCGTGCCAACTACGACGCAGTCGCGGGCGCGGACCTGGTGCGGGTGGTCTCCTGTAACACGACCGGCCTCGCCCGCCTGCTGGCGCCGTTGTGCGAGGCCTACGGCGTCGAGAAGGCCCGTGTCACGCTCGTCCGGCGGGGCGGCGACCCCGCCCAGAGCGGCCGGGGGCCCATCAACGACATCCTCCCCGACCCCGTCGAACTGCCCTCGCATCACGGCCCCGACGTCCAGACCATCTTCCCGGACCTCGACATCGACACGCTCGGGCTGAAGGTGCCCGCCACGCTGATGCACACCCACAGCGTCAACGTCACGCTGGAATCACAGCCGTCGGCCGCCGAGATCCGCGACCTCCTCGAAGGCGAGTCCCGCACGTTCGTCATCCCCGAGTGGCTCGGCCTCGACGGCGCCGGCGCGATCAAGGAACTCGCAGGGGACACGGGTCGTTCCCGCACCGACGTCTGGGAGAACTGCATCTGGGGCGAGTCGATTACCGTCGAAGGCAACGACCTCTACCTGTTCCAGGCCATCCACCAGGAGTCAGACGTCGTCCCCGAGAACGTCGACGCCATCCGCGCTGTCACCGGGTCGGCCGACCGCGCGGAGAGCATGCAGCGGACCGACGAGGCGCTGGGGCTGGACGAACCGCTGGTCGGGACGGACGCGGCGCCGGAAGCGGCGGCCGACGATTAGAACCGCGGCAGGGGTTCGCGTTCGATGGCCCGCAGCACCGACGCCGCCTCCGAGAGCGGGAGGTCCTCGTAGAGGATGTGGGGCCACAGTTCCTCGCCTTCGGAGAGTGCGTGGTTCTCGGCGGAGACCCCGCCGTCGGCGGGCGTGACCGCCTCGATATCGCGCAGGGCCGAAAGCACCGTCGCCTCCTCGGCCGTCGCGGCGACGAAGCGGACCTTCAGTTCCCGGACCGACGTCCCGCGACAGGCCAGGGAGGTCGGGCGCTCCTCGTAGTTCGCCCGCGGGTCGATTTCGACCTGTGCCCAGACGCCCTCGACGCCGCGGTACTCGCCGACCTCGACCGGCGAGTCGAGCCGGTCTGTCAGTACCTGGCGGATCCGTTCTTCGGACATCACTCGCGTACCTCCGCCTCGGCGCTCCGCTGCAGCACTTCGATGGCGGGCAGCGGTTTGCCCGTCAGCGCCCGGATGTAGGCGCCGCCGGCGATGGAGACGTGCGAGAAGTCCGACTCCCGGAGGCCGTACATGTCGATGGCCCGCGAGGTGTCGCCGCCGCCGACGACCGAGAAACAGTCACAGGCCGCGATGGCTTCGAGGACGTTCACCGTCCCGTAGCTGAACCGCTCGTCCTCGAAGACGCCCAGCGCCCCCTTCACGAAGACGGCCCCGGAACTGGCCGCGATGTCCGCATAGCGGGAGGTCGTGTCGGTCCCGACGTCGAGGTAGTCGTACTCTTTGTCCTTGACGTCGGCGACCGTGACCTCGGCGCGTTCGCCGTCGTCGTCCTCGTAGGCCAGGTCGGTCGGGAAGACGAGATCGGAGGGGTGGGCCTCGATGAGGTGCTGGATCTTCTCACGATTGTGCACGTACTGTTCGTCGTAGACGTCGGTGTCGCCGACGTCGCGGCCGACCTCGTAGCCCAGCGCCCGGAGGAAGAGTTCGCCCGCGATGCCACCCAAAAGGAAATTGTCGACCCTGTCCTCGAGGGCGGTCATCACCTCGATGACGTCGGTGGCCTTCTTGCCGCCGGCGACCATCGTCACGTCGCCGTCGAACTCGCGGGGGGCGATGGCGGAGTTTGCCTCGTACTCGGCGGCCAGCACCGGCCCCGCGTAGGCGTCCATGGCGGGGGGAAAGCCCACCAGCGAGGCGTGCCTGCGGTGGGCCGCCGAGTAGGCGTCGTTGACGTAGGCGTCGAACTCCGGGGCGAGTGTCCGGACGAGCGTACTCTCGGCGTGCTCTTCGGGCGGCTTCTCCGGGAGTTCGTCCATCACCATGCGGACGTTCTCCAGCAGGAGCACCTCGCCGGCCGCGAGGTTCCGGATGGCCTCGATGGCGGTCGGGCCGTATGTGTCCGAGACGAACTCGACGGGGGTCCCGAGGTGTTCCGCGAGGACGTCCGCGTGCTGTTCCAGCGAGGTGAAGGCGGGGCGGCCGGGCCGGCCCTGGTGGGCGAGGACGGCGACGGCGTGGTCGCGGTCGAGCAGCTCGCTGACGGTGCGTGCGTGTCGGGCGAACCGTCTGTTGTCCTGTACCCGCCCCGCGGAGATTGGGGAGTTGATGTCCACGCGCACGACGACCCGCTGCCCGGCGGCGAGGTCGTCGAGCGTCCGGTAGCTCATCAGTGGAGGGTGGGTCGACCAGCTATTAGTACTCCGCGATATCCTCACTCGGAGGGCTACGCCGACGAGGCGACCGTCCGGTTGCCGACCCAGGCCGGCGCCGTCACGCTGGTCGACCCGACGCCGGTGACGTAGACGGTCCCCCGCACGTCGCGGAATCGCGGGTCCGGGTCCCCCTCGGTGACGACGCGGTAGGTCGTGGTGTTGTCCGCGTCCACGCTGCCCGCGACCGTCGCGTTCTCCGCCCGGAAGAACCATCCCAGGTACTGCGTGGCGTTGACCATGAAGGGGTCGTGCGCGGCGGTCGGTTCCCGCCGGACGGTCCCGTTCGCGAGCCGGTCGAACCGGACGCTCCCGTCGGCGATCGAGGACATGCGCCACTCCTTTCGCGGTGTGTGGCCAAAAGCACCGCGCCCGGTTCAGGGAAGGTGTGCCCGCTCGCCGTCCCAGGCGACCCGTCCCTCGACGGCGAGTTTCTCCAGGTGCGCGAGGACCGTCGCCCGCGCGAGGTCGCGCACCCCAGAGAGGTCCTTCTCGTAGGCCGCGTCGAGGATTTCGTCGGCGTCGCTTGCCCCGTCAAGCACGGCCCGGCGGACGCGCCGTTCGCGGTCGAGTCGGTGTGCGAGGAGGCGTTCGCAGGTCGCCCGCGGGTCCTCGATGGTGGGCCCGTGTGCCGGGAACAGCCGGTTGGGGTCGCGGGCGTGGACGCGCCGCAGGGAGGTCAGGTAGGCCCGCATGTCACCCGCCGGTGCGCCGACGACGACGCTGCCCTCGGCGACGGCGAGGTCGCCCGACACGACACCGCCAGGGCAGACGAACCCCACGTGTTCGGGCGCGTGGCCGGGCGTATCGAGCACCGTCACCGGCACCCCGGCCGGAAGCGTCGTGCCGGGACGGAACGAACGGTCGGGATCGATTCCGGCCGCCACAGCGAAGGCATCCTCGCGGCCGGCACGCGCCCACACGGTGAGGTCGAACTCGCGGGCGTAGGTGGCGACGGCCCCGACGTGGTCGGGGTGGTGGTGCGTGACGGCGACGTGGGCCGTGTTGGCCTCGCGGACTGCGCGGTCGAGAGCCTCCGTCCGGCCGCCGGGGTCGACCAGCAGGCGACCCGCGAGGTACGCGGCGGTCCTGCCGGTCGGGGCGCGCGTCTCGGTGGAAACGTCGACCCGCCTGGGTGTCACTGTACCAGTGCGTACACCCGTTTGCGCGCGTCGACAAAACTGTAGCGGGACTCGACCAGTCCGGCCTCGTCGAGGCGGTTGAGCGCGTACCGCACCGTCCGGTCGGGCAACAGCGACTCCTCGGCGAGTTCGCTCTGGGAGAGCGGGGACTCCAGCTCCAGGACCTTCGCGACGAGTTTGGCACTCGGCGGCAGTTCGCGGAGTCGTTCGTCGAATTCTCCCTCGTCTACCTGTTTACTCGTTCCAACTTCGCTCGTGTAGGTGCTCATACGTGCGGTTCTTTTCCGGATTCCCTAAAGGGTTGGCTATATTTGTGACAATACAATACCCAGTGTTTATCGAGTATTATCGTCCTAATATGCGGTCCCGCCGTCTCCGGGAATGGCGACGCTTTTGTCGGGGCCGGCCCTCGCCGGAGGCATGACCGAGACCCCCTTCGACGTGACGATACAGGTCGGCGAAGTGACCGAGGCCGAGCCGTTCCCCGAGGCGAACAAGCCACAGCTCGTGAAGCTGTGGATCGACCTCGGCGAGGAGTCCGTCCAGTCGGCCGCCCAGTTGGGCTACCACCACGACCCCGCGGAACTGGTCGGCCGGCAGGTGCTGTGTGCGACGGACATCGGTTCGGTGCGCATCGCCGGGTTCAAGTCCGAGGCGCTGACGGTCGGTGTTCCCGGGAACGACGGCAATCCGGTGCTCGTCACACCCGACGAGGAGGTCCCGCTGGGCGGCGTGCTGTACTGATGCGACAACCGTTTGGGCCGCGGCGTCCGTAATCCCCACATGGGACGCGGGTGGCTCCGCATCGTAAATATACGCCCCGTCCGAACCGGGTGTATGGGTCTGCTGGACGCGTTCCGGGACAGCAGTCGACGCCGGGCCGGCGTGTTCGTCGACGGCCCGAACGTCCTCCGCGAGGAGTTCGACGTCGACCTGGACGTGGTCCGGGACGTCGCCGCCGACGAGGGGCAGGTCGCGCTGGCGCGCCTGTATCTCGACGAACACGCCCCGCCGGAACTCGTCCAGGCCGCCGAAGCACGGGGGTTCGAGGTCGTGACCACCAGCGGCGACGTGGACGTCCGCCTTGCTGTCGACGCGACCGCCGCGGCCACGGACGGCACCATCGACGTGCTCGTGGTCGTCTCCCGGGACACCGACTTCAAGCCCGTCCTGGAGCGGGCCGCAGCGGCGGGGGTCGAGACAGTAGCCGTCGCGCCGGGTTCGTACGGCCGCTCGGACGCCCTCCGGAACGCCGCCCAGCGCGCGCTGACCTTGGAGGAATGAGTGTGGCTTAGAGACACCTTTTTTCGCGTGGCCCGCACACACTGGGGCGATGAGTAGCGGAGAACCGGCGGACGTGACCGCCGTCAGCAGGGGCACAGTCAGCGAGTACCTCGGCGAGATGGGACCGACCTGGGTCGCGGGCGCCATCGCGGCCGGCCCGGCGACCATCGCCAGCCTCGTCACCGCGGGGGCGCTTTTCGGCTACGACCTGCTGTGGGTGGTCGTCCTCTCGGCGGGCGCCGGCGCGCTCGCCCAGTACCTCGCGATGCGCCTGGGACTCCTGACCGAGAACGGCATCGTCGCCGTCGTCGAGGAGCACCTCGGCGAGTACTGGGCGTGGCTACTGGTCGCCGATGTCGTGCTGGCTGCGGGCGTCGCCCAGCTGGTCATCATGAAGACCGTCGCCACCGTCTCGGGGACCATCACCGGCATCGATGCGCGTATCTGGGGCGTCGTCTGGGCCGTCGTCCTCGCGGCGGGGCTGGCCGGCCGCGGCTACCGCTTCATCGAACTCGCGGCGAAGGTCCTGGTCGTGGCCGTCGTCGTCGCCTTCCTGGCCAGCCTCGCGGTCGTGCCAGTCGACCCTGGCGCGGCTGCGGGGGGTCTCGTCCCCTCGGTCCCGCAGGGCGGCGCCATCGTCGCGGCTGGCATCTTCGGCGGTGCGGTCCATATCACGCTCATCACGATGCAGTCCTACACGATGCGCGCCCGCGAGTGGACCAGCGAGGAGTACGGCCTCGCGACCTTCGACGTCGGCGCCTCGATGCTCGCGGCCTTCGGCGTCTACAGCCTCGCCATCTTCCTCGTGACGGCGAGCGTGCTCGAATCGGGCGATCTCACCCCGGTCGCGGCGGGGGAGGCACTCGGCCCCCTTGTCGGCCCGAGTGCGAAGTGGCTCTTCTTGCTCGGCCTCTGGGGCGCGGCCGTCTCGACGCTCGGGGGCAACACCGTCGTCCCGCCGTACCTCCTCGCGGACAAACTCGACTGGGGGATCTCCATCGCGGACGACCGCTACCGAGGGCTGGTCGTGGCCGTCGCGCTCCTCTCGGCGCCCGGCGCGTTCATCCCCGGCGCCGTCATCGGGCAGCTGGTGCTCGTCCTCGCTCTCGGCACCGTCGGGACGCCGTTCGCAATCGCGGTCGTCCTCTACCTGCTGAACTCCGGGGCGGTGCCCGAGTCCAATTCGACGCTCGCGAACCTCGGCGGCCTCGCCCTGCTCGCCGTTACGGGGGGGCTGGCCGCGAACTTCGTCCGCGAGCAGGTCGGCGCCGGCCTCACGCCCCTCTCGGGAGTCGTGCTCGCTGTAGCCGTGGTCATCCTGCTCGCGACGCTCGGGTTGCTCGTGAAGTTCGGCCGGGCAGCAGCGGCAAAATAACTACTGCCATCCACAGCGTCTGAGCGGATGGGTATGTGGCCCAGTGTGAACTACCCCTGCCTACTCGCCGCCGTTGGCGGCTCTTTCGAGAGTCCGCGAGAAAGAATGTTCCAGGCCGTCGCAAAATCGCGACGCGATTTTGCTGCCCGTCAGACGGAGTCTGACGACCGCGTTTGCATCTCTGTCCGCTTCGAAGCCGCAGGCCGGACAGGAATGCTCACGCACCCACAGCGGTTTGTCAGTTTCGACGCCACAGGACGCGCATTCTTTGGTCGAACTTGGTTTCCTCTCCCGGTTGGCATAGAGTGTTACTCGGCCTGTTGCCCAAGATGTACCGCGTATGCAGCGTTGCCTATCCGATCACGAGAGTCACGAGGAGCGCAGCACACCCTGCCGCGATCAGACAGAGGCCAAGTGTTCCGACTGCATAGAGAGTCGCTCGCAGTCGGTCACCAGTTTCCCACAACCGGACAGTTTCGAACGAAAACGAAGAATAGGTTGTGAATGAGCCGCACGCACCGACACCGACGAAGAGCACGACCTCGTTACTCGTCCCCAAGAACGTCACGAGTCCCAACACGAAACTGCCGATGACATTCACGACAAGCGTCGCAAAGTCTACTTCTCCGATTTCCCGTATTACGGTTACGAATCTGTCTGGCAGTTCATGAATTTACCCAGTGCTGCATAGAGCCTCTATCTCTTGCACGTCAGCCTCAAAATATAGGAGCCACGCAGACAGTCAGGCCAGCCGCCGGACGAGGCGGTACGCGGCGTCGCGGGCCCGATCCGGAAGAAAGCGGCTGTACAGCAGGTACGTCGCCGCGCGGCCCACCGGGTACCTGGGGTCCGGATCGGACACGCAGGCAGCGTCGTGGATGACTGCCGCGACGTCCTCCGGGGGGACGGCGATGGGCGCGTCGCCGGCGAACAGGCCCGCGTCCTGGATGAGGTCGTAGAGCCACTCGTACTCGGGGCGGCGTTCGAGCCCCTCGTCGAGTTCCTCCTCCATGCGGTCCCGGAACCCGGTCTGAACGGGGCCGGGTTCGACCAGCACCACGTCGACGCCGAAGCGGTCGATTTCCCCGCGGAGCGCGTCGCTCATCGCCTCCACGGCGAACTTCGAGGCGCTGTAGGCGCCCCCGCCCGGCGTGACGACCCGCCCCGCGACACTGGTGACGTTGACGATGGTTCCCTCCTCGCGGTCGCGCATGTGGGGCAACACGGCCCGCGTCAGGCGGTGGGGGCCGTAGACGTTGACGTCGAACTGCCGGTGGAGTTCGTCGGTGGGGACGTCCTCCAGCGGGCCGTACTGGCCGTAGCCGGCGTTGTTGACCAGACAGTCCAGCCGTCCCTCCTCCTCGATGGCACGGTCGACGACGCGGTCGATATCCGCGCCGCTGGTGACGTCCAGTTCGTCGGTCCGACAGTCCAGGTCCGCGATGTCGCCCTCCTCGCGTGCCGTCGCGTAGACCGTCCAGCCGTCGTCGACGAAGTGGCGAGCCGTCGACTGCCCGATCCCCGAGGAACAGCCGGTGATGAGGGCCGTCTCGTCGGTCATGCTCGGGACGACGGCGCCCGCTCATATAAGCCCCGCCGATGACTCCCGGCTACCCCTCGCGCTTGACCTCGTCGGCGTAGGTGTCCGCGAGCCGGGTGGGTTCGGGGAGTTTGTAGCCCGAGGCGGCCCGCAACGCGATGTCGGCGGCCGTCTGTGCGCTCACGCGGTGACCCGGGCTCACGTAGACGGGGTTGACGTGCCGGTCGCCCGAGTCGAACTGACGGGTCTGGACTGCGTAGCCGATGATAGTCCCGTCGGGTGCTGTCACGTCGCCGTCGGCCTCGATAGCGACTCGCGTGCCCTCGGGGAGTGGCTCGTCGAGCGACTCGCGGGGCCGGCCACACAGCAGGCTCTTGGCGACCCCAATCGCGGGGACGTCGACCGTGACGCCGATGTGGGTCGCCAGGCCGGCCTCCCGGAAGTGGATGCGACCGCTCCCGTCGACGACGAGCAGGTCGGGCTCACAGTCCAGGTTCGCGAGTGCCGAGAGGATAGCCCCGCCCTCCCGGAAACTCAGCAGTCCCGGGATGTAGGGAATCTCGACCGGTTCGACGGCGTGGGTGCGCTCGACGACCTGGCCGCCGCGCGTGACCACGACGGCACTGACCGCCTCCTCGTCGCGGAAGGCCTGGTCGACTCCGGCTATGAGCGGTCCGTGCTGGTCGGTCCCCAGTGTCGTCTGTTCGGGAGTGGTAGTGGCCTCCCCGGTGTCGGCGTCGAGACGCGAGGGGTCCAACGCCAGGTCGTCGGCGAAGACGGCCGCCTCGGCGATGTCGTGCTGGACCGCCTCCATCTCCTTGCGGGACAGCGAGGGGTCGGGAACGAACGCGGGACGGACGACGTCCATTTCAGAACGGACCACGGCGACGTCCGCCACCGGGACCGCCAGGACCGCCTGGTCCCCCTGGGCCACCGGGACCGCCGGGGCCAGCACCGAACTGGAACTGGTCGGGCAGGCGGACGCGGTCCTTGACGTGCTGGCCGTACGCCAGGCCGATCACGAGGCCGATGAGGTGGGCCGCGTCGGCGACGTTGCCGCCCGTGAGGCCGCCGCCGGGGCTGAGGACGCCGAGGATGCTGACGAGGCCGTAGCCGATGGTCAGGACCCACAGCGGGATGGGGAGAATGAAGTAGAGGTACACCCGGAGGCTGGGGTTCAGGATGGTGAGCACGCCCATGATGGCGAGGCCGGCGCCGCTTGCGCCGAGTACGCCCGCGCCGCCACCCTGGAACGCCTGGATGGCCACCTGGCCCAGGCCGGCGAGCGCGCCGCTGATCAGGAAGAGGTAGGCGAACTCCCGCGAGCCGACGTAGTCCTCGACCAGCCGGCCGAAGAAGTAGATGACGATGCTGTTGAACGCGATGTGGAAGAAGTTGGCCGGCGAGTGGGCGAACACCGAGGTGACCCACGTCCAGACGAACTCCGGATGCTGGGACGAGAGGACGAAGATGGCCTGCCATGTCGAATCCCGGGCGAACAGGGCGGGGTTGAACGACCCCGACACCGCGAATCCGACGAGGAACTCCAGCAGGAAGGTCACCCACATCAGCCCGAGGAAGGTGTAGGTCATGTTCCCCCGGAAGTACGCCAGCGGGCCGCCGACACCACGTTCGAGGCCGAGTCTGGCCGCGAGGCCGCCCGAGCCCCCGCCCGTCTGGACCGAATCGTCGAACCCGCTGTCGAAAACTGGCCCCGAGTCGCTCCAGTCGTCCAGCCCCGTGCAGTCGTGGGACTCGGGCAGCCGGTGCTCGGAACAGTGGGTCCCGCCACAGTGCCGACAGTGGTACGGCATACTCACCTCCTCCCCGCACACGTCACACTTCGACATTGCCGGTCGTAGGGGTGGCCCCCGCAAAGGGATTGTGCTTGCGGGCGCACCCGTCGCGGAGACGCGCCAGGGGAGTCGCGCCACGGTAACGCCCCGGCGAGACGGGCAACCTTTAGACGCCGACGTTCCAACGCGCAATCATGAGCGCAGACGACGAGAGCGGTGGCGGGGCAGACGCGACGGGCGCCCCGGAACCCTACGGCGAGTTCCTCGATCACGTCCGGCGGCTCACCTACCTCAAGGACGCGGGCCGCCTCCTCGACTGGGACCAGCAGGTGACGATGCCAGAAGGGGGCACGCCCGCCCGCGCCAAACAGAAGTCGACGATCTCGACGCTGGGCCACGAACTGCTGACCGACGACGACCTCGCGGCGATGCTGGACGACCTCGGGGACGCGGACCTCTCGGCCGACCGCCGGGCAGTCGTCCGCGAGGTGCGCCGCGAACACGAGCGCGCGGTCAGCGTCCCCGAGGACCTCGTCGAGCGCATCTCGGAGGCGTCCTCGAACGCACTCCCGGTCTGGGAGCAGGCCAAGGCCGACGCCGACTTCGGGGCCTTCGAGAACACCCTCGCGGAACTGGTCGACCTCAAACGCGAGTACGCCGCGGCCATCGACCCCGGCCGCGACCCCTACGAGGTGCTGTTCGAGGAGTACGAACCCTACCTCGGACTCGACACTGCGGAACGGATTCTGACACGACTCGGGGACGAACTGCCGCCCCTCATCGATGCCATCGAGGACAGCGGCGTGACGCTCGCCTCGCCCTTCGAGGGGACCTACGCGGAGAGCGACCAGCGTGCGCTCGTGGAGACAGCACTCGACGAACTGGGCTACGACTGGGACCACGGCCGTCTGGACACCTCCGCACACCCCTTCACCTCGGGCACGCAGTTCGACGCCCGGATCACCACGCGCTTCTCGCCCGAGGAACCACTCGACGCGCTGACCTCGACGGTCCACGAGTTCGGGCACGCCACCTACACGCTCGGACTACCCCGCGATGACTACGGAACGCCGCTGGGCGAGAGCCGCGACCTCGCAGTCCACGAGTCCCAGTCGCGGTTCTGGGAGAACCACGTCGGCCGCTCGCGGGCCTTCTGGGACTTCTTCGCGCCCCACGTCGCCGACCACCTCGGCGTCGAGGCCGACCCGCGGGCGCTCTCCGAGGCGGCCAACCGCGTCTACGACGACAACCCCATCCGCGTCGAGGCGGACGAACTCACCTACCACCTCCACATCCTCGTCCGCTTCGAAGTCGAACGCGACCTCGTCCGTGGCGACCTCGACGTCGCCGAGGTGCCGGCCGTCTGGAACGGGAAGATGGCGGAGTACCTGGGCCTGCGCCCCGCGGACGACGCCGAGGGCTGTCTCCAGGACATCCACTGGACCCACGGCGCCTTCGGCTACTTCCCGACCTACACGCTGGGGAGTGTCCTCGCGGCACAGCTCGCGGCGGCCATGGAAGGGGACCTCTCCCTGGACGAGCACGTCGGCGATGGCGAGTTCGACCCGATCCACGACTGGCTGACCGACAACATCCACCGCCACGGCTGCCGGTACACCACGCCGGAACTGATCGAGGAGGCGACGGGCGAGGCGCTCACGGCCGATTACTTCCTGGGATACGTCGAGGAGAAGTACGGGTCGCTGTACGACCTCTAGGTCACACCTGTTCCGGGCCGGTCGACCGCCGAGAGATCGATCTCACCTTCGGGGATCGGGACCCCCTCGTAGCGGTCCTCGGCGAGCAGCAGGGCCCCGTCCAGGTCCGCGTAGTCGAGCAGCGGCGCCAGGTGTGCGCCCGCCGAGAGCAGCGCCGTCGTGCCGAGCATGCACCCGAGCATGACCGACAGCCCCTCGGCGCGGGCCGCGTGGATCATCCGGACCGTTTCCCGGACGCCGCCGGCTTTCGTGAGCTTGATGGTGGCGATGTCGGCGATCTCACCGACTTCGGGGACGTCGGCCAGCCGGACGCAGGACTCGTCGGCCGCGACCGGGAGGTCGCCGTGCTCGCGGACGAACGCCATCCCGTCGGGGTTCTCGGCGGGCACGGGCTGTTCGACGAACTCCACGCCGTACTCGGCCAGCCACGCGGTGTTCCGGACGGCCTCGCGTGGCGTCCAGGCCTCGTTGGCGTCGACGCGGACCGTCGCGTCGGGCGCCTCCTCGCGGATCGTCTCGACGATCTCCCTGTCCCGGTCCGTACCGAGTTTGACCTTCAGGATGGAGTAGCCCGCGTCGACGGCCTCGGCAGTCTTCTCGCGCATGCGGCCGGTGTCGTCCAGCCCGACCGTGTAGGAGGTCCTGATGGTCCGCCCGGGGTCAAGGCCGAAGTAGCGGTACAGCGGCACGCCGAACTGTGTCGCGGCCAGGTCGTGGAGGGCAACGTCGACGGCACAGAGGGCCCCACCGTTGTGGCCGACTCTCGCGCGAGCTTCGCGTTCGATCCCCTCGACGGCCGCCAGCAGGTCCGGCATGACCCCCTCGACGGTGGCGATGGTCTCGCCGTACCGGCTGGACGGGGCGGCCGCACCCACGCCCACGCGTCCCTGCTCGTCCTCGATCCGCACGAGGACGTTCTCGGCGCTGGTCTGGGTGCCCCGGGAGATGCCGAAGTCGTGTTCGAGCGGGAACGTGGCGCGCTCGAACTCGCAGGCCAGGCTCACAGCGCGTCCAGCACCTCGTCGGGGTCGAACCGGACGGGGTCGGTCGCCGGCGCGTCGATGGCCGCCGAATAGTCCGCGACCGCCTCGCGGGCGTCAGCGTCGTCCTCGACAAACCGGGTGTTCAGGGCACCCGCCACGACCTCCGTCTCGTGGAGCGGCGCGGCCAGGCGCTCGTAGAGGTCGGCCACCTCGGCGGGGTGGGGGATGGGAAACGACTCGTACTTGCGGACGTTCTCGCGGCCGGCCTCGTGACAGAGTACGAGCGCGTCGGGCATCGAGCCGTGCAGGATGGAGAGTGTCACCCCCGAGTAGGCGGGGTGGATGATCGAGCCCTGCCCCTCGACGAAGAGGTAGTCGTGGTCGGCCCGGGCCTCAACCATCCGCTCGACGGCGCCGGCGGTGAAGTCGCTGATAGTGCGGTCGACCACGATGCCGCTCCCGTCGACCAGCACACCCGTCTGGCCGGTCGGGACGGCAGCGGCGTCCCACCCCCGCTCGCGGGCCGCCTCCAGCAGCGACCACGTCGTCGTCATCTTCCCCGTCGAGCAGTCCGTGCCCACGGTCAGGACCACCTCGGCGTCGACTTCGCGGGCGGTCCCGTCGGCGACGGTCAGATCCCCGGGCGGCTTGCGGACGTCCCAGAGGTCAACCCCGTGCTCGTCGGCCAGGCGGGACAGTTCCTCGTCCTCGGAGAGGAAGTAGTGGAGGCCGGCCGCGACGTCGGCGCCGCGCTCGATTGCGCCGTCGATGTCGGGGCGCCAGCTGTCGTCCAGCCCGCCGCCGATGGGTGCGATGCCGATGATCAGCTGGTCGATCTCGCCGGGGACGTCCTCGATGCCTTCGACGACAGGAGCATCATGGACGTCCGGCAGGTGGTCGTTGACACGGCTCCCGGCAGTCTCGCGGTCCAGCACCGCCGCGACGTCCTGCTGGCCGTATCTGAGTATCCCGACGGCCGTCTTCGCGTCGTGTGGGAACTTCCCGTGTGCGAGGATCGCTATGCGCATACCCGCCACCACTACAGCGACCGGCTTAACTGTGGTCCCAACCATCCGCCGAGGGATCGCGCGGCCCGGACCCGGCGGGGACGACCTCGACCACACCGGCCGGGTGTCCCGGCTCAGGAAGGCCCAGATCACGCTCGCCGCCACGCTCGAACTGAACCAGTGGGACATCGCTCGGGGGACCGACGCGGACAGGCACTGCCCCGACTGCGGGGCCACCGACATCGGCAGGGAGGAGTTCGGCCGGCGGACGGAGCGCTTCTACTGTGCGCAGTGTGACTACACCCTCGCCATCGCCGAGCAGGACATCGAAGACGAAACCGAGAACGAGAACGAGGACCCGAACCAGGACCAGGACCGGGACACCACCCGGTGACACCACGCGTCGGCGCCGGAGACACCACGGGGACGGTTCCGTACTGATTGCCCTGGCTACAGCATCCCCTCGGACTGCATCTCTGCGGCGACCGACCGCGAGGCGTCGATCAGTCCGTCGAGTTCCTCTTCGGTCGTCTGGTAGGAAACCGCGCCCATGTGGCCCGGCAGGAAGTAGTAGCCGTGTGCGAGCAGGCGGCGGTGGAACTCGTGGAGTGCCTCGCGGTTCGTCGCAGTCTCGACATCACCGACCGTCTCGAGGGGTCCCTCGGGCTGGAAATGGGTGAGGAACAGCGAACCCGTCCCCAGGGTCGTCGTCTCGATACCCAGCTCCTCGAAGACCCCGGCCAGCTCGGAGCGGACGCGCCCGGCCTGGGACTCGGTGTACTCGTAGACGGGTTCCGATTCGACGATGCCCAGACTCGCCAGCCCGGCAGTCGCGGTCATGGGGTTCATCGAGAAGGTGCCCCCGCCCGCGAGCACTGGCCGGTCGGTCTCGACGTCCGGTCGGGAGTGCTCGAAGAGGGCCGCCTGGCCGCCCAGCGCGCCCACGGGGAGGCCCCCGCCGAGGAACTTGCCCATCGTCGTCAGGTCGGGCGTGACGCCGACCCGGGCCTGGTAACTGCCCGGCGAGACCCGGAAGCCGGTCACGACCTCGTCGAAGATCAACAGCGCCCCGTTGTCCTCGGTCGCGTCCCGGAGGTATTCGAGGAAGTCGGGTTCGCACTCGACGCCGCCACCCGCCAGCAGCATCGGTTCGACGATGATCGCCGCGACCTCCTCGCCGTGTTCGGAGAGGAGCGCCTCGACGGCCTCGCGGTCGTTGACCGGGAACGAGTGGACGTGTTCGGCCGCGCCGGGCGGGAGGCCGACCGTCTCGGGTTCGTCGAAGGGTGTGTGGATCGACGCCGAGAGGTCGGTGTTGCCGCCGTGCCAGCCCCCCTCGGCCTTGAGGAGGCGTGTCCCGCCGGTGGCCGCCCGGGCCAGCCTGACGGCGTACATCGTCGCCTCGGTCCCCGAGGAACAGAACCGGACCCGCTCGGCAGAGGGGACGTACTCCGTGACGCGCCGGCCCAGTTCGAGGGCCTTCTCGTTGACCGCGCCGTAGTGGAGGCCCTGCTCGGCCTGATCGCGGACCGCCGCCACCACCTCGGGGTGGGCGTGGCCCAGGACGCTCGTGATGTGGTTCATCCAGAAGTCGACATACTCGTTGCCGTCGGCGTCTCGAATGCGACTCCCCTCGGCCTCCGTGACGTAGAGCGGATGGGGCTCGGCGTGTCTGATGTTGTGCGAGACGCCGCCGGGGAAGACCTCGAGAGCCCCATCGTGGAGTTGCCTGCTCTGTTCCGCACCGTTCGGGAGGTCGTAGCCGTCCGTCATGCTGGTCGGTGTTCGTCGTTGGACCTTCGCAAGCATTAGCCTACCCCCTCGCATGGTCGGTCCTGGTCGTGGTCCGATTCGACGGCGGCCGGGACGGTCCTCGTGGACCTGCTGGACCTGATCGAGGCGGCTCTCGCGGACAGAGACCTCGACTACGAGACCGCGGCCACGACGGTGAAAGTGAAAGTAGACGACACGGGATTGATCGCGGCGCTCGGTGCCGGCCTCGCGGTGCTGTCCGTGGTGGGTCTCGAAGTCGCGGTGTACCTGTTCGCTGCGACGCTCCTCGTCGGGATTCTCGGCACGTTCGGCTGGATGGTCGCCGGTCGGTGACCGGTCGGTCCGGGCTTACTCCACGTCCCGGAACTCCACGCCCAGCGCGAGCCACGCGACCGCGAAACCCGCCACGATGATGCCACCCGCGAGCGCCTGGGAGGGCCAGGTCCCCGGCAACAGCCCGGCAGCGATCGTCCCACCGAGGACCAACAGGAGTGCGACGGCGAACCACGCGTACTCCCGGGGGCCATCGAGCACCGTTCAGCCCCCGTCGAGCCAGGCCGCGACCTCCCCGGCCAGGCGACCCCGGCGGTGAATCTCGCCCCTGGTGGCGTCGACGACGGTCGACCCGCCGCCGGGCGTCTCGCCGCCGTCGAGGACGACCGCTGTTGTCTCGTGGATTTCACTGTCGAGGTCCGCGACGGCCCGGGCGCTCGGGCGGCCGCTGACGTTCGCGCTGGTGGCCGTGACCGGGGCGACACGCTCCAGCAACGACAGCGCACCCTCGTGGTCGGGGACGCGCACCCCCACACGGTCGCGGCCGGCCGTCAGGATGTCGGGGACTGCCTCGCCGCGTTCGACGACGACGGTCACCGGCCCCGGGAGGAACTCGTGCATGAACCGCCGCTCGCGGGCCGTCGGGACGGTGTACTCCAGCGCCGCCTCGACAGACGGGACCGCCATCGAGACGGGGTTCCCGCGGTCCCGTCCCTTCGCCGCGAAGACCGTCTCGACGGCTGCCGGATCGAGCGCGTCCCCGCCCAGCCCGTAGACCGTCTCGGTCGGGTAGACGACGAGTTCGCCCGCACGGATGGCGTCGGCGGCCCGCTCGATCGCGGCCGCGTCGTCGCCCGCTCCACCGTCGGTCATGTCAGACCACGCGCTCGACGGCCGCCTCGAGTTCGTCGTACTCGGGGAAGTCGGGCCACTCGCCCGCGACCCAGGCGTACCGGACGGTGCGGTCCTCGTCGAGGACGAACGTCGCCGGCCGGGGTTCGCGGACGCCCGTCATCCCGTCGAGATCGTTGACGATGCCGTAGGCCTCGGCGACGCCGTTTGCCGGGTCCGAAAAAAACCGGAACGAGACGTCGCGTTCCTCGATGAACGTCTTGTGCTCGTAGGGCGAGGAGATGGAGAGGCCGACGACGGTCCCGTCGTAGTCGGCAAAGTCGCGGTCCCGGAGTTCGTTCCAGATGTAGGTCGCGGGGAAGGCACCGTCCATGGGGTAGAAGACGAGCACCACGGGCCCCTCCTCGGTGAGTTCCGAGAGAGCGACGTCCTCCCAGTACTCGTCGTTGACCAGCGGCCGGGTGAAGTCGGGTGCCTGCTCGCCCTCTTCGACGTGGTCGGCCGCTTCCAGTTCCACGACATCGAACTCGAGATCCATCTACGATCCCTCGCCGGCCGTGACGGGCTCGCGCTCCGCCGTGGTCGACTCGTCCAGTCGGAGACGCTCCTCGCCGTAGGTCGTCTCCAGGTACGAGACGATGTTGGCGCTCTCGGTCAGCGTCGCGCCGGTGTTCTCGTCGACCAGCGCGGGCACCGTGCGCTTGCCGCTGACCCGCTTGACGACGTTGCGCTCGGAGTGCATCGGCTCGATGAACCGCGAGTGGTAGTCGAGGTCGTACTCGTCGAGCAGGCGGACGACGCGTTCACAGAACGGACACGCCTGCAGCCGGTAGAGTGTGAGCTGTGGATCGCTCATGTTCCGCTGTAGGGGCGAACGGCGTGTAAGCCCTTCGACGGCGTTCGAGACAGCCATCCCCGCTCGCGAAACCAGTCTCATCGACACCAGCGAGGACAGCCCCTACCCGACCGGCCTCGAATACCCCTACACGAGTCCGGACTGATACGGATTGCTGTCGTTCGGAGGCTCGGAGTCGTGCCGCGCCCCTCGGTCGGGGGTACCGTTAATGCGTCGGGGGTGGTACGGCGTCACATGACCGCATCACTCAACAAGCAGGTCGAGGAATTCCTCTACGACCTCTCGGAGCAGGGCGTCCCACCACTGCACCGGCTATCGCTGGCCGAGGCCCGCCGAACCTACCGCGACATCTGCGTCCCCGACCGGCCGCCCGACGACGTCGCACAGGTCCGCGACCGCACCGTCGAGGGTCCCGACGGCGAGGTCGGTCTCCGGACCTACACGCCCGACGTCGAAGGGGAGACGCCGGCGGTCGTCTTCTACCACGGCGGCGGGTGGATGCTCGGCGGGCTGGAGACCCACGACGCGCTCTGTCGGGCGCTCGCCGCCGAGGCGGGGGCGGTCGTGACGGCCGTCGACTACCGGCTCGCGCCGGAACACCGCTTCCCGGCTGCTGTCGAGGACTGCTACGCCGCGACGCGGTGGGTCGGTGCCAACGCCGACCGGCTGGGCGCAACCTCGGGGACGCTCGTGACCTGCGGGGATAGCGCCGGCGCGACGCTGGCAGCGGCCGTGGGATTGCTCGCGCGCGACCGGGGCGGCCCCGCCATCGACCGCCAGGTGCTCGCGTACCCGCCGACGAACCACGCTTTCGACACCGACTCCTACCGGGAGAACGCACAGGGGTACTTCCTGACGCGGGCGGACATGGAGCGGTTCTGGGCCGGCTACCTCCGCAGCGAGGCCGACGGCCGCCACCCCTACGCGTCGCCGCTGGGGGCCGACCGGCTCTCGGGACTGCCGCCGACGCTCCTGCTCACCTGCGGGTTCGACCCGCTGCGGGACGAGGGTGTCGCGTTCGCCGACCGCCTCGCCGAGGCCGGCGTGTCGACCGAGCACGTCCAGTACGACGACATGATCCACGGGTTCCTGACGATGCTCGCCGACCCCGAACTCGACAGGGCCCGCGAGGGTGTCACGGAACTCGCAGCGGCAATCCGGTCGGCGACGTAACGCGGACCTTTTTGTGACCGCCGCCAGTGCGTACACCCACCATGGGATACATCGTCAGGATGCCCAAACTCGGCCTCGAGATGGAGGAGGGGACGGTCCTGGAGTGGACGGTCGACGAGGGCGGGGAGGTTACGGAGGGGGAACAGATCGCCGAGATCGAGTCCGAGAAGAGCGTCGGCGGAGTCGAGGCCCGCGAGGACGGCGTCCTCCGGCGGATGTACCTCCAGGTCGACGACACCGTCCCGCCGAGCACGCCGATGGGCATCGTCGCCGCACCCGACGCCGACATCTCCGATCTCGAAGCGGAGGCCGAGGCCGCCCTCGAAGCCGACGACTCCGAGCTGGCCGAGGAAACCGAATCGGCCACCGCGGCGAACGACACGGCCGGCGCGGGGGCGAGTGCGGGAGGCGGCGGGGCTGCCGCGGACAGTGCCGACGTGAAGGCCTCGCCACGGGCGGAGAAACGCGCCGAGGAACTCGGTGTCGACCTGACGACCGTCGACGGAACCGGGCCACAGGGGGCCGTTACCGCTGACGATGTCGAGGCGGCTGCAGAGGAGCGCGAGGCGGCGGATACTGGCGCGGCGGCCGAGGGGGACACGGGCGTCCGGCGGGTCGGTCCCGACGACGTCGCAGCCCACCGGTACGAGCGTGCGACCGCCGTCGCGGACGGGGCGGCGGCGACGGCGCTGTTCGAGACGGCCGAGGCGGTACGGAGCGCCTTCGAGGAGTCCGTGACGATGACCGACGTCCTGGCAGTGGTCGCCCTGGTGGCGCTCCCGGACCACCCGACCGTGAACGCCACCTACTCCGAGGGGACCCACCACCTCCAGGAGTCACGGAACCTCGCGCTCGCGGTCGACGTGGAGGGTGACCGGACCGCGGGCGTGATCCCGGCGGCCGGGGAACTCTCGGTCACGGAACTGGTCGCGGCACGCCAGGAACTCGCGGGCGGGGACCGCGAGGCCGTGCCGACGTTCACGCTCGCGAACGCGGCGGAGACCGACACGGAGGGACTGCTCGTCACCGAACCTGCCGTCGCCGCGCTGGCGGTGGACCCGACGGGGCAGCGTGCCGTCCCCACGGACGACGGCGTCGACCTCCGGCCGCTCGTGACCGCGAGCCTCACCTACGACACCCGGGCGCTGGACGTCGCCGACGCCCGCGAATTCCTCGCGACGTTCCTCGACCGCGCCGAGGACGCGTCGGCGCTGGTGCTCGGGTCCTACCGCGGCGGGGAATGACGCGGCCAGTCAGTCGTCGACGGCGGCTGTTTCCCGGACCAGGACACCGGCCTCACCGGCGGCGTCGAGTGAAGACTGCGGGGTCGTCCCAGTCGAGGCGTCGGTGGGCCGCGATCCCCACCGTCGTCGCCATCCCGGGCGCTACCAGTCCGCGGACGGTCCGGTCGGCGGCCTCGGGGTCGGACAGTCGGACCACCGCACCGCCGGACTCGTCGGGAGCGAGGGGGCCGAGACAGCCAGCGACCGAGGGGAGGCCGATCTCCGTGGGGTGGGCCCGCGAGACCACCCCACCGACCAGGTCCGACGGGTCGACGACTGCCCGCGTGCCGACGAAGGACGTGTCGGTCACTTCGATCGCCGCCAGGCCCGTCAGCGTCCTCCCGTCGTCCAGGACGGTCGCCTCGACCAGGCCGTGACGGCGGGTGACCGCGCTGGCATCGACGCGGCCGGTCGCGACCACGGCCGCGCAGGCGCCCGCGACGGTTCCATCGACGGGGGGGGGAACGACGTTGTTCGTGCCGGTGGAGACACCGACCAGCGGGACGTCCCCGACCCCCAGCGCGACGTCGCGGGTGGTCCCGTCCCCGCCCAGTACGACCACGGCGTCGGCCCACTCGCGAAAGCGGGCCGCGGCGCGCCGCGAGTCGGCCGCCGAGTCCTCCCTGTCCATCTCGAGGATGTCGACCTCGACACCGGGCGGGGCCTCCTCGCGCGTATGGTGGGCGATGCCGGCCTTGTCGGGCATGACCGCAACCGCGGGCGGGTCGTCGACGGCGGTCAGCCCGTTGACCACGCACTCGGCGACCCGGCGCTTGGCGCGGTTGTCGACGACGCTCGCGCCGCCGGTGAGCCGGCGGATGTCACGGCCGGCGGCGGGGTTCGCGACGAGTCCGACGCGGGCCACGTCAGGCGATCCGCTCGATTGCCTCGCGGACACCCTCGCCGTCCGGGAGCACCTCCTGCTCCAGGGGCGGGCTGAACGGCATGTGCGTGTCGGGCGTGCCGACCCGCTGGATCGGGGCGTCCAGGCTGTAGAACGCGCTCTCCATGACGCGGGTAGCGACCTCGGCGTGGACGCCATAGGACAGCGGGCTCTCGTCGGCCACCACGAGGCGACCCGTCTTCTCGACGCTGTCGACGATGGTCTCGGTGTCCAGCGGATAGAGCGACCGCGGGTCGACCACCTCGACGCTGACGTCACCCTCCAACTCTTCGGCCACGCCGAGTGACTCGCCGACCATCCGCTGGGTCGCGACGACGGTGACGTCCTCGCCCTCGCGCTCGACGCTGGCCTCGCCCAGCGGGACGGTGAAGTCCTCGTCGGTCGGCACGTCGCCGGACTGCTCGTAGATCATCTTGTTCTCGAAGACGAACACGGGGTCGTCCGAGCGGATCGCGGTCTTGGTGAGGCCCTTGGCGCTGGCTGCCGTCCCCGGCGCGACGGCCTTGATGCCGGGGAAGTGGGCGATCCAGGCGTGGACGGTGCCGGAGTGCTGGCTCGCCGCACCCATGCCCCCGCCCTCGGTGGTGCGGACGGTGACCGGCATCTCGGTCTTCCCGCCGAACATGTAGCGCATCTTCGCCGTCTGGTTCATGATCTGTTCCATGCACACGCCCATGAAATCCGAGAACATGATCTCGACGACGGGGCGGGTCCCGGTCGCGGCCGCGCCCGTCGCGGCGCCCATGAACCCGGCCTCGGCGATGGGCGTGTCCCGGACGCGTTCCTCGCCGAACTGCTCGTAGAGATCGCCGGTCACCTCGAGGACACCGCCCATCACGCCGACGTCCTCGCCCATGAGGTAGACGTCCTCGTCGCGTTCCAGCTCCTCGCGCAGCGCCTCGCGGATGGCCTCCCGCACCGTCAGTTCCTCGGCGGGCCGCTGTTCGAGGTCGGCCTGGGCCGTCATCGCTGCTCACCCCCACGGCCGCCGTCTGGCATCGCCTGTGTCGCGAACTGCTGGATCTCCGGTGGAGTCTCGGCGAACATGTCCTCGTAGGCCTCCCCGGGTTCGGGGGCGTCCGCCTCCTGGGCGTAGGCCACTGCGTCGGCGATCTCTTCCTCGGCCTCGGCCTGCATCTCCTCGAACTCCGCCTCGGTGAGTTCGCCGCGGTCGATGAGCCGGTCCCGGAACGAGTCGATGGGGTCGCGCTCGCGCATCCGCTCGACTTCCTCATGGTCGCGGTAGACCTGTTCGTCGCCCTCGTAGTGGCCCATGTACCGGTAGGTGTCCGCCTCGATGAACGTCGGCCCCTCGCCGTTGACGGCGCGTTCCCGCGCCTCGGCGACGGCCTCGTTGACCGCGGTGATGTCCATCCCGTCGACAGTCACGCCGGGGATGTCGTAGGCGCCGGCGGTGTCGCTGAGGTTCTCGACGTTGTGCTGCTTGTCGACGGGTGTCCCCTCGCCGTACTGGTTGTTCTCGACGAGGAAGACCGCGGGCAGGTCCCAGGTCGCCGCCAGGTTGACGGCCTCGTGGACCTGTCCCTGGGCGACGGCGCCGTCGCCGAAAAACGACAGCGCGATCTGGTCGTCGATCCCCTTGTAGTCGATGGTCAGCGCGGCGCCCGTGGCCAGCCCCGGCCCGGCCCCGACGATGCCGTTCGCGCCGAGCATCCCGGCCTCGACGTCGGCGATGTGCATCGAGCCGCCCTTGCCGTTGCAGTAGCCGTCGGCCTTGCCGAACAGTTCGGCCCACATCAACTCGGGGTCGAGCCCCTTCGCGATGCAGTGACCGTGGCCCCTGTGCGTGCTCGCGATCCAGTCGTCGGGGTCCAGCGCCGCACACGCACCGACGCCGACCGCCTCCTCGCCGATGTAGAGGTGGACGAACCCCGGAATGTTTCCGTCCGCGAAGTGTTCTTTCGCGTTCTGTTCCGACTCCCGGATCAACAGCATCCGACGGAGTGCTTCGCGCCTCCCCTCCTCTGTCTCCAGTGTATAGTCGGCCATACTACGTTCCGTGGTAACAGTTGGCTCGGGCAAAATAATACCGATTTAACGGGTGGTACAACCGGCTATTACTCCCGTCCGCAGCTCCCCGGTGAGGATCCATCCTGGCGGCGAGACTCGGACGGTCGGATCCCGGTCACGCGAGGGATAACACTTAGTGGCGGTGCTACGTGTTAACAGGCCGTGGTGATCACTTAATGTCATACAATCTGGGCGTGGACGTCGGCGGGACGTTTACCGACGTTCTCGTCTTCGACGAGGCGACGAACGAACTCACGGTGACGAAGGTCCTCTCGACACCGACAAATCCCTCGGAGGGGGTCGTAACGGGCGTCAGCGAGGCCACGGAGCGGGCCGGCGCGAGCGTTGCCGACCTCGATTTGCTGTTTCACGGCACGACCGTCGTCACGAACATGCTGTTAGAGGAGACCGGCGCGAAAGTGGGACTCGTCACGACCAGCGGCCACGAGCACGTCCTCCACCTCGCGCGGGCCTGGACGCCGGGGCCGCTCTACGGGTGGATGGCCATGGACAAGCCGGGCCCGCTGGCGGATCTGGTCCACACCCGCGGGATCGACGCCCGGGTGTCCGCACCGGACGGCGATGTCGACAGCCCGGTCGACGGGGACGAAGTCCGGGCGGCAGTCGGCGAACTCGCTGAGGTCGGCGTGGAGGCGCTGACTGTCTCGTTGTTGAACTCCTATCTCAACCCCGAGCAGGAAGAGCGCGTCCGGGAGATCGTCGCCGAGGAGTACCCCGACCTGCCGGTGTCGGTTTCCTCTGACATCGTTCCCGAGTACGGCGAGTACGAGCGCGCCTTGACCACGGTCATCAACGACTACGCCCGGCCGTCGGTCATCGACTACCTCGATGACCTCAACGCGAGCCTGGGCGCGGAGGGGTTCGACGGCCGGATGAACATCGTCCGCTCGGACGGCGGCCTGATGTCCAGCGCGGCGGCACGGGACCGCCCCGTCGAGATGGCCCTCTCGGGACCGAGCGGCGGGGTCGTCGGCGCGGCCTCCATCGCCGGCAAGAAGGGCATCGACGACGTGCTCACGCTGGACATGGGCGGGACGTCCACCGATGTCTCGCTCGTCGAGGACGGACAGCCCGAGACCACCCGCGAGACGAAGGTCGGATACCGGCAGTTCACCTCCCGGGCGGTCGACATCGAGACGGTCGGCGCCGGCGGCGGCTCGGTCGCGCGCGTCCAACTCTCCGGTTCGTTGCAGGTCGGCCCCGAGAGCGCCGGTGCCGACCCGGGCCCGGCCTGTTACGGCCGCGGCGGGACCGACCCCACCGTCACTGACGCGAACGTCGTCCTCGGGCGCATCCCGCCGTCGGTCAGGCTCGGCGGGACGATGGACCTCGACCGCGGCGCCGCCCAGCAAGCGATGGCCGGGATCGCCGACGAGCGCGGCCCCTCCATCGAGGAGGCCGCCCGGGCCGTCGTCGACCTCGTCAACGAGAACATGCACGGCGCCCTCCGCGTGGTGTCGGTCGAGCGCGGGTACGACCCCCGCGACTTCGGCCTGGTCGCCTTCGGCGGCGCCGGCCCGATGCACGCCAACGCGCTGGTCGACCTCATCGGGGCCGACCCCCTCGTGATTCCGCCGGGGCCGGGCGTACTGAGCGCCTACGGCTTCCTCGCCAGCGACGTCCAGAACGAGTTCTCCGAGACCTACCTGGAGACGGAACTCGACGTGGACGGCACGGACGTGGCCGGGGAATTAGAGGACCTCCGGGCCGAGGCCGCCGAGTGGCTCCGCTCGGAGGGCGTCCCCGACGCGGATCACCGGTTTGCCTACTACGCCGACTGCCGGTACTTCCGCCAGGACGTCCAGCTCTCGATCCCGGTCGACGTCGAGGACCTGCGCGGCGAGGCCGGCCTGGACGCGATCAAGGCGGACTTCGAGGCCCGCTACGACCAGCGCTTTGACTTCGCGCTGGAGGCCCCCCTCGAGATCGCGAACCTCCGTGTCATCGGCCGGGGTGTCGTCGACGGCGTCGAACTCGAGGCCCGCGAGGAGGCCGGCGCGGACGCCAGCGACGCCCGCACGGGCTACCACGAGGTCTACTTCGACGAACGGTACCACGAGACGCCCGTCTACGACCGCGAGGCGCTGGCGCCGGGCAACCACGTTGAGGGGCCGGCGGTCGTCGTCGAGGACGACTCGACGGTCGTCGTCCAGCCCGGCCACACCGCGCGCGTGGACCGCTACGAGGCCATCGAGATTACGGGAGGTGAGAACGCATGAGTACGCCCGAGTTCGTCGGCGAACACGACGTCGACGAGACGACGCTGGACATCATCGAGAACACCCTCTCGAACACGCGCCACGAGATGGACCGCGTGGTCGAGACGACTGCCATCAGCCCCGTCATCCGCGAGCAGTCCGACCAGTTCCCGCTCATCGCCGACGCCGAGGGGCGGATGGTGATGGGCCAGTTCGGCAGCGCCATCGACACCATCCTCGACAACTCCCGGTACACCCGCGCGGACCTCCAGGAGGGCGACGTCATCGCGACGAACGACCCCTACATGTGTGCCGGCGCCATCTCCCATCCCCCCGACATGCTCCTGTTGCGGCCCATCTTCTACGACGGTGACCTCGTGGGCTTTGCGAGCCAGTGGGGCAACCTGATGGACGTCGGCGGGAAGACCCCCGGCTCGATCCCCATCGAAGCGACGAGCATCTTCGAGGAAGGGATGCGCCTGCCCCCGACGAAACTCTACAAGGCCGGGGAGTTCGACGACGAGGTGCTCTCCTCCTTTACCCACAACACGCGCCTGTCCGACCACGCCGAGGCCGACATCAAGGCGCTGGCGGCGGGCACCGCGACCGCCGAGGAGCGGGTCACGGAGCTGTGTGACCGCTTCGGGAAGGACACCTACGTCGAGGGGTGTGACGCTCTGCTGGACCGCACCCGGGAGGGCGTGCGCCAGCTCATCCTCGATCTCGTCCCCGAGGAGCCGGTGGTCTTCGAGGACTACGCCGACGACGACGGGCTGGGCAACGGCCCCATCAAACTGCGCATCGAGATGTGGCGCGAGGACGACGAGGTGTACGTCTCCTGGGAGGGGACCGACGAGCAGGTCCAGGGGACGGTCAACTTCCTGCTCAACGAGAAGATGTTCAAGATGTTCGTCGGGGTCTTCCTCATCATGGCCTTCGACCCCGAGTTGACGTTCAACGACGGCTTCTACGACCTCATCAACGTCGACATCCCCGAAGGGTCGGTGCTGAAACCGGAGTTCCCGGCGGCACTGGGCAACCGGCTGACGCTGATGGCCCGGCACTTCGACATCCTCCAGGCGGCGTTCTCGAAGGCCATCGAGGAGTTCAGCGTCGCCGGCAGCTACGGCACCAGCCCCAACCTCGTCTACGCCGGGACGGATTCGGAGGGCAACGACTTCCAGTTGCTGGAGATCCTCTACGGTGGCATCCCGGCCCGGCCGGGCGGCGACGGGCTGGACGGCCACTCCTGGTGGCCGCTGTTTCGCACTGTGCCCGTCGAGTACCTGGAGGCCTACTACCCGCTGACCATCGAGGAGTACAGCGCCCGGACGGATACGGGCGGCGCCGGCCGGTTCCGCGGCGGCCACGGCATCACCCGCGTCTACCGCTTCGAGGAACCGGGCGCGATCACCTTCCAGGACGACCGGGCACACACCCACCCCTGGGGCGTCGACGGCGGCAAGCACGCCGGCACGAGCCAGAAGACGCTCGTCCGGGCCGACGGCACCGCCGAACAGCTCCCCTCGAAGGTCGAGAACCTCCCCGTCGCGGCGGGCGACAAACTGGTCTTCGAGAGCGCGGGCGGTGGCGGACTGGGCGACCCGCTCGAACGCGATCCCGAGGTCGTCGCACGGGAGATCCGGCGTGGACTCGTCTCCGCGGACGCCGCCCGCGAAGACTACGGCGTGGTCCTCACGGACGGCGAGGTCGACACCGAGGCGACCGAACAGCGCCGTGACGCTATCCGCGAGGACCGGGGGGAGACCGAACAGTTCGATTTCGGCCCCCTCCCGGACGAGGAGACGCTGGCCGAGCGCATCAGCGAGGAGCGGGAGGAGTTCGACGCACGCCACAGATGACGGACGACGGCGACGCGACGGACGGCGGTGGGGAAGCCGCCGACGACACCGACGGCGCCGACTGGATCGAGGAGACCGCCCGCCTCTACGAGGAGCGCGATTTCGGGTCGGACGCGGGGTTCGGTGACGCGCCGGCGCTGGTGGTCATCGACCTCATCAACGCCTTCACCGACCCCGAGACGAACCTCGGGTCACAACTGGACGACGTCGTCGCGCGGGCCGGCGACCTGCTCGCGGCGTTCCGGGAGCGTGACCTCCCGCGCTATTACACGACCGTCGCCTACGAGGAGTCCTACGGCGACGCCGGCGTGTTCATCGAGAAGGTGCCGGCCCTCCGGGAACTCCGCCTCGGGACCGAGGCCGTCGAGGTCGACGACCGCATCGCTCCCCAATGTGAGGAGCGTGTCATCCTCAAGAAGTACGCCAGCGCCTTCTTCGGGACGGACCTGGCGACGGAACTGACGACCGACGGCGTCGACACGCTCGTCATCGCGGGCGTCACGACCAGTGGCTGTGTGCGCGCGACGGCGATCGACAGCCTCCAGCACGGCTACCGGACGATCGTCCCCCGCGACGCCGTCGGCGACCGCGCCGAGGGCCCACACCGCGCGAACCTCTTCGACATCGACGCCAAGTACGGCGACGTCGTGACGACCGACGACGTGCTGGCCGCGCTTCCGTAGGGGTCAATCGTCCGCGTAGCGCTCTTCCATCGCCTCGATTTCCCCGGCGCCGATCACGTCCTCGAACCCCGCGAACGAGACGGTCGTAGCCTCGCCGAGGGTCCCATCCCCGAGCCCGGCGAGCGCGTCCTGAACACCCCGCGTCGCCGCGAACAGCGCGAGGACCGGATAGACCACGACGTCGAAGCCGATCTCCTCCAGTTCCGCCGGCGGGAGGTACGGCGTCTTGCCCCCCTCCACCATGTTGGCAAACGTCGGCGCCTCGACGGCGTCGGTGACCCGTTCCATCTCCGACCGGCTCTCGGGTGCCTCGACGAACACCACGTCGGCACCGGCCTCGTGGTAGGCCCGACCGCGTTCGATGGCCGCCTCGAGGCCGGCGGTGTAGCGGGCGTCGGTCCGGCCGACGATGACGAGGTCCTCCGAGCGTTCGTCACGGGCGTCGGCGGCCGCGCGGAGGCGCCGCGCGTGGTCCTCACGCGGGACGACTTGCTTGTCGTCCATGTGGCCACACCGCTTTGGCCACCGCTGGTCTTCGAGGATGACGCCCGCGGCGCCGGCGTCGATGGCTTTCCCGACCGAGTGACGGACCTGCACCGCGTTCCCGTAGCCGGTGTCGAGGTCGGCGACGAGCGGAACCTCGACGCGACCCGTGATCTCCCGGACGTGATCCAGGTTGGCCGTGCGGTCGAGAAATCCCACGTCCGGCAGCCCGAGTAGCGAGGCAGACAGCCCAAAGCCCGACGTGAACACGGCGGGAAAGCCGGCCTGCTCGACGAGCATCGCCGAGAGGACGTCGAACGCGCCCGGCATGACTGTGATCTCCGGCCCCTCCACGGCGTCGCGAAGCAACGCTCCAGGTGACTGATCGTCCATGGGCACGACACGTGGACGACCATGCTAAAAGCTTCGCGGGCGAGCGCCCTGGCGACCTGTCAGGGTCAGGTCACCGTCGCCATCGGCGAATCACCGGTCCCACGAGTGGCAACGGCCGGCAGCGCCAGCAGGGGGTCCGTCCTACTCTCCCACCGGAAGCACGGCGAAATACCGGAGGTTCACGAGCAGGAAGAGGACGTACAGCCCGAGCAGGAGGGCCCCGTGTTTCCGCGAGAGCTTGCCACGGTAGAACAGGTAGCTCGACAGCCCGGCGAACACGAGCAGAGACGGGAAGTGAAAGAAGACGGTCTCGGGCCGGAACTGTATCTCCCCGACGAGCCCGACGATGCCGACGTTGGCGGTGACGAAAAACAGCAGACTCCCGATCACGCCGCCGACGGCGACGTCCTCGTAGCCCAGCCGGAGCGGTTCGAGGATGAGCAGCAGGTCGTCGATGGTGAAGAGGACGGTGATGAACGTCACGCCGACGAACGTGCCCGTCAGGTCCCACGTCTCCAGGATGCCCTCGACGCCCGCGGCCGACCCCTCGGCGCCGATCACGATGCCGACGACGGCCACCACGAGCATCGCCGGGGGGAACCAGTCGGACCGGGCCACCCGCCGGAGCGGGGCCGGGAGGGACTCGGCCACGCCGGGTTCGCCGTCGGGCGCGGTGGCGCTCTCCATCACCTCGGTCGACTGCATGAAGGAGTGCCCGAGCTGTCGCTCCCGCTGGAGGATGTACGCGAAGACGACGACGTACAGGAGGAGGAACATCACCCCGAGTGCCGGCGTCAGCGACCCCGAGACGAGAACCGGCGTCAGTGCGAGCGGTGCGAGCGCGAGCAACGCCACGTAGTCGGTCGGGACGTCGGTGGCAAACGGGAACGCCAGCGCACCCAGCGCGAGCGTGAGCCCGAAAATCGAGACGGCGTTGCCGATGGCGAGCCCGAAGGCGACGTTTTGCATCTCCCGGAAGCCCGTAAAGAGGCCGAACGCGACGTTGTCGAACTCCCAGCCCGAGAAGACGACCGCCAGCAGGAACGCCGACACACCGAACCGGACCGCCGTGCGCACGAGCGCGTGGATCAGCAACTCGATGCTGGCGATGAGGATGACCGTCCCCACGAGCACCGCCAGTACGGCTGTCCACCCCGACACGTCGATCAGGTCCTCACCCGCTTCGCCCTCCGCCGAATCCTGGGCGGCGACGGTCCCTGCACCCACCGTCGCGAGCAGTGCCACGACGACCAGCCCGACCACCACGGCGCGTCCGACCTCCGAGACCATCGTTTGCAGACCCGTTGGCTGGGCCCGGTATAAAATCGTGGTCCCGGGTACACACGTGCAACACCCTCCCGTTGGTATTTACCACATGCCAGGCGAACGGTGGCACGCCCTGGCGTGTCCGTCCGGCCCGTCCCGCGTTCACTCCGGGGTTTCCGGCTCCCGGACGGCGGACTCCTCGGCGTTCAGGTCGCTGGTCGAGAGGACGAACCGCCGTTCGGGCGACGGGCTCGCGGTGAGTTCGATGCGGCAGGTCAGCCGGTAGTACTTGCGCTGGCCCGTCCAGTAGCTCTCGACGAGGTCGGCCTCCTCGAGCACGGAGAGGTGGTGGACGGTGGTCTTGCCGTCCAGGTTCACGAGGTCGGCCAGTTCGGAGACGTACCGGGGCTCGTCGGTGAGTTCGCGGATGATCCGCAGGCGCGGCTTGCTCCCCAGCACGCCTAAAGGAACTGTCGTCCGGGGGCTCCCCGCCAGTGCGGACGTCAACGCCTATATGGTCCCCGACGGAACGGGAGATATGGTCGAACTGCCGAACACGGAGACCAGCGAGGGCCGGGTCGTCACAGAGGGATACTTCGAGCGGGAGGTGTTGCTCTCGGGCGACCAGACCGCCGAGGTGTTGCGCGAACTGGCCGACCAGCTGGAGGCCGGCGACGAACTCACCATCTCCAGCGACGAGTGGGAGATACCCTTCCAGTTCCGGGAGCCCATCGAGGTCGAGGTGGAGTTCATCGGCGACGGCTCCCGCGAACTCGAGGTCGAACTCGAATTCGAGTGGGCCGACGACGACGCCCTCCCGGTCGAGTAGCTACCGCCGCGGCCAGACGCAGTTCTCGCAGGGGGTACCCCTGCCGAACTTGACGAGCTTCATCGCCTCCGTCCAGGGGATGTTCTCGTTGAACTCGCAATCCTCGGTGGCGACGACGCCACAGCTGCCCTCCCGGTCGTGGTGCCAGGTGCCGGCGATACGGAACATCCTGACCATGCCCGGGGGGTAGGACTACCCACGCAAAAAGATACTCCCGACACTGTCCCCCGGCCCGGCGCGGACGTTTTATACTCCCCCCTCGGACAGATGACACATGCGGACACGCGAGTTCCCCGCGCTCGGGCCGGAAGATGCGCCCGTCGTCGAGGCCTTCGGGGTGGGCCTCGGGCGCGAGGAGGCGCGCGTGCTCGCCTTCTTGCTGTTGCGCGGGGACGACCGGCCGGCCTCGCGGCTGGACGTCCGGATCGGCGCCGGCCTCGGCCGGGAGCGGACCGCCGACGCGCTCTCCGCACTCGAGACGGTCGGACTCGTGGCCTCGGGGACCATCGACAGCGGCTCGTCGGGCCGCCCACAGAAGGGCTGGCGGGTCGCTGGCGACCCGGAGGAAATCGCGGCCCGCGTCCGGCAACGCCACGCCGAGGCGCTCCTCGGGCAGGCCCGGACAGTCGCGGCCGAAGTGGGGTCTGGCGCTGCCGGGGGCGACCGCCAGAATGGGGAGGCCGATACGCTGCCGGTCGCGCTCGACCGCGGGGCGGCCGACCCTGCGCGAGTCGTCCTCAACTGGATACCCAACGGCTTCCACGCGCCGGTGTTTCTCGCCGCAGAGCGTGGCTTCTACGGCGAAGCGGGCGTGGACGCGTCCATCCGGGCGGCGCGGGGGTCGACAGCCGCGCTCCGGCAAGTCGAGTCCGGCGGGGCCGACGTCGGCGTCGTGGGGTCGGCTGTCCTGTGTGGGGCCCTCGCGGAGGGTCGACCGGTGGTCCCGGTGGCGCTGCTCTACCAGCGGGCGATGACCGTCCTCTACTCGGTCAGGTCTGTGTTCGGGGCGGAACTCGACAGCGTCGAGCAGTTGCGCGGCCGGACGGTCGCGATGCCCCGCGGGTCGGAGACGGCGCTGCTCGCGCGACTGTTCCTCTCCCAGGCGGGCGTCCTCGGGGACGTCACCATCGTCGACGCGAGCGGGGAGGAGCGGGCCGACCTCCTCGAGGGCAAGGCCGACGTCGTGACGGGAATGGCCGCCGATCCGCCGGCACTCGAGGCCGAGGGCTACACCGTCGACTCCATCCTCGTCTCCGAGAAATTCCCGGTCCCTGGGCCGGCACTCGTCGTCCACGCCGACGCGCTCGCCGACCCGCCGGCCGCGCTGGGTGGGTTCCTGACGGCCACGATGCGCGGTGTCGTCGCGGCCGACCGGGACCGGGAGGCGGCCGCCGAGGCCGTCGCTGCGCGGAGCGACCACGCCGTCGCCGCGGAACGCCGCCGTCTCGACGTCGCGCTCGATCGGTTTTCCGACAGCGAGGCGCGCCGCTCGCGCGGGTGGGGCTGGCAGTCGGTCGACGACTGGCGACGCCTCCGCATGGCGCTCCACCAGACCGGCACGCTCTCCGGCCAGTCGGGGTGAGAGACGCGCTCACACGAGCAGGTTCGCGGCCCAGTAGCCGCCGTAGACGACGAGCAACAGCCCTCCTTCCCAGCGGCCGACGCGGCCGCGATACAGCGTCGCGACGACGACTCGTCGAGGACGAACGACGCCTCGCCCATCGGTCGGGCCGAGTCCGCGCCGAACGCATCGGCGACTGCTTCCGGGTCTATCTCGTCGATTTGGTCCATCCGCGACCGCCACTCCTCGCGGAACCCCGCGGTCAGCGAAGGTTGGTCCCCACCGGTGACGACGCCGGCGGCGACGAGGGGATTGTCGGCCGCGTCCGTCACCGAGTGCTTCGCGGTCTCGTCCACCGAGGGGGTCGGCGCGGCCTCGATGTGGTCCGTCCCGAACGCACGCAGCAGCCACGGCGGGAAGTACCGCCGCGTCAGCGTCGGCGTCCCGGGTACCAGGTATCCACGGAAGTAAATGATGAACGCGCCCGCGGCGAACGCGAGCGCGCCGACGGCGGGGGGGACGAACAGCCCCAGCACGGCCGCGAGGCCGCCGCCGAGCAGCAGGTTCACCACCGTACAGGGGGTACAGCGGTTCTCGCCGGTGTACTCGGGCCGACGGAGTCGCGGGGGGTCGTCGAAGAGCGTCACGGCTGTCGTCGGGTGAGACCGTCCGCCGGGTGGCTCACTCGCCCTCGAGGGGGCTGCCGCGTTGCGTGACCTTCGTCGCGGGCAGCCCGGCGCGGTCGGCGTGTTCCTGGACCGCGTCCTCGCTCTCGGCGCGGTAGTGACAGAACGTCCCGACGATACCGCCGTCGTCGTCGGTCATCACCTCCGAGTCCACCCACTCGATGTCGACGCCCTCCTCGCGGAGTTCCTGCAGCGTGTTTCCGGAGGCCTCGACGGCCTCGTCGAGCTGTTCCTGTGTGATCGCCTCGTCCAGCTCCCGCAGGATAAGGTAATCGTTCACGTCCGACATGCCTGTCCGGTGGGTGTTCTGGCACGCCGGTAATACTTTCGGGTACGTGCACCCGCCACCCCACCGCGACAGTGGCGGACAGCCCCGTCACGCTCGCCCCACCACCACGACGTAAGATTCCTCCGAGCGCCGGCGTGGCACCTCCCCGACGGTCTCGACATCGAAGCCCGCCTCCGCGACGAGGCCCTCCCAGTACGCCGCCGGGTCCCCGGCGTGTCCCTCGTGGGTGATCGGGATCTCGAAGAGACCGACCGCACCGCCGGGGGCACAGACGCGGTGCAGTTCCGAGAGCGTCGCCTCCGCCTCCGCTCGCGAGAGGTCGTGCAGCAGGCGACAGGCCGTCGTGATGTCCTGGGAATCCGTCGCGACCGGGAGCCGCGTGGCGTCGCCACGGACCATCGAACTCCCCAGTCACGTCCAGTCCCACGACCCGACAGCCCCCGGGCACCAGGTCCGAAAAGCCGACGAGCGACCGGCCCGTCCCACAGCCCACGTCGAGCCAGCACTCCGCACCCTCGGTCGGGAGCGCCCGTGCCAGCGCCTCGTACTTGTAGCGCTCGACGACCCACGGGGCCGGCGTGAGCAGGGCGTTGAGGGCACTGGCCCCGCGGTGGGCTGCCCACCCCAGCCCCAGCAGGCCGGCCCCCCGTCGCCACCGCGAGGACGAGCGGACGAACACGAGCGCCACCGCCGCCACCACGAGCGCCTTGCCGAGCCGTTTGAACCGAACCCGCCAGTGGTACAGGCCGAAAAAATACACGCTCTCAGGTATCCTCGATCCGGTCGGCGTAGGCTGTGATGGCCTCGCTCCCCGTATCGAGGAACTCGTTCGTCCAGGTCTCGGCCGGGTCGACCGGGGATTCGAGGAGGTCGGTCTCGGCGAGCGTCTCGCCCAACGTCTCCCACCGGGCGGGTTCGTGGTGACCCCAGCCCTCCCGGCGGACCGTCTCCGTGAACTGGAGGTCCTCCGCGGCGGTTTCGAACTTCAGCCCTTCGATGTCGCGCCGGCGTTCCAGCGTGGCGTTGCGGGCGATGAGCGCGTCGATGGCGGCGTCGGGGTCGCGCGCAGGAACGCACGGATCACCTCGGGACGGTCGCTGGCCATCTCGCGGTTGGCCACGAGCGTCATCCCGTAGATGTCCAGGTACTCGCCGATGGGGAGCTCGTGGGCCCGGCGGTCGTGTTCCCACTGGAGTTCCGTCCCGTTCGTGACGACGCCCACCGCCGCGTCGACCTTGCCGTCGAGCAACTGGTGCTGGACGCGGTGGTGGGTGTTCGGGTCGACCGGCAGGAGGTCGACCTCGTCGGCGATGCCCGCGTCTTCGAGCAGTTGCGCGGTCAGGATGCGCGTCTTGGTGGCTGAGGGAGCGACCGTCCGGCCGGCGAGCTGTTCGGGTTCTTCCAGGGGCCCACCGAAGACGTCCGCCAGCGTGTACACCGCGGCAGGTGTCTTGCCCGTCACCGCGGCGACGGCCAG
>PXSG01000047.1:48611-50771 GCA_003023485.1 Halobacteriales archaeon SW_10_68_16
CGGCCGCGAAGGGCGAGCCGTGGCCCTCGATGAACTGGACCTCGAGCCCCTCCGCCTCGTAGAAGCCGCGCTCGCGGGCGAGGAAGTAGGGGGCCTGGAAGCCGTTGGGCTCCCAGTTGAGCTGGAACCCGACCGTCTCGGTCATGTGTCGGGCCGGAAGGTCCCCTCGGGGATGGCCTCGACGCCCAGTGCCCCGGCGCCGGCGACGTCGAGCAGGGACTCGAAGAGCCGCTCCATCCCCGCGATGGTCTCCTCGTCCCAGTCCCTGACGACCATGTCCCGCCAGCCGTCCCGGACCGCACGCACGATGGCGGGGTCGTCGTAGGTCATCAGCTTCTCGCCGATGTCCTCCCAGAGGTCGTCCTCCGCCACGAGGCGGTCGACCACGTCGCGGTAGGCGCCCCTGAAGGCCTGGACGGTCCCGGGGTTCTCCGCGAGGAACGACTCGCTCGTGAGGAACGTCGAGACGGGCAGGCGGTTGTCGGTCTCCGAGAGGCGCTGGACCAACTCGGACACCGGGAAGACCTCGTGGTAGGGCCCCCGCTCCGTGATCTCGGGGACGATGGGCCAGAACTGGAGGACGGCGTCGACCTCGCCGTCGTGGAGCATCCCCGTGAGGCCGACCTTCGAGCCCGCTTCGACGGGCGTCGCCTCGTCGTCGGGGTCGAAGCCGTGGTACTCCCGGCAGGCGGCACGGACGAGAATCCAGTTCTTGTCGAGCCGGCGAACCACGCCGATGCGGTGGCCCGGGAGGTCGGTCAGCCCTTCGATGTCGGTGTCGTCGGGCACGACGAGGCCGCCGACGGTCCGGCCGTAGGGGTGGATGGCGACGATGGAGGCCCCCTCCGCGCGCTCGCGGGCCGTCGAGATGTAGTCGATGTCGATGAGGTCGGCGTCGCCGTCCTGGAGGCGCGCCTCGACGGTCTCCATGCCGCCCTCGAGTTCGTCCGAGACGAGTTCGACGTCGAGATGGAAGCCATGTTCGTGGTCGAGGCCGAGGCGCTTGATGGTGTAGAGCATGTATCGCGGGCTGCCGTTGTGCTCGAAGCGGGCCCGCATCACCGGCAAATCGCCCGGGTCGCCGTGGACCGAATCGAGGACGGCCTGCTGTGATTCGATGGACATCAGCCCAACCGGGCGACGATGGCCCCGATGTCGGCGTCGTCGTCGATGAGTTCGCGGCGTTTCATCCATTCCAGTTGCTCACCGAGGTCGGCCTCGTCGGCCATCTCGGGCGTCTCGTAGGCCGGGACCTCGATGGTCTCGCGCAAGGTGTCGAGGTCGACGTCCTCGAAGAGGTCGGGCGCCACCTCGAGTTCCTCATCGAGCATCTCGAGGTACCGGTCACGGAAGGCGTCCGGGTTCGCGTTGATCTCGTCGACGGCGCGCTGGTAGGCGCGCATGAACGCGTCCACGTGCTCGCCCTCGATGTGGTCGGCGCCGACGACGCCCATGTGGTTCTCGTACTCCATGATCCGCTGGAAGCCGAGGTGTTCGGCCAGCGTCGAGTGGGGTTCCAGCAGCGTCACGGCCGTCACCTCCCCGTCCCGGAGGGCTTCGAGGCGGCCGGTCGGCATCCCGGCGTGTTCGAGCTGGACCCCGCTCGGGCTCATGTGGTCCTCCAGCGCCCGCCGGGCGGTGTACTCCTGGCCGGTGCGCATGTTGACGCCGACAGGCCGGCCAGCGAGGTCGGCCGCCGTCTCGATGTCGGTCTCCAGTCGGGTGAACACCGCGTAGGGCTGGTCGGCGAAGGTGCCCTTCGCGACGATGCGGCCGTCGCCCATGTCCCAGGACCGCTTGAGGCTCTCCCACTTGCAGACCGGGTAGAGGTCGACCTCGTGGTCGCCGGTGAGCGTCTCCTCGGCCGGGATGTACTTCCAGTCGACGTCCGCGCGGTCGCGCTCGACCAGCTCGACGTCCAGGCCCTCCTCGGCGAAGTACCCGCGCTCGCTCGCTATCCGCTGGGGGAGCATGAACGAGAACGGGAGATGGAACAGTCTGATGGCGTCTCCCATGTCTGTAGACGGATGGTGTGCAACCTATTTAAAAATACCGAGGAAACCTTTTTATGCGAACGCTCGATTCTTCTCCAGACGAGCGATGGAGCGAGTCACCGAACGGGATACAAAGCCCGAGGAGGTCAGCGACGGGGTGCACCTC
>PXSG01000048.1 GCA_003023485.1 Halobacteriales archaeon SW_10_68_16
AGGATGCCCAGCAGGAGCTGCCGGGCGATCAGCAGGGAGTAGCCGAAGACGACGGCGATGATGATCCACATGAGGAAGCTCCGCATCTGGTTGCGCTTGCGGGCCTCCTCTTTGTGCGCTTCGACGATCTGTTCACCTTTGCCCGCGGGGACCGTCCGGATCTTCGGCTCGTTGCCGTCGTCCGGGTTGTGGTAGACGAGGATGTCCTGGAGTTCCTCGCGCGGGAGGAGCTGGGACATCGCCTTCGCCAGCATCGACTTGCCCGTCCCGGGCGAGCCGATCATCATCACGTGGCGCCGTTGCTTGGCCGCCTTCTTGACGATGTCCCGTGCGTGGTCCTGGCCGATCACCTGATCGACCAGCCTGTCGGGAACGTCGATGTCCCCCGAGGACTCGATCCGGAGACCACCCAGCAGGTCGTCCTCGGATTCCTCGTCGATCTCGCCCCCCGATTCGACAGCGACGTCACTCCCGAGGTCCGTGCCGTCCTCCTCCTCGGGAGGTGGCTCCTCGACGGCCTCGTCGACGGTTGCCTCCGGGTCCGCTCCCGGGAGGTCGTCAGTGTCTCTATTGTCACTCATGCAAACGTTGCTAACATCCCGAACCAGGGGCTGTCGACTGATATACTTTCTCCCCACGTACAGCCTTGCCGCCCACCCGAAACCGCACGCAAGCTCCCGGATTCGGCCCGACAGAAACGCGACGCGAGCACCCGTATCGTTCTTAAACCTGGCCGCCGGGAGGGCACACATGCAGACGCTCAGGGGCTTTCTCGTGGGCCGCTTCCAGCCGTTCCACAACGGCCACGAGCAGCTGGTCACGGAGATCGCACGGGAAGTCGACGAGCTCGTCGTCGGTATCGGCAGTGCCGACGCCTCCCACACCGTCCGCAATCCCTTCACTGCGGGCGAACGGATGGTGATGATCTCGAACGTCCTCGCGGACATCCCCGTCCAGACGTACGTGGTTCCCCTCGAGGACATCGAGCGCAACGCCGTCTGGGTCAGCCACGTCGAGAGCATGTGTCCACCCTTCGACGTGGTCTTCTCGAACAACCCGCTCGTGATCCGGCTGTTCGACGAGGCGAACTACGAGGTCCGTGACTCGGAAATGATCGACCGGGGGCGCCTGCGCGGCACGCGCATCCGCGAGAACATGATCGACGGCGAGCCCTGGCAGGACCGGGTCCCCGAGGTAGTCATCGCTGCAGTCGCGGAAATCGACGGTGTCGCCCGGTTGCGCCGTATCGCCGAGACGGACGGCGAACCCGACGACAGCGGAACAGGAGAGGGGAGCGCGGAATGATCACACTCAGTTCGGACTTCGGCTGGCCGTACCCGGCCTCGATGAAGGGAGTCATCCTCCAGGAGACGGAGGCCAGGCTGGTCGACGTCTCCCACCAGTTCCCCCGCCAGGACGTCCGCGCGACGGGCTTTTGGCTCCGGGAGGTGCTTCCGTACTTCCCGCCGGCTGTGCATCTCGTAGTGGTCGACCCCGGCGTCGGCACGGACCGCGCGGCCATCGTGATACGGGCGGGGGACCACGCGCTCGTCGGCCCCGACAACGGCGTCTTGCTCCCGGCGGCACGCGAACTGGCCCACGGCCCGCTGGAGGTGTTCGAGGTCACCTACGAGGACCCCGGGCCAACGGGCAGGGCCGACAACGGCCGCTGGCCGCCCGTCGCCGAGAGTTCGACCTTCCACGGGAGAGACGTGTTCGCGCCGGCCGCAGCGCGCGTCCACGCCGGCGGCGTCGACTCCTTCGAGACGCAATCGGGGTTCGTCGCCGCGGAGGGCTACGAGGACCTGACGCTGCTCGAGCCCACGGTCGAGGAGGAGGGCGCCGTCGGGGAGGCGATTACGGTCGACGGCTTCGGGAACGTCATCACGAACATCCCGGGCGAGGTCCTCGCGGACCGCTTTGGCTCCCACGTCAAGGCAAACGGCGTCTGGGCCTCGGCCCGGCGGGCCTACGCCGAGGCCGAACCGGGCCACCGCGTCGTCACGGTGGGCAGCCACGGCAACGTCGAACTCGCGGTCAACCAGGGCCGGGGCGACGAGACGTTCGGCGTCGACGCCGGCGGGCGCGTGCGCCTCTCGTGGTGACGCTTTTCGGTCCGCGGTCAGTCGCCTGTCGGTGACGCCGACTGGCCCCCGGTACAGCCCCCGCCCACTAAGTTATTCGTCGTCGCCGCCGGGACCGTGAGACTCCCCCTCGCGCTCGTCGGCACGCAGTCGCCGGATCGCTGCCCGGGCGTTGCTGGCGTCGTACCCGAGAAAGACCGTCTCCGCGTAGGCCGCCGCGACCTCCATGGCGTGGACGAGGTTGTCGACATCGACCTGGACGGCGTACAGCTCCAGGCTGAGTCGCGCCTCGATGCGGTCGTCGAAGGCGCTGGCGATGACCTCCAGCCAGTAGGTCGTCGCGTAGGCCATGTCGTAGAGGGGCACGACGAACTCGTCGACGTAGCTCTCCAGCGCCTCGACGTCGATCCCACTGCGCTCCAGCAGGTGTCCCGGGTACGGGTCGGGATACAGCGTCAGGAGCAGGTCGCCGGGCACGCGCTCGCGGGCCTCGCGGACGAACTCGGTGATGACGTGGGCGCGCCAGGCGTCGCGGTCCTCGTAGTCGCTGGCGGCGAACCGGCGGTCACACCGGTCGCAGTGGCAGTATTCGGGCCGGGCGAAGCCGACGTCGTCGAGGCGGACGTCCCGGTTGGCAGCGGCGGCGTCGGTCACCATCTCCAGGATGCCGCGGCGGTACTCGTCGTGGGTCGGACAGACGTACGACCAGTCGAAGTAGGGCCGCTCGCGGGTCGCCAGTTCCCCGTCGGCGCTGACCGAGGCGACGTCGGGATTGCCCTCGACTGCGGCGTTGTCGCCGAACGCGGAGATCATGTTGACCCCCGCTTCGACCGGTTCGGCCGCCCGGCCGGTGACGTCCTTCATCTCGTAGCAGGCGCGGTCGAACTCCGACCAGGCCAGTTCCGCCTCGTTGCGCGTCACGACGCCGAACATACACCCCCTGAGAGCGCCGGTCACCTAAGTTGTGGCGCCCTCCTGCCCGGCGCGAGGCCCGGATCCCCGCCGGTCAGAGCCCGAGCGCGAAGTCGGTCTCGGAGATCCGCTTGGCGCCCCGTTCGAGTGCCTCCCTGACAGCGAGGTCGTCTTTCAGCAGGAAGAACCGGTGGCCGCGGCGCTCATCAAGATACCGGGATGGCTACCGTCTCGCGCCAGGCTCTTCCGCCGCCGCTACTGGTCGAGAATCTCGCCGCTGCCGACGTCGAGGTCCGCCTGCAGTTCCTCGAGGAGCGCCTGGCCCTCCGCGTGGAGTTCCTGTGCGCGTTCGAGCGAGACGTCGCCGTCTTCGAGCGTCTCGATGATCGTTTCGACGCGGTCCACCTTCTCGCTGATCGTGGTTTCCTCGGTCATAGGAAGTACAGTAGTGCCAGCGCGAGCACCAGGGCCACCAGGACGGTCAGTGCGATCCGGTACCGGCGCTGTGTGGCTTCGATGTCGGCCCGGACCTCCGCGCGGACGTCCTCGGCCGTCGCTTCGAGTTCCCGTTCGTGTTCTTTCTCCCGTTCGAGGTCGTGGTACGCCCGGTCGAGTCGGGTCGCCAGGTCGGTCAGCCGTGTCTCTGCCCGCCGTTGGGCGGCGTGAGTCAGTCCCGCTGCCAGGTCCTGGAGCCGGGTGGTCACGGTCGTCCGGTAGGCGTTGTCGAGGGCGGTCGCGAACGCGGTCAGTCGCGTCTCGACCGCCGCCGTGTACGCGGTGTCGAGGGACTCGCGGAGGCGGTCGATCTCGTCTTGGAGGTCGTCCCGCTCGGGGACGATCGCGCCGACGTGGGTGGGCGTCATGACGCGCCGGTCGGCCACGTCGCCGGCCAGCACCCGGTCGTTCTCGTGGCCGACGGCGACGACGACCGTGCGACACAGCGGCGTCTCATCGAACACGCGCAACGTCTTGTCGGCCCCGCCACCGCGCGTGACGACGATGACGTCGACGCCCGTGTCGGCATCGAGCGCGGACACCGCGCTCAGCAACTCCCGCAGTGCGTCCTCGCCCTGGACCGTGGCGTCGGCGACGACGATGTCGACGTCCGGGTAGCGGTCGTGGATGGCCGTCACGGCGTCGGTGCGCGCGTCGCTGTCGGCCGACGTGACGATGCCGACACTGCCGGGCAACTCGGGGAGGGCCTGCTTGTGCTCCTCGGCCAGCAGGCCATCGGCGGCCAGTCTCTCCCTGTTCTGTTCGTAGACCTGGCTGTACTCGCTCTCGCCCATCTCGACGACGTCCGTCACGAAGATCGAACACGAGCCCTGGGCCTCGTAGTACGAGAGGTCGCCGCTGACGGCCACGCGCATTCCGTCCTCGGGCGTGGCCGCCGTCTCCTCGCGCTGGTACCCGAGCAACACGCAGTGGATCGACGCGTCGTTCGCGACCAGGTCGAAGTGGACGTTGCCGTTGGCCTCGCCACAGTCCGAGACATCCCCGACGACGTAGTCGTGCTGGAGAGCGACCGACTCCTCGATGACCGCCGCGATCTCCCCGTTGAGTGTGTCGACGGTCACGACATCGTCGCTGTCCAGATCGGCAGTCGGCGGCGACGACGTGTCCGCGTCCGACATCCGAACGAACCATCGTGAGGCAGGGTATAAAAACTGACCGTGGGCGTTCCGGAAATTCCGGAAACGTTTGGTGGGCGGAGTGCGCTGGCCGGGATTTGAACTCGCCGAGACGGTCCGGGCGTGTGACACTGCGTCGAGTGGTGCGGCGCGATGAAACGCGCCGCTGGTCGCTCGATACAGAGAGATGCGCTGGCCGGGATTTGAACCCGGGTTAGGACCGTGGCAGGGTCCTGTGATACCACTACACCACCAGCGCGCATCTCAACGTAGCGTCGATAGAAAATAAAAGGGTTCCGGACCAGCAACGACCATGACCGCCGTCGCACTCCTGAGTGTCACACCGGCCCCCGAGAAGGTCGAACACGTCGAAGCCCACCTCGGGCGCGAGGCCCGCAGCGACCGCTGACCGTCGACCGCGAGTTCTTAAGACGGGACACACCAAGAGGGGGTATGGAGAGTCTCAACCGGATGGCAACCGAGCTGGTCGACGAGGCCATCGACTTCGCCGACGAACTGACGGTGGCCGTCCACCCGCTTGAGGGGGACACGGCGGTCCTCGACTTCGGCGTCGAGGTGCCGGGCGCCGTCGAGGCCGGCCTCCTGCTGTCCGAGATCGTGACCGCCGGGCTGGCGACGGTCGGCACGCGCGTAGAGGAGGTCGCCGGCGCACCGCTGACCCATGTCGAACTGTCGACCGACCACCCGGCGCTGGGCCTGCTGTGTGCCGGCAAGGCTGGCTGGGAACTGAGCGTCGAAGGCTTCGAGGGGCTTGGCAGCGGTCCCGCCCGCGCGCTCGTCGCCGAGGAGGACGTCTTCGCCCGGGTTGGCTACCAGGAGGAGTTCGACTTCGCGGTCCTGGCCGTCGAGTCCGAGACACTGCCCGACGAGGCCGTCGCCGCGGCCGTCGCCGAGCGGGCGGGCGTCCCCGAGAGCGGCGTGTTCCTCCCGGCGTTCGCGACGGCGTCGATCACGGGCAGCGTCGTCGCCGCCTCGCGGGCCGCCGAACTCGCCATGTTCCGGCTCGTCGACCTGGGCTACGACCCGCTGGACGTCCTCTCGGCCACCGGGGCCGCCCCCGTCGCGCCAGTCGCCGGCGACGAGGCCCCAGCCATGGCCCGTACGACCGACGCGCTCGCCTACGGCGGGCAGGTCCCCCTGACCGTCGAGGAACCGTTCGACCGCTTCGGCGAGATCGTCTCGACGGCCGGCGAGGAACACGGCGAGCCCTTCGGGGCGATCTTCGAGGAGGCCGACTGGGAGATGGCAGCGTTGCCGGTCGAGCTGTTCGGGCCCGCGCAGGTGACCGTCGACGTAGTGGGCGGCGAGACACACGTCGTCGGGGAGACCCGTGAGGACATCCTTGCCGAGAGTTTCTTCTGATGCGCTACAAGGTCGTCCCCGAACCGGCAGACTGGGACCTATTGGTGGCGGCCAGGGACGCCCTCCCGCTGGTGCCGGGCAGCGTCGAGGACTGCTGTACCCGCGTTCGCGACCGCAGCGAGGTCCCCTCCCGCGAGGACGCCCGCGAGATTCGTGATGTCCTCGCGGCGGCCGACCGGCCCCTGGGGCCGGAGACGGTCTTCGAGCGGGTCCGGGCAGTCGTCCCCCGCTGGGAGCGGGACCGCGACCCGGGCTGGGAAGCCACGTGGGAGGACCGCGTCGCGACGCTGCTCGCGTGGGGGGTCGTCTTCGGCGTCTTCGAACAGCGCGAGGGAGCGTACACGCTCGCGGATTGACACCGTCGGAACCGGGACCGGGAAGCGGCGGCCTTTTGCCGGTCGGGACCCGGACCTGGGCCGCAGCGTCGCGCGGGCCTACGCCGAGGCGCGCGACCACACGGACGTCCGCCCGCTGCCAGGTGCCCGTGAGACGCTGGAGCATCTACAAGAGTCGGTTGCACTCGGTGCAGTCACGAACGGCTCCCCGGCGATGCAGTCGACGAAACTCGATACGCTCGGCTTCGGGGAGTACTTCGAGACAGTGGTCCACGGGGGCTACGACGCGCCGGCAAAGCCCGCGCCCGACCCGTTCCACGCTGCCCTCGACGCCCTCGGCGTGGCACCCGGGCGGGCGGTCCACGTGGGCAACTCCGTCGCCTCGGACGTCGCGGGAGCGAAGCGGGCAGGCGTCCGCGCT
>PXSG01000049.1:0-3568 GCA_003023485.1 Halobacteriales archaeon SW_10_68_16
CCGGCGTCGTCAGGTGGGCCAGGCGAGGCGTCCGTGATCTCCCGGGTCTGATCGTCGACGTCCGGTCCGGAGATGCCGGCTGCCTTCGAGCGGATCTCGTTGAGCTGTTCGGATTCGACACCGCGCTGGCGTGCGACGGTTTCGGTGTCCTCGATGGTCTCCCGAAGGTTCGCGATGCGGCTCCTTAGCGCGCTCGCGCGGCCCGTGTACGCCGTCTCGGAGATGACGCCGGCATCACGCTGTGCCTGGAGCCTCTCAGTCTGGTTCTGGAGGACCTGGACCCGGCGTTCGAGACGGTCAGTCCGTTCGGCCACGACCCGCTCCGGGTTCTCGCTCTCGTTGGCGGCAGCGCGCCACATCCCCTGGTCGGCGCTCTCGTCTGCGTCGACCGCGGTCGTCTGGGCGAACGAGGCGATCTGCTGTCCGAACGCCCCGGCGCTCTCGTTCGAATCCGCCGTGGTGTCGTCGGTCTGGTGGTCCCCCGATCCCACGATTGCACTCCCCAGGGCGGGGGCCGCGATCAACACGGCGGCGACCAACACGATCATTGTGGCGACGACGACCTGACGGGCTCGCATCTTCTATCCCTCTCTTTTCCCTCGTCACTTAAAAAGACAGACCTCCGTTTGCACCGTTCAAGCAGGAGTTGAAGCAGGCTCTTACACCGTAATAGCGTTCAATACAGACTTTCAGAGAGTTTCGGGAGCGAACGGGCTGCGAGCGCGACCGCGAGAACAGATAGCCCGACGCTCGCGACCGGGAGGGCCAGCCCGGGGTCGTACCGCAGCGGCGGGTGGAGCCCCATGCCGTAGTCGAGGGCGTCGTTGGCCAGCGCAAGGATGAGTGCAAACGCCAGCGCGCCGCGGGACGTCCGCCCGTAATGAGGGATGAGAGCGGCCTCGGCGAGGAACGCGAGGTGGGTGAGGATGATGCCGAAGTAGTCCCAGGGTGCCGGGAAGTAGCGGCCGAACCCCAGATTGAGCGCGACGATCGTCCAGAGCCCCATCTTGAGGAGCCAGACGAACGCCAGCGTGTGCAGGTACGCCGCCGGCCGCGAGGCTGGCAGGGCGTCGAACGAATCCCCGACGACCGGAAGGAGTGTCGCCAGCGAGAGCATCGCCAGGAAGATGGCCACCGGCGAGTCCGCGAACAGCGGCCACAGCGCCGTCGGCACGGTTCCCAGGTCGGCCACGTAGAAGCGCAACCCCACGAGGAACGCGAGCGCGTTGATACACAGCAGGGCGACGAGGTTCGGCTCCGCGAGGAGGTACGCCCGCGCCAGCGACCGGGGTACCGGCGTCGCCCGTCCCATCTGTACATCTAATGGTCGCGTCGCAAAACCGTTTAATCTTTGTTACCGTAAAATTAGGTATTATTACCGTAATATCTATTGGGTCGCTAAAGTGGTCGATAACGGCGTGTACCCTCGCTGTCGATCACTTCCCGCTCGACGTCGAACCCGTAGTGGTCGCCCCGTCGCGCGTTTCCCGCGTCCAGAGGATGTGGGACGCCGAGGGCTTGCCGCGGAACGAACTGTTTCCCACACACCCGGTATTCGGCGATGAAATAGAAGTACAATGATAATTAGTCGACAGGCGTGCTTCGGGCCCAACGTTAATTATCGGGTACCTCCACGTATCCCCCATGAAGGTCGTCCTGATTGGTGTCGGCCAGGCCGGCGGGAAGGTGACCCAGACCATCGTCGAGTTCGACCACGAGATGGGATTCGGGGCGGTCCAGGACGCGTTCGCGGTGAACACGGCGGAGTCCGACCTGCAGTCTCTCGATATCGATTCGATGCTCATCGGCCAGGATCGCGTCAAAGGGCACGGCGTCGGGGGCGACAACGAACTCGGCGCGGAGATCATGCAGGCCGAGGCCACCGAGGTCATGGACCAGCTCGCCGGGCGTGTCACCTCGGAGGTCGAGGCCGTGATGATCGTCGCGGGGCTGGGCGGTGGCACCGGCAGCGGCGGCGCGCCCGCGCTGGCGAAGGAACTCCGGCGCATCCACGACATCCCGGTCTACGTGCTCGGCATCCTCCCCGGCCGTGACGAGGGGTCGATCTACCAGGCCAACGCCGGCCGCTCCCTGAAGACGGTCGTCCGCGAGTCCGACGCCGCGATCCTCATCGACAACGACGCCTGGCGCGAGAGCGGCGAGAGCGTCGAAGAGGGCTTTGCGACCATCAACGAACAGATCTCACAGCGCGTGGGACTCCTGCTGGCCTCCGGCGAGACGGTCGACGGGGTCGCCGAGAGCGTCGTCGACTCCTCGGAGATCATCAACACGCTGCGGGACGGCGGCGTCGCCAGCCTCGGGTACGCGACCGCCGAGGCCAGCGAGGACGCCGGCGAGAACGTCAACGTCATCACCAGCCTCGCGCGGAGCGCCCTGCTTACGAGCATGAGCCTTCCGGACGCCGTCGAGGCGGAGGCGGCACTGCTCGTCGTCGCGGGGGCGCCCGACCGCATCTCCCGGAAGGGTGTCGAGCGCGCCCGCAAGTGGGTCGAGGAGGAGACCGGCTCCCTCCAGGTCCGGGGCGGTGACTTCCCGCTCGACACCGACCGGCTGGGCGCGCTCGTGTTGCTGGGCGGCGTCGAGCGCTCGCGACGGCTCGAGGAGTTCATGCAGCGAGCCAGGGAGGCCCGGGAGGAGAGCCAGCAGCGCGATCCGACCGAGACGTTCCAGAGTGAGGAACTCGAGGACCTCTTCTAGGCCAGGCTGGACCCGTCGAAGGCCGTTCTGTCGACCTCGATACCCATCAGGTCCAGTATCGTCGGCGCGATGTCGTAGAGGTCGGCGTCCCCGATCCGGACGTCGGGGTCGTCAACGAACAGGCAGGCGTTGTCGAAACTGTGCATCCCGTTGCGCGGGCCGACGCCGAACACCTCGTCGCTGCCCTTGAATCCCGCCTTGAGGTCGAAGCCGTGGTTCGGGATGACCGTCAGGTCCGGCGCGATCTCGTCGTGGTCGCCGCGGAACGCCGCCTCCTTCGTCTCGACGCGATCCGCGACCGGCCGACCGTCGGGGCCCTCTAGCGATTCCAGTTTCTCGCGGAGTTGCGCGCGCACGTCCTCGTACTCCTCCTGGGGAACGCTCCCGCGGGGTTCGCGACCCTCCAGGTTGATGTAGAAGCGCCCCGGGATCAGCGAGTAGGCCCGCGTGTCGTCGCTGATGTCGCCGAGTTCGTCGTGGTCCTCGGTCTCGAAGTCGAGCCACCCCTCCCGGCGGAGCCACTCGTTCATGTGGACCTCGTGTTCGAGCGTGGTGAAGCCGTGGTCCGAGGCGACGACCATCGTCACGTCGTCGGCAAGCGCCGCCCGCAGTTCCCCGAGGTAGCGGTCGACCTTCCGGTAGAATTCGAGGAACTCCTCCTTGTACTCGCCGTCCCGCTCGTAGTGTTTGAACAGGAAGTGGTTCACGCGGTCGGTCGTCATGAAGACGCCGAAAAAGAGGTCCCAGTCGTCCTCCTCGATGTAGTGACGGAACGCCTCGTAGCGGGCATCCAGCGTCTCGTGGGCGTCCTTGACGAATTCGGACTTGTCCTCGTCGTGGCCGAGTTTCG
>PXSG01000049.1:3602-7492 GCA_003023485.1 Halobacteriales archaeon SW_10_68_16
TTGACGTCGATGCGGTAGTCGATACCGTCGAGATAGGAGCGCAGTTCCTCGGGCGTGCCAGCCCTGTCGACGCCCGGCGAAAGGAACCCGGAAACCATCCGCTGGACGTTCTCCTGGGGCGGGAAGGAGACGGGCACGTTCATCACCGTCGCCTGTCGTCCCTCGCCGTGGACGCGGTCCCAGATGCGGGTCGCCTGGACGTCCTGGCCCATCGGGACGTACGTCTCGTAGGAGCCGGTCTCGCGGTCCTGGAAGCCGTAGACGCCCGTCTCGCCGGGGTTGACGCCGGTCGTCAGCGACGGCCAGCAGGCACTCGATTCCGGCGGGACGATGCTGTCGATGGCGGCGCCGGTACCTTCCTCCGCGATGGCCACGAGGTTCTCGAACTCCTCGGGATGGTCGGCCACGAGGCTGTAGGGCACCCCGTCGATTCCGAAGAAGGCGACGCGGGGCTTGTCGTCACCGCGCAACCTGTCGAACAGACCCATACCGCGGGCTACTGGGGTTGGACACAAGAACCTTCCCAACTCACAGCGTCCCGGACGGCGTCACTCCCCACCGTCGGACGATCGCTGGTCGGCGGAGGAACAGGCGTCCGTCTCGGGGTCGAAGTTCGCGGGGACGACCGTCACGTGTGCGACGCCAACGGCCGGTGATTCGGTGGTCGCCATCTCGACGCCATCTACGGGTCCGACACACTAATAATTACCCATGCTCATAACTCATGGGAGCCGCCGACCGGTATAACGGGGACGAATGTCCGCCATGCTGGCGGCGGTCGTGGCGAGAAGAGGTTTCGGTGAAGGCGGACTGTCGGCTTCAGTTCGATCAAATATGAAAACGAGCGTGGTCAATCAACGGTGCGACGGTCGCGCGGCGGAGTGGCGGGAGACAGGCGTGGGTGTGGCCCGATTTCACATAGCGCCGCCCATGCCACCCATACCGCCCATACCGCCCATACCGCCCATGCCGCCGCCGGGGCCGCCGGGGCCGCCGGGGCCACCCTCGTCCTCGTCGTCGTCGCCGGAGCCACCCTTCAGATCGCCCGCGGCGATGACGTCGTCGATCCGGAGGATCATCACTGCCGCTTCGGTGGCCGATTCGACGGCCTGGGTCTTGACACGCAGCGGCTCGACGACTTCCTCGGACATGTCCTCGACCTCGCCCGTGTAGGCGTTGAGGCCGACCTTGCTGTCGCCGCCGTCGTGGGCGCTGCGCATCTCGACCAGCGAGTCGATGGGGTCCAGCCCGGCGTTCTCGGCAAGCGTCCGCGGGATGACGTCGATGGCGTCGGCGAAGGCCTCGACCGCGAGCTGTTCGCGGCCGCCGACGCTGTCGGCGAAGTCACGCAGGCCCAGGGAAAGTTCGGTCTCGGGCGACCCGCCGCCGGGGAGGACCTTGCCGTCCTCCAGCGTGGCGGCGACGACGCCCAGCGCGTCCTCGACGGCGCGCTCGACCTCGTCGACGACGTGCTCGGTGCCACCGCGCAGGATCAGCGTGACGGCCTTGGCGTCGTCGACCTCCTCGACGAAGATGTGCTCGTCGCCGGCCAGGTCCTTCTCGGTGACCGAGCCCGCAAAGCCCAGGTCGTCGGCGGTGATGTCGTCGATGTTCGAGACGGTGCGCGCGCCCGTTGCACGCGAGAGCGCGCCGATGTCGGACTTCTTGGCCCGGCGCACCGCGAGGATGCCCTCCTGGGCGAGGTAGTGCTGGGCCATGTCGTCGATGCCCTTCTGGCAGAAGACGACGTCGGCGCCGGCCTCGACGATGTTGTCGACCATCTCGCGCAGTTGCTGTTCCTCCTGGTCTAAGAACTCCTGGAGCTGGTCGGGGTCCGAGACGTTGACCTCGGTGTCCAGTTCGGTCTCGGGGACCTCGATAGCGGTATCGAGGAGGGCGATGTCGGCGTCCTCCTTGAAGTGGGGCATGTTGTCGTGGACGCGCTCCTTGTCGATGATGACGCCCTCGACGAGCTGGGACTCGTCGATGGAGCCCCCGACCACGGTCTCGACTTTGACGTTGTCCGTGTCGATGCCGTCCTCGTCGGCGACCGACTGGATGGCCCGGACGACCAGTTCCGCGAGTTCGTCCTTGGAACTCTCGGCGCCCTTGCCGGTCATGGCCGTCGCGGCCACGCTCTCCAAGGCCTCGGTGTCGTCGGCGTCGACGTCGATGGCCTCCTCCTCTAAGATCTCCTTGGCGCGCTCGGCGGCCTGGCGGTAGCCCTGCGCGAGGATGGTGGCGTGGATGTCCTGGTCGAGCAGGTCCTCGGCCTTCGAGAGGAGTTCGCCCGCGATGACGACGGCCGTCGTGGTGCCGTCGCCGACCTCGTCCTCCTGGGTCTGGGCGACCTCGACGATCATGTTCGCCGCGGGGTGCTCGATGTCCATCTCGTCTAAGATGGTGACGCCGTCGTTCGTGACGACGACGCTGCCCGTCGAGTCGACGAGCATCTTGTCCATACCCTTCGGGCCGAGTGTCGTGCGCACGGCCTCGGCGACGGCCTTGCCGGCCGTGATGTTCATCGACTGTGCGTCCTTGCCCGATGTCCGCTGGGACTCCTCGGACAGTACGATGAGGGGCTGGTTACCCATCTGCTGAGCCATAGTCAATCGAAGATTGATTGTGATTCTATATAAATCTACCGTTGCCGGTCGAGGACACCCCCGGAGTACGGCACTCGTGGGCGTGACAATCTATGACACGGAGGGGTTTATGTATGCCTGCCGCGGGCTGGTCAGGCTTCCTGATAGCGGGCGGGGAGGGGCAACAGCGCGAGATTGACGACGACCCCGAGGACGGTCCCGCCGACGCGGTCGGTCAGGGCGGCGGTCTTGGCGGTGTCCCCGACCGCGGTGTCGCCCGGCGTCGTGACCAGGAGGACGCCGTCGGCCAGGCCCAGCGCGCGGGCCGGCCGGCGAGATCCTACCCGTGGTAGGGGTGGTACTCCATGCCCTTGTGCTTGAGTTCGTTGCGCTTGCGTTCGAGGAACGAGTAGACGGCACCGTGGGGAGCCCCGTCGATGAGCATCTCGGCGGCCTCGCGGACGGCGTCGACCTGCTGGGGGCCGCCGATGATCGACAGGGTCGACCCGTAGATAGCGACCGAGGCGCCCGTGAGTTCTTCCATCAGTTCCCGGGTGCGTCCCCCTTCGCCGATGAGACGACCCTTCATCCGCCGGCGGTCGTTCTCGTTGCGCGCGGCGGCGTCGATGTCGACGACGTCGAACATCATCATGTCGTCCTCGAGGAGTCGGAGGGCGTCCTCGGGCGCGAACCCCCGGCCGATGGCCTTCACGATGTCCGGCCCCTTCAGTCCCGTGACCGGGTCGCCCACCTTCTCGATGCGGACGTTCCCCGTCTCAGAGTCGATGTCCAGGCGGACCTCCGCCCGTCGTTCGATCTCTCGCATCGTCTCGCCGCCGGCGCCGATGAGAACCCCGATACGGTCGTCGGGCACCTTCACGTGCTGCATACCTACACTGCCCCGTACGCGACTCCCCATGTAAAGTGCTTCGACGCGACGGGCCGGTCCCCGCTGGCTCTCGACGCGAGACCACGGGCACCACAGCCCCGGACGGACCGACGTCGGTCGCGGGTCACCGGTCGTCGATGCCGTACGCGTTCAACACCTTCCCTTCGGCCTTCCGGAGGTGTTCGAGCATGGTCGCCTTCGCGATCCCGAGTTCGTCGGCCAGCGTTTTCGCGTCGACCTCCCGGGGCCACTCGTAGTAGCCCCGCTCGAAGGCAAAGCGCAACACCTCGCGCTGACGGGGGGTGAACTCGACCAGCGTCGCAGGGAGGTCTTCCGGGAGGAGCTCGAGGGGTTCGAGGCGGGTGAGACGGACGGGTTCCCGCGGACACGGGACTGTCTCGACGCGGAGCGGGACC
>PXSG01000050.1 GCA_003023485.1 Halobacteriales archaeon SW_10_68_16
TGGTCGGGGTCGCCGGCGACACGACGGCCGCCAAGACCCAGGCGGGTATCCTGGCCGGCCTGGGCGTGCCCGCACTCCTGCTCGCGGTGGTGTTCGTCCTGCCTGCCAGCACGCGCGAGCGGGTCGGCGTCGTTCTCGGGTCTGCAGTGACGGTCGTCGGCGTCTGGCTGTTCCAGCATGCCTACCCGACGCGCTGGACACGGACGGCCGACTCGCTTGCCTTCGAGACGGCGATGGTCTACGGGCTCGGGGGCGCCGTGGCGCTGTGGTACGTCTTCACCGCGCTCGCGACGGTCCGCATGCGCAACGTCCCACAGGGAACCGTCGAAGTCGAAGTCGTCCGCGACGGCGGCACTCGCACCGTCGAGGTGAGCCGCGACCGCTACCGCGAGATGGTCAGCGACGGCGACGACACCGGGCCGTTGATCGAAAAACTCGACGGCGAGCGGTGACCGCCGGCTTTTTTGTGAGCCCCGCGGAATGAACGTGCGATGCAGCCCCTGCACGCGCGGTACCCGTTCCTCTCGGCTGCCCGCGAGGCCGTCCAGGCGGCCGGCGTCGACCTCGCAGCCGTCGTCGCCGAGGAGGGGGCAGTCGTCGAGCGTGCCCTGGGTCGCGTCGAGGGGGCGCTCGGGAACGGGACCGTCGGCGACCCACACCGCCGGACGCGCGTGGAGTTGCTCTCCTACCCGGTCGCGCGGGTGCTCGTCTCGACTGTCGACGAGCACGTCCTCGTCCACAAGTACGCCCGCGCCGAGGCCGCCACTGCACACGAGCGGTTCAGCGAGGAACTCGCCGCGGGCGCCCAACTGAAGAGTACGGAGACGACGACACTCCGGCTCTCGGATCTGCTCGCGGAGTTCGACCTCGCGGGGGCGGTCCGGGAGACACCCGACGGTTACCGTGTGGACGTGGGTGCGTACCTCCAGCACGCCGCCGACCAGTGGGGCGAGGAGTGGCGCCTGGTCAACCGCGAACTCAGGGACGGAGAAGTTCCCCTGGGGGAGGCGGAACTGCTGGTGTTGCTCCGCCAGGCCGTCCGCCATCGCGTCGAGGAAGGGTTGCCGCTGGATGTCCCCGAGGCCGTCGCCGACGAACTGGAGGCGGAAGTCGCCCACGTCAAGGAACTGCTCGCCGAACTGGAACTGACCCGCGAGATCGACACCGTCGTCCCCGAGATGTTCCCGCCCTGCATGAAACACCTGCTCGACCGCATCCAGAAGGGCGACCCCCTCGAACACCACTCCCGGTTTGCGATTGCTGCCTTCCTGACGAGCATCGGGATGACCACCGACGAGATCGTCGAGATGTTCAAGATCAATCCGGGCTTCGGCGAGGAGGTGACCCGCTACCAGGTCAACCACATCCGCGGCGCCACGAGCCCGACCGAGTACTCGCCGCCCTCGTGTGCGACCATGCAGTCCTACGGGGACTGCGTGAACATGGACGACCTCTGTGAGGAGATTTCGCACCCGATGGGCTACTACGAGCGGAAACTCGACGACACCGAGGAGGAACAACTGGTCGACTGGCGGGAGCGTCAGGAGTCGAAGTCCTGACGGGCGAGCCACACGCCGGCAAGCGCCATCACGAGGATGAATCCCGCGAGCACGCCGATCAGCGCCAGCCCGCCGGTCGGCGCAAGATCCGTCCCGGTCGCCGACCCGGCGTATGTCGAACTGACGACGACCGCGGCGACGATGAAAATCAGCGTCGCTACCGCCGAGAGGGCGAGCTGCCTGACCATCTCCGCGTCGACGTCCATGCCCGCGGCTTTCAGAGGGACGGGCAAAAGCGCTTCGAAGGCCGCTCTCGCCAATCAGCGGACGGCTCACGGACCGACGACTTGCGGCGTTCACCGACGACCCTAAATCCATCGAGAACCTACGTTTCGAGTGGACGCAGTCCGAGACACACCAGCGTCCGAGGACCATGACTGACAACGATAAGGACACTGCGGTCGACCCGAAGCGGGGGTCGGCGGGCCGCGTCGCCCTCGCCCCCGACCTGCGGTCGATGCCAGACCGTGCGGCCCGCGCCTGGGCCGAACACATGGCCGTCCGCCCGCTGGGCGACGGGGAGTACGCCGTCGACAGCGAGAGCGGTGCCACCTACGCCGTCGACCCGCTGGCCGGGACCTGCACCTGTCCCGACGCCACCATCCGCGGCGAGACCTGCAAGCACCTCCGCCGTGTCGCCATCGAGATCACCACGCGCCGCGTTCCCCCGCCGGGGCACCGCCGCGCGTCGTGTGTGGCCTGCGGGAGCGAGGCGTTCGTCCCCGAGGACGGCGACCCGCCCGCACTCTGTTCGGCCTGCCACGTCGAGTCCGGCGAGGTCGTCCTCGCCCTCACCGACCGCCGGGCCGACGAGGTGGCGGTTCCCGAGGCCGGGACGACTGTGGCCGACTACCCCACCAACGACGGCTACCCCGACGGCGATATCGTCGTCGAGGCAGCATACCTCACCGAGGCCGTCGCCGAGGAGGACCCGCACCACTACTCGTTCCCCCGCTCGCGACTCCGGCGTGTCGACGACGCCGCACTCGTCGAGTGACAGGCGGTCGAAGACCGATTGTAAGACACAACTTTATAGGTAAGGAGAGTCCATAACTGGTAAGGAATGGCAATCTCGGAGGACGCAACGGTAACGAGCAAAGGGCAGGTGACGATACCCAAGCGGATCCGGGACGAACTCGGGCTGAGCGCGGGGACGGCAGTCGAGTTCGTTCTCGAAGAGGATGGTACCATTCGCGTGCGACCGAAGGAACCAGCGATGGACCGGCTTCGCGCCGTCAAGGAACAGTTGGCCGACCACGACGTGGACATCGAGAGGATGCGGCGAGAAGCGAACGCCGAGTGGAGTTCACACTTGGACGAGACGTGATCTTCCTCGATTCGTGGGTGTGGCTGGAGTACGTCTTCAGCGGTGACCAGGCCGGGAAAGCCGAGTCGCTCATCGAACGTGCGAACACGCAAGCCGAGGGTGGACTCGTCGCACCGACAGTGCTCGCGGAGGTCTCCTATCGCGTCCGCGTCGTCGAAGACGAGGCGACTGCCGACGACGCGATCCGCGCGATCCGGGACTTCGAGTACATCGAGAGTGTGCCACTCGTCGACGAGATTGCGGCCTACGCGGCCGAACTGCGGTTCGAGTACTACGAGCGGGGCACGCGGGAGTTGTCCTACGCCGACGCGATCCACCTCGCAACTGCAATCGTTCACGACGACTGCACCGCGTTCTACTCCGGTGATCCCGATTTCGTGGACATCGACGAGATAGAGACAGTCGTCCTGTGACCCTGGCGGGACTGTCGGCACTACCTCCCGGTCCAGCGCAACAGCAAAAGCGTCCCCTCGAACAGCAGTATCATCGTCGCGGCGACGATGAAGGGGGCCATCCCCGTGGGGTCCGGGCTGAAGATGAAGGCGATGCCGGCGAAGGCAGCCCAGAAGAGGAGCCGCCGCCCTTCCAGCCAGCGCCGGGAGGTGACCCCCATCATGATGGCGAGCATCATGAACAGGGGAATCTGGAAGATGACCGCGAACAGGCCGAGCATCAGCAGGATGAGGTCGAAGGTATCCGAGAGGCTGAAGGCGATCTCGGCGACGGGCTGGGAGTACCCCAGGAAGTAGATGAAGATGATCGGCAGGATCAGAAAGTACGCGAAGGCGATGCCGACCGCCGCCAGCACGAGACTCGTCGGCACCGACGCGAGGTAGTAGCGCCGTTCGTGTGGGTACAGCCCCGGGCGCATGAACAGGTACGTCTGGTAGACGAACACGGGGAGGGCGGCGACGAACCCGACGAGCGAGGCCACCTTCAGGCGTGCGAGTACGAGCGCGAGCGGGTGGTACAGCCGCGGGCATGCGGCGTCGGTTGTCTCGGG
>PXSG01000051.1 GCA_003023485.1 Halobacteriales archaeon SW_10_68_16
CGATCATCATGCCGCCGTAGATGAGCAGCCGGGTCTGGGTCGGCAGCGACTGTTCCATCCCCGGAGCGACCGGTGGCAGTGCGAGCCACGGCGCGCCCGAGACTGTCAGGAAGCCCGCCCCCGCCAGCACGTACCGCTTGGTCGCACCCTCGCCCGGAATGGCGGGTTCGAGGAAGTAGTAGACGGCGCCGAAAAAGATCGCACCCAGCAACAGCCCCCAGAGGACGCCGCCGCCGACGCTGCCGAGGTTCGTGACCGTCTCCGAGAGGAAGCCCTCGGCGGCCTGGTGACCGCCGTCCCCGGCGTGGCCCAGTTCCTCGACGTACCCGACCAGCGGATTCCCGACGACCGCGACGAACAGCCCGAAGGTGAGCCCACCGGCGGCCCCGGCGAGGACGCCGCGTTCCACGTAGGAACGGAGCATCAGTGACAGGTGATCCCCGCCGAGTGTCGGAAGTTGTGCAACGCGTCGTGGGCCAGCGGCTCCTGCATGACGAGCAACACGAACCCGAGCGCCACGACGAGCGCGAGTCCGAGTGCCACCTCGCGGCGCGTCAGATCGCGTCGTGCCTGTGCGAACCGGTCTGAAACCGTCGGCGTTTCTGCAATCACGATTGGATTAACACAACCATAATTGAAAAACTTTCCCCACGAGCGCAAGCTACATTTCCCGCGCCCGGGCGGCAGCGGCCTCGACGCGCTCGGCCGACAGGGCGTCGAGGGAGACTCGCTGTCCATCAGTCGCGGAGACCACGAGGTCGGTGAGTGCGGCCCGGTTCCCCACGCCGGCATCGACGACGAGAACGTGGGGATCGTGCGCTGCCAGGTCGCGGGCAGCGGCCCGGGTGTCCCCGACCGGGTCTGCTGGGGCGTTGGCCCGGCCGTCGGTGACGAGGACGACGATACTTGCTGCCGGATCGGCACGGTCGAGTACCTCGCCCGCGGTCGCGAGGCCGGCAGGCAGGGGGGTCCGGTCGCCGGTCGGGAGGTCCTTGAGGTGGCGCGCCGCGAGTGTCACGCTGTCGGTCGGGGGCAACAATACCTCGGCTTCCTCACCCGCGAAGGCGACGACGGCCACCTCGTCGCGCTCCCGGTAGGCGTCCTTCAGGAGTTCCAGCACGGTACCCTTGGCGGCGCGCATCGCCGGGCGCATCGACGCGCTCGCGTCGACGGCGAAGACCACCAGCGTCCCGCTCTCGCCGGCCCGGACCGACGCGCGGAGGTCGCGTGACTCGACGGCATCCGACCCACGGACTGTGGCCGCCCTGACCGACGCGGCGGCGTCGACGGACGCCGTGTCCTCGGCCTGCCTGGTCCGGACACGCGGACCGCGCTGGTCGACTCCCGGGTCGGTACGGACGCGCGACCCGGGTCGGGCATCGGATTCACCCTCGGCGTCGGGGGTAGCGACGTCCGGCGCCCGGCTCTCGCCGACCTCCGCAACCGGACTCCGCGACTGCCCCGGTACCAGCGGCGTCCCTTCCTCGCTGTCGGTACCGTCGTCCGTTTCCCGGTTATCCTCTCCTTCGGACGGATCCGGTCCGTCGTCGCCCGGTTCCGGGTTGTCGGCACGCCGTCGGTGGCCCGTCTCCGAATCCTCGCGGGGTGACGGTGCTGGCTCTGTGCCCGAGTCGTCTCCCTCGTCGGTCTTCTCGCCAGTCCCGTCTTCGTCCGCCTCGCGCTCGCCCCTCTCCTCGGTCTCGTCACCGTCGCTGGCCTCGTCGTCCTCGAAGTGGTCCTCCACCACATCGCCGGGGTCGGGTGTATCCTCGAAGGGACGGGACTGGAGCCGGTGGGGGAGCGCGAGTTCGGCCGCCCGGCGGACGTCCGCCTCGACGACTTCGATTCGGCCATCGAGTGCCGCGAAGGCGCGCGCGGTACGGGCCGTCGCGATGTCGCCGCGGTGTCCCTCGACGCCCGCGTCGCGGCACAGTTTTGCGATGTCGGTCAGATACTCCTGGGGGAGATCGACACGGTCGATTCGCTCCCGTGCATCCAGGAGGCGATCCCGGACTGCCCCATCGCCGTTACTTCCTACTGTGTCCCCCTTCGTCGACCCGTCGTCGCGGCCCAGGGCGCGCTCCACGATCGCCACACGGTCCTCGATGTCCTCGCAGGCGGTGACCGACGCCTGGAGGGCAAAGCGGTCCCGGAGTTGTGGGCGAAGTTCGCCTTCCTCGGGGTTCATCGTACCGACGAGCGTGAACTGTGCAGGGTGGGAGACGCTGACTGCGTCGCGCTCGACGCGATTGATCCCGCTGGCGGCCGCATCCAGGATGACGTCCACGAGGTGGTCGTCAAGCAGGTTTACCTCGTCGACGTACAGGATCCCGCGATTTGCCCGCGCGAGCAGGCCGGGTTCGAACTCGTAGTCGCCGGCGAGCGCGTCCGCGACCGAGAGCGTCCCGACGACGCGCTCGCGGGTCGCCCCCAGCGGCAGAGTCACCAGCGGGACCGACCGCGTCTCCACTGGCGGATCCGACCGCTCCCGACAGTCCGAACACTGCAGATCGGCGTCAGCGGGTGGGCAGCCGTACGGACAGTCAGCCACGGCACGTTGTTCGGGCAGCAGGTCCGCGAGGGCCCGCACCGCCGTGGACTTCGCGGTGCCCTTCTCGCCTCGCACCAGCAGTCCGTCGAGGTCGTCGTCGGCCGCCACCGCCAGCAGCGCCTCCTTGAGTTCGGTCTGGTCGACGATCGCCGAAAAGGGGAAGTCCCCGGAACCTTTTTGCACCCGGCGTGGTTCAACCATACTTGAGTTAGTAACAACCGAGGTTTAACAAACTTATGCCACACATCGGACTGTACACGGCGACCGAGAACGAACTGGGCGCGGTCCAGCGCGCCGCAGAGCGCGTCGAGACGGACCTCACGGTGCGATCGGAGAGCGACTTCGACGACGAGACGGACGTCGCGGCCTTCGTCGACGAACTCGAGAGCGCAACTGCAGTTGTGTTCTGGCTGCACGGCTCCGAGGAGAGCATGCCCGGCTACGGGCGCGCTGTCGAGCGCCTGCAGGAGGCGGAGGTGCCGCTGGTCGTCAAGTCGACCGGCGACGCCTTCGCATTCGAGGACACGACCGTCCCCGAGGCCGAGCGCGAGCGCGTCTACGAGTACTTAGAGCGGGGCGGGACGGCGAACGTCGCCAACTGCCTGCGCTACCTGGTCGACGAACACGGCGAGGAGGGACGCGAGTACGACGACCCCGTCACCCTCCCGACGGAGGGCGTCTACCACCCCGATTGCCCGGGCGCGAGCTACGAGGACCTGCGCGCGAACCTCGACCCGGAGACGCCGACGGTCGCAGTGTGGTTCTACGAGTCCCACTGGACCCACGAGAACACCCGCTACGTGGACGCGCAGGTCCGGGCTATCGAGGCACAAGGTGTGGACGCACTCCCGGTCTTCTGTAACCCCGCCAGCGACGAACCCGACCAGGAGGACGCCGAGTGGGTGACCGACGAGTGGCTCCTGGAGGACGGCGAGCCCGTCGTGGACGCCGTGTGCTCGTCGTTCATGTTCTCGCTGTCGATGGACGAGCGCGGCCGCAGCGCCAGCGACGAGGGCGAGAGCGCCGAGGACGTGTTCCTGGACAGACTGGGCGTGCCGGTGATCCAGACCGTGACCACGATGCGCTCGCGCTCGCGGTACCAGGGAAGCGACACGGGCGTGATGGGGTTCGAACTCGCGCTGTCGGTCGCACTGCCGGAGTTCGACGGCAACGTTATCACCCACCCCATCAGCGGCAAGGAACGCACCGACGACGGGGCGGGCATCGGCAGCGCACCCAAACAGCACTTCCCCATC
>PXSG01000052.1:0-1699 GCA_003023485.1 Halobacteriales archaeon SW_10_68_16
CGAAGACGTCGAGTTCGCCGGCCCGGTAGGCCCGGACGAGCCCCTGACCGTGAGCTCGGGGAACTCCTCGATGCCGCCGAACCACTCGAGGTTCTCGGAGGCGACGTCGATGACCGGGTACTGGTCGATCAGCTGGCGGGCCTCGACGACGAGTATCGCAAGCGTGTAGCTGATGAGGAGCACGAGCGGGACGACCAGCGAGGCGAGAACGATGACGGCGCGGATCCGTGCCGGGAGACGGAGCTTGGCCAGGAACTTGTAGTATCCCCGCGTCGAGTAGTAGAGGAAGATAGCCACGGTGAACGCCGCGATGAAGTTGATCGCGAGAAAGCCGATCACGAGCGCGACGGCGGCGCCGAAGAGGAGGACTGCGAACCGCTTTTGATTCATTGTCGGGGATTTACACGGCCCTGTCAAAAAACCGGGGTTCGTCTCGGGGTCCGAAACAGCCGCGAACGGGGACAGTAACGAGTACCTACCGGGGGAGATGGATCAGTCGACGGTCGTCCAGGTGATGGCCGCGATGGCCAGCAGTTCCAGGACGTGGAACAGCAACATCGCCCGCCAGGCGACGTCGGGGACCTGCGTGTTGAACCAAAAGGACAGCGTCGGGTCGATCGAGTAGAAGTACAGCGCGAAGGCGTTCTCCAGGAACAGGAGGGCCGCGAACACCAGCAACCCGGCGGTGTGTTTCGTCCGGAGTTTGAAGTAGTTGCGCCCCCAGATCGCGATCAGCACCGCGAGCAGGAGGGCGTTCACTCCGACCGCGACGCGGGCTGCCCCGATGAGCAAACTCATGGCTGTCCTCCGGTGGTGGCCGACGGCTGTCCGACCGGCTGGGCGTGATCCGGCGTGAACGTGGCGTGGCGTGTCTCGTGCATGGTCAGTGAGTCTCCCCGATTTCTTCGATGACCTCCCAGTGGGCCTCGGCGACGTCCGACGGGAGGTAGACGGCGCCGTAGTCGTCGCCGCTCGAGTCCAGGACGTTGTTCTCCGTCAGCACGTCGAGGTGATGGCGGACGGTCTCGTAGTTGAGGTCGAGGTCCTCGGCCAGCTGGTTCGCGTTGCGCGGCCGCTCGTTGAGGGCGCGAACGATGCGGATCCGGTTGGGGCCGCCACGCGTCCCAGCGAGCACGTACCACAGGACCGCCTCCATTACTCGTACCCATCAGAGCGGGGGCACCTAAGCCCATCGACAGGGGTGACCGGGCTGGTGGCGGGGGGCTGTCCGGCCGTGGGCGGGCCACCGCTATCCGGAGACGATGAACTGGCCGGCAATCTCCCGGACGTCAGCCATCGTTTTGGGTTCGTCGACGCCAGCGGGGAACGGCGATTCCAGGTTCAGCTCGTTCAACAGCGCGGCGTGGCGGGCCTCGACGCTGTGGATGCCAAGCGCCGCCGCGAAGACGTCGTCGTTCGAGACCGACGGGGCCGCGCCCTTGTAGGCGGCGACGCCCGTGTTCTCAAGGGCCTTCGCGACGCCGAGGAACTCGCTGGGGGTCTCGTACCCGAAGTCGTACTCGGCCTCGCCGACCGGCGCCCCGCCCAGTTTCTCGACGGTCGCCGCGAGCGCCTCGACGTGGGCCGCCTCGTGGGCGCCGGCCGTCGCGAGGTGGTCGGGCACCATCATCCGAACCGAGTCGTCGAACGACGAGAGGGCGTCGGCGTTCATCAGTTCCTCGTCGCTGAACGCCGCCAG
>PXSG01000052.1:1779-15131 GCA_003023485.1 Halobacteriales archaeon SW_10_68_16
TCGACGCTGTGGATGCCGGCCGCTGCCGCGAGGATGTCGTTGTTCACGACCTGCGGGGCCGCACCCGCGTAGGCGGCGACGCCCGTATTTTCGAGTGCCTGTGCGACGCCGAGGAACTCGCTGGGGGTCTCGTACCCGAAGTCGTACTCGCCCTCGCCGACGGGCGTCCCGCCGAGGTCCTCGACGGTCGCCGAGAGCGCGTCGACGTGGGCCGCCTCGTGGGCGCGCAGCGTGTCCAGGTACTGGGGGACCTCCATCCGGAGCTGCTGGCCAAAGTCCGAGAGGACGTCGGCGTTCGTCAGTTCGTCCTCGGCGAACTCCGCCAGCCCGTCGCGGTAGAAGGCGTGTTCGAGGTGTTCGAGGGTCAGCGCGTAGTTGACCAGCGGGACGTCCGGGGCTGCCATCTCCCCGGTCTCGGTTTCGGTCGCCGTCTCGGTCGGCGTCTCCGTCTCCATCGGCGTGTCGGTCATCGACTCCTCCGGCGTCGGGGTCGGGTCGGTGCCGCCGGCACCGCTCAGCGCCGCCGTCGCGCCGAGGAACCGTCGTCGGGTCGTCCGCTCGTTGTTGGGGGTCATAACTCCGTGCTACCCGAGGCCCCGACCCCACTTGAGTATTCTCGGAAATTTTACATTATTTCGCCCGGAGTGGGGCGAGAGTGAGACCCAATTTCGGCAGTATTTTGCCCGCGGCCCCGGACGGGCAGGCATGTTCAGGAGCGGGCAGTTCGTCGCCGAGCAACTGGGCGAGTTGCGACCGGCACAGGTCCAGCCCAACGGCGTCGATCTGACGCTGGGTGGCGTCTTCGAACAGGTCTCGCCGGGGCGCATCGAACGCGGGGACAAGACCGTCGGCGACCGGCACGAACTCGATCCCACGGACGGGGTGTACCGTCTCGACCCCGGTGGGTACGTGGTCGGCTACGCCGAGCGAGTGTCGATTCCCGAGGAACACGTCGGGTTCCTCTACCCCCGGTCGTCGCTGTTGCGCAACTCCTGTATGCTGAACACGGCCGTCTGGGACGCCGGCTACGAGGGGCGGGGCGAGGGGTTACTGGAGGTTCACCACCCGATCGAACTCGAAGCAGGGGCCCGCATCGCACAGCTCGTGCTGGCGGCAGCCGACCACGCGGGCACCTACGACGGGTCCTACCAGCGCGAGAACCTCTGAACCTGTCTCAGCGACTGAAACAAGCGTCAGACCTATGTAGATGGACGCGAAACGTTGTATCGCCGAGTTGGGGGGAGACCGACCCGGACCGTGCCTCTGACAGCTTCTTACCCGGCGTTTCCGCCTCCAACCGGCAGCGAGCGGGGTCGTTCCCCCGCTTTTCACTCCCGATAGTGGCGACCCCGGAGTCGGCTACGCGGACTCGCCCCTCGTGGCCGTCCAGTACTGGCTGTACTCCGCGTTCGACCAGTTCGCGACGAACTTCCACTGGCACGACTGGGAGGCGTTGTACGTCTTCGTCGACACCGACACCGGCGAGCCCCAGTTGTACGTCGCCAGTTCCCACTCCCGGAAGGTCCCCAACAACGAGTTCCTCGACCCCGAGACGGATGTCCCGCGGGTCCTCACGGAACTGGGCTCGCACTCGAGTGCGCTGTCGGTCAACGACGAGCGCGACCGGTTCCAGCGGCTCCCCGCGGGCGACCTCGTGGCCGACATCACCAACAGCACCATCGAGGGCGTCGAGGACCTGGCCGAGATCCCGCTGGCCTACGGCCTCCCGCGCGACGAGGGGACGCGCCTCCCGTACGTCGTCCCCGAACTCGACGGCCAACCCCTGTACGAACACGGGCGACTCCCGGCCGTCTCTACGACGCACCGCTGGACGGTCCGGACGCGGTCTACGTCCACGACGGTGGCGCCTTCACGACCGAGGTCCGGGACGCCGACGACGAGGTGGGCGCGTTCCGCGTCAACCCCGGCGTCCGTGCCGGCACCGGGGTCAGCGAAGTAGAGAGAGACGACGATGACGACGAACAAGCGGGTGGAGACGGCCAGGGGGGTGGCCCCGACAGCCAGCAGGGTGGATCGGAGAACGCGGCCCGCGGGCTGGTGCGGGCGCTCGAGGCCGTGACCGACGCGGCCCGGCGGGCACGGGAGCGTGCCGAGGCGAAAGACCAGGGCCAGGCCGACGAAGCGCTCGCCCGGGTCGCACAACGACTGGGAACGGTGGCCCAGCGGCTGGCCGACGCGCAGGGCCAAAGTGTGGTACCCGAAGACATCGGCCGGGCGACCGAGCGACGCCTCGAACAGGCCGGGCGCCGCGCCGAGCAGGCCCGGTCGGCCGAGAAGCTCTGACTGTCGGAACGTGTCTGTCTCTCCGGCGGGTCCACCGACGCGACTCCCGTACCACCGATAGGGTTTAACCGACATCGGGACGAACGTTCGGTATGAGCAGTGACTCGGACGACTCCCGGTTGCGGGACGAGCACGGTCGGTACGTCTCGGAGGTGACCCCCGAGGACGTGCTGGACGTGTTCGAGTCCGTCCCGGGACCGACGATTACGACATCGGACGTCGTCGAGGAACTGGATTGCTCGCGAGAGGTCGCGCGCAACCGACTGACGGAACTGGCCGAGCGGGGACTGGTCGAGCGACGCAAATCGGGGCGCGTCGTCCTCTGGTGGCGCGGGGACGACGCCGCGTCCAATCCCTACGCGATGCCGCCGGCGATCACCAGGCTCTCGACGGCGACGACCGCGACGCCCCCGAGCATCAACAGGAGGCCGAGCAGGCCCACGAGACCGAGTTTGTCGAGCATGTGCCCCCTCCCGGCGGACGGGGCTTAAACGGGCCGGCTCCCGACCGCCGTGGGGCGTGGTGACACGGGACGTACGCCTTGCAAAGCTTAAACCGTCTGCCCGGTCAACCGGCACATATGAGCGACCACGAGGGGCGAACGGACCTCCGGATGCCCGACGACGACGAGGTGTTCGCCGTCGTGACGGATATGCTGGGAGCGAACCGCGTGAAAGTACGGTGTATGGACGGCGTCGAACGCACGGCGCGCATCCCCGGGAAGATGCAAAAGCGCATCTGGATCCGGGAGGACGACGTCGTGCTGGTCGAACCGTGGGACTGGCAGGACGAGAAGGCCGACATCACGTGGCGCTACGAGAAACAGGAGGCCGACCAGCTCAAGGAGGAGGGACACATCCAGGAGACATGACCGGGTTTCGCTCCCGACGCCGGCTGGTTCCCCCTCCCCTCTTCTCTTCCCGTTTTGCATGACGGAGTACGGCCTGCTCGACACCGAGGAGGCAGACGTTCCCGGCGACGAGTTCGAGGAGATCGACGTCTCCGATACGGAGGCCGACCGCATCGCCCGAAAGCGGGATCGGGAGTTCAGCGAGTTCCGCGAGCGCATCACGGACGCCGACCAGTTCAAGGTCGAGGAGTCGGTCTTCGACGAGGCCACCTACGGGGCGCTGTACAAGCTGGTCCAGGACGGCCACATCGAGGCCTTCGGCGGCCCGCTCTCGACGGGCAAGGAGGCCAACGTCTACGAGGCGCTCGCGGGGCCGACCGCCAGCGAGGAACTGGGTGCCGACGGCCGCCCGGAGGTCGCCGTCAAGGTCTACCGCATCAACGCCTCCGATTTCCGCGAGATGGGCGAGTACCTCGAGGGCGACCCCCGCTTCGAGGGGCTGGGCCACGACAAGAAGGCGATTGTCACCGCATGGATCCGCAAGGAGTTCGCCAACATCGAACGCGCCCTGGAGGCCGGCGTGCGCGTCCCGACGCCCATCGCCGTCGAACGGAACGTCCTCGTCATGGAGTACATCGGCACCGCCGACGGGCGTGCGAAGCGCCTCTCGGAGGTCGAAATCGAGAACCCCCGCACGGCCTACGAGGTCGTCCGGGAGTACATGCGCCGCCTCTACGAGGCGGGTCTCGTCCACGGCGACCTCTCGGAGTACAACGTCGTCTTCCACGAGGGGCAACTCGTGGTCATCGACCTCGGCCAGGCCGTGACGGTCCACCACCCCAACCACACGGACTTCCTGGAGCGGGACTGCGAGAACGTGGCCGCCTTTTTCGCCCGTCAGGGCCTTGAGGTCAGCGGGGACCAGTTGTACGATGCTGTTACGGGCGAGTAGGGCCGATGGCCTCGGCCGTTCCTGACGACATCCCGTATACTGCCGACCATCCAGTAACGGTGGGTTCGTCGCCACCGATCGTCTCAACACCCGACGAAGTTCACCCAGAATACGATGGTGTCGGTCGAGGCGACGTTGCCGTTCGAGTCGATGCCCTGAACCCTGATCTCGTATTTCGTCCCCGCGCATCTGCAGTCGGACAGCGCCACGGTCTGGGTGTCACCGGTACCGATCGTCGTCCAGCTGTTCGGCGTGCAGTATGTGCTCTTGCTCTTGCCGGCACCACGGTAGCTCCACCTGTAGTCGTCGTAGTCGTCCGGCCACACGTGTGAGCAGTAGCCCAAACCGCGGTGCTTGCTGGTCTCCGCTTTCAGAGTTATTTCCGCATACGGGGGACCGTCGTCGTACACGACGCGCTCCTCGCCGGTCTCGTTGTCGTCGCTATCCAAGATCGAGGCGAAACGTTGTTCGAGACCGCTTGCCTGCCCACGATGGTCCGGCCGGGTGATCTCGACCGACCGGAAGCCACTCCCCTCACACGGGTCGATCCGTTCACAGCCATCGAGACAGTCGTCGAAATCGGTCCACAGATCGTCCAGATTCCAGCCGTCGCCCGAGAGCGGCCGGGACGGGCGCCGCTCGTCCGGTTCGGGCGTCACCTCGGCGAGCGTGGCGTCGCCGGCGCGGAGTCTGTCGTCGGTCGCCGCGAAGCCGTACCACCGGAAGCTGTACTCGACGACGCCGTACTCGCCGCCGGTGAGTTCCGTCCGGAAGGCCGCGACGGAGACGTTCTCGACGACCATCGTCCGCCCGGTCCGTCCTCGGCCTCGGTCGCCATCGCGCGCACCCGCCGGGCGAACGGTTCCCGGACGGCCGACCGGTTCTCCCGGACGCGGGTCTGCGTTCGCTCGAATCCCTGGACATCGGTGGGTCCGTCGAGTTCCACCCGGTGCTGGACCGTCCAGCGCGCCGACCCGTCGGCTGCGAGGGCCACCTCGATGACGACGCGCTCGGGTTCGATCCCGTCGGCCATCGCCGCTGCCAGCCCCCCGGCGGCCGGCGTCTGTCCCGCTGGTGTGGGCGCCCCCGCGACGCCGTTAAACCACTGTCGGCGGTCGGAGCGGTCCGGCCAAAGAGAGGGTGGCTCGGTCTAGTGGTCTCGTCAGAAAGGGCTCAGAGGGGGTAACTGCTCTTCATCGCCACCATCTGTCTCTCCAGGACCGAGCGACAAAAGCGTTGCTCCGACAGCGCTACGTAGCGACAGTCTTTCACTCGTTTCGCTCGCGGGCACGACAGCGCGCGCCGCCACACGGCCGGGAGCGCCTTCCGTCGCGTGCGAGACACGACCGGAGGGAGGCCCTCGAAAAGCGAGCGGGGAGCGAAGCGACCCGCGAGCGCAATCCGGGGAAAGGCAGGCCTGCCGTCGGCGGGGTGGGATCGAAAGGGGGCTTTCTTGCTGGTCACAACAGACCCGGCAGAGCCACTGACACCGAGTAGCGGTGCTCCTCCTCTTCAGTCGAGGACCTGCCCGTGGACGTCGATCTCGCCGTTGCGGATGCGGGTACTGGAGATGCGGGTGCCGTCGTCGGCGATGACGAAGGGGGCGGTGTGGATCTCCAGGGGGTCGCGCCCGGCCGCGACGCGGCGTTCGTTGAGTTCGTGGGCGCGGTGCTGGGCTTTCCCCTCGGGCGAGACGACGAGTGCGTCGATGTCCTCGCGGGTCGCAGCGGGGCCGTGCGTGTCCTCCAGCCTGATGATCTCGTAGGAGGCAGTGTAGGCACCCCCGATCCGTTCCAGTTCGGCGTCGAGCGTCTCGCGGCGTTCCTCGAAGGATCCCAGCGAGTCGGTCCCCGCCGCGTCCGGCCGCGTTCGCGTGGCGAATTCTGTCGAGGTCAGGGCGACGATGACGTGGCCTGCGTCGTCCTGGCTGGCGGTCTGGAACGCCGTGTGCAACAGCGCCCGGTGCCCGTCGTGGACCGGCGTGAACGTCCCGCCGACGATGGCGATGCGCTCGCTCGAACTCATCGGCCGCCATTGGCGGGCAAGCCACGTATATCGTCCGCTCCCGGGACTAGCTTCAAGCACCGCGGGCCCCTTCCGGCAGGTATGGATGTCGTCAACGTCACCGCGGACGCCGAGGAGTTCACCTGCAACGCCTACCTCGCGCTGGGCGAAGAGCCGACGATGGTCGACGCCGGGTCGATGCCGGGCGTCGTCGACGTCATCCGCGAGTACACGGACGAACTCGCGAAGGTCGTCGTGACCCACCAGCACGGCGACCACGTCGAGCAACTCGGGACCGTCGTTGACGCCTTCGACGCCGCGTGCTACGCCTACGACGCCCACCCGCTACGGACCCACGAGATCGGCGACGGGGACCACGTGACGGTCGGCGAGGAGGACTGTGAGGTCGTCTCCACGCCGGGCCACGGCGACGACCACGTCTCCTTCGTGAGCGAGCACTCCCTCTTTTCGGGTGACGTCGTGGTCCACAACGACGGCGCGTTCGACTACGGGAGTTTCGGCCGGACGGACTACCCCGGGATGAGTCGCGAGCGCCTCATCGAGAGTATCCGCGAATTACTGGAGCGGATGCCCGACGGCGTCGAACACATGTACGCCGGGCACGGCGAGGTCTTCCACGGCGACGTCCGGGATGTCGTGGAGACGGCCCTCTCGCGGGCGGAGAAACGGGAGCCGAAGTACCCCGACGAGTGAGTCGCGACGGCGTCGACGCGTCCGGTCAGGCGCTGCGCGATTCGCGGGCCTTGGGTCGGAGCCGGCCGTAGCCACACTTCCGGCAGTTCTCGGCTCGCTGTGGGTTGCGTGCGTTACACCGCATACAGATCTGCTTGGTGAAGATGCGCTCTTCCGCGCGCTCGAATCTGGCCATACCGGCCGCTTTCGCGTGCCCGCGGATAACGGTTGCGGGTCGGGGTGAGACAGTGCTCACATCACCGCTCCGTCAGCTCGCGAGTCGCACCATTGAAACCGGCGACACTCCAGTCGGGGGTATGAACCCCGAGACGTTGCGCGCAGACATCCCGGCCTGCGAGGAGTGTGTCTTCCTCAACACCGGCGCCAGCGGCCCCAGCCCACGACGGATCGTCGACGCCGTGACCGGGTTCCACGAACGTCACAAGCTCGCGGCACCCTGCGAGGATGGCATGTACGAGTTCGCCAGCGAGACACGCGAACGCGCCCGCGAGGCCGTCGCCGAGTTCGTCGGCGCCTCGCCCGGGGAGATCGCACTCACCCGAAACACCGTCGGGGGAATCAACCACGTCGCGACGGCCATCGACTGGGAGCCCGGCGATGTCGTCGTCCGGACGGACCTCGAACACCCCTCGGGGGAGCTGCCCTGGCAACTGCTTTCTGACCGCCACGGCGTCGAAGTTCGGGAACTCGCGACCGACCGGGGGCGGGTCGACCGCGACGCCCTGAAGGAAGCCGTCGATGGCGCGCGCCTGGTGTGTGTGAGTTCCATCGCCTGGAACTACGGGACGCGCCTGCCCGTGGCGGAGATCGTCGATATCGCCCACGACGCCGGCGCGGCGGTGCTGGTCGATGCCGTCCAGTCGCCGGGCCAGGAACCGGTTGACGTCGCCGCCTGGGGAGCGGATTTCGTCGCCGCCTCGGGCCACAAGTGGCTGCTCGGCGCCTGGGGGTCGGGATTCCTCTACGTGGACGACGACGCCCTCGCGGGTCTGCAGCCCGACCGGATCGGCTACTTTTCGGTCACCCGCGAGGCAGAGACGGGCTACGAGTTCGCGCCCGACGCCAGCCGGTTCGAACTCGGGACGACCGCACTGGCGCCCTACGTCGGGCTGGCCGAAAGCGTCGATCTCTTCGACGACCTGGGCCTCGACACCGTCCAGGAGCGTATCGACCGGCTGACCGAACGCCTGAAGGAGGGACTCGGCGACCGACTGCTGAGTCCCCGCGATTCCGAGTCGGGACTGGTCGCCTTCGCCGTCGACGACCCGGAGGCGACCGCCGAACGACTGGCCGAGGAAGGCATCCGGGTCCGGTCCATCCCGGACCCCCACGCCTGCCGGGCATCCCTCCACGTCTTCAACACCGCCGGGGACGTCGACGCGCTGCTGGACGCGCTGTGAAGCAGCGGGCACCGTCTCAGCGGGAGCAACAGTCGGCAGAGAGCGTGGCGGGGTCGACCCTGTTGCAGTGTCGGAAACGAGGACTGCAGTGTTATGAGGACAGGCCGGACAGGTAGTGGTATGGTTGCGTCGCCTGTCATCGAGGAGACCAGGGTGACTCTTACGTACCACGCGCACACACTCGGTCGTGATGCCCTCCACACTACATAATTTTCAAAACGAGAACAAAAACGAATGAACGAAGGATTCTCTCGCCGGCTCAGTGGGATCGTCGGCACGTTCCTGGTGCTCGTCGTCGGTGGAGTCCTCCTCCTCGGTGGCTCGCTCGTTGCGCGGCCGGCCACCGTTGTGCAGCTTGCCCTGCTGGGGCTGGCTGGTGTCGTCGCCCTCGTCGCAGCCATCGACACGCGATTGACCGCCCGCATCGCATGGTATCGGTGGGGCGGTCTCGGAAACATTCTTCTCGGGATGTCACTTCCACTCGGGTTCGTCGGCACCGACAACAACCTGGTCTTTCTCGGTATCCTCGGTGTCGGTGGTCTGACGCTGGCCGCGATGGGAGTTGATATGCTGGTCTTTCACGGCCGATACACCCGGGGTAAACGACTCGACCACGACAGTGGATGAACGAGTCCCGGGATGAGGAGAGACTGAAGCCACTCATCACCATAACTCCCCGAGTTCCGACTTCAGGTGCTCCCGGCGCTCGATGAGATCGCTCAGTTCGTCGGTGTTGACGGAGTGATCCTGCCGGAGCGCGGCTTCGAGGGCATCGTTGGTCGCCTCGACCAGCTGGCTCGCGGTCCCGAGCACCTCCGAGGGCGACCCGCGCGAGTCGTGGAGTTCGACCTCGCCGGAGTGGAGCGTGTAGCCGACCAGCGGCACCTCCTCCTCGCGGTGGTACGCGGTGGTGACGTCCATCCCGGTCGTGGGGTTCTTGCGGTCGCTCGCGACCTCCATGCGGACGAGTCCGAACGGTTCGGCCAGCGTCGGGTACGTCTCGGCGAGGTCGCGCAGCCTGTCGGCCGGCTCGACGCCGAGCTGTGACTCCACGTCGCCGAAGAAGTGCTGCGAGTTCGACAGCGCGAGCGCCACCGCGAAGAAGACGCCCCGGTCCGACTCGGCGAACGACCGGATCCGGTCCCGGACGGTCTCGTGATCCCCCTCCAGTGCGAGCCGTTCGAGGTCGTCCAGCAGCGCCCGGACACCCTGCTCGCGGCGCAGGCACTCCTCGACGATCGCCCCCGGCATCTCGTCGCGGTCCACGTCGTCCATGCCCTCCCTTCGATGTCGTCGGTAAAGTCGTTGACGTCCTATCCACCCGGTCATGATTCGTTCAAACGCTGGTCGCAGGGACGGCCCCGAACCGCGTTGTACTGCCCGTTCAATCCACGAGACCGTTGACTGGACCATGACCGGGTGGATACGTGCCGCCGGTCCCGGCACCGTCCCGGCCGTGCTCCGAATCTCGGGCGCGGTAGGTGACGACCTCCAGGTCCTCGCCGATGGATTCGCGGCCGGTCTCGACCCAGCGGTCCGCGTCGTGGCCCGGCCAGTAGGTGTCGCCCTCGACGGACTCGGGAACCCGGGTCACCAGCAGCCGGTCGGCCCGGGGCAGGAACTGCTCGTAGACGGTCGCGCCCCCGACGACGTAGGCGGTGTCGGCTCCCGTCTCGCGGGCGGCCGCGAGTGCTGCCTCGATTCCCTCCGCGACGACGACTCCCTCGGGGACATCGGGGTCGCTCCCCGAGAGGACGACGTTCGTCCGGTCGGGCAGGGGGCCGCCGAGGCGGTCGGCGATGGCCTCGAAGGTCGTCCGGCCGAGTATCACCGGGTGACCGGTCGTCTCGCGTTTGAAGTGTTGCAGATCCGCAGGGTAGTACCAGGGCATCTCGCCGTCGGCGCCGATGACGCCGTTTTTCGCGACTGCGACGATGATGGCGACCTCCATGGTCACTCCGCGACGTCGAAGGCCATGCCGCCGTACCCCTCGTAGTCTTCGAGTTCGATGGCGTCGTACGAGAGGTCGTCCAGCGAGTCGACGTCGACGTCGACGGTCGGCAAGTCGAGCGGTTCGCGGGCGAGCTGTTCCAGCAGGCCGGGGACGTGGTCGTAGCCGTACTCGTGGTTCGCGGGGTCGACCTCGGCGTCGGGTTCGGGCGGGGCCGTCTCGAGCAGCCACTCCCTGACCTCGCGGTACTCTTCGCGGTCCTCGACGGCACGGAGGCGGTCCTGCAACTCGGCGAGGTTGTCGGCGTACCACGCGCCGCGCTGGCCCTTCCCGCAGTAGACGTGGGCGTCGACGTGCGTGTGCGCGAAGGTGCCCGGTTCGATGTCCGTCACTCCGGCGACGACCTTCGCGAGCAGGGCGTACGCGGCGATGTTGAACGGGACTCCCAGCGTGATGTCGGCGCTGCGCTGGGTGAGGTGGCAGTGCAGGCGGCCGTCCTGGACCGAGAAGACGAACGTGTAGTGACAGGGCGGCAGCGAGGAGACGGCGCCGTTGGCGGGGTGCCAGGCGCTGACGACCAGCCGCCGGGAGTGGCGGTCCCGGTCGGGGTTGTCCCCGCGGAGCGTGTCGACGACGTACGCGAGCTGGTCGAAGGTGAGCGTCCCCGTCTCCGCGTCGCGCTCGACCCACGGACAGTCCGCCCCCGCCCACGCCTCGCCCGGCAGCTGCGCGTCGTCCTCGGGAACAGGGAAGCGCCGCCAGAACCGCCCGTAGGCGCTCGGGAGCGCCCCGTCATCGTCGGCCCAGGCGTCCCAGATGCCCGTCTTCTCGCTCAGCGACCGGACGTGGTGTTCGCCCGAGACGTACCAGACGAGTTCGTGGAGCATCGAATCCCACCGGAAGGTGTCCATCTCCTTGGTGGTCAGCAGGGGGTAGGAGTCGGCGATGTCACACTCGTAGTACTCGCCGAAGGTGGCGATGGTGTCCGCCTCGGTGCGGTTGGGTTTGTAGGTCCCCGAAAGCAGTGCGTTCCGGACCAGGCGGTGGTACTCCTCCATGGGGTACCGAGCGGGGCGGTCGGACAATAAGTCCTCCCCTCGCGACTGGTCCCGACGGCCGGCCCGGGACTCCCCGCCGACGAGCGGGCCGTCCTGGCCGGTCGCGAGGAGACGCCACTCGAACACGGCAGTGGTCTGGGCCTGTGGCTCGTCTACTGGATCGTCCGGAGCGTCGAGGGGACCGTCACCCAGCGTGTAATACGGGGAGTCCGCTCAGTCCGTATCTGTCGAAGGTCACGCGACGGCTTTCGTGGGACAAACCGTTATGCGCCCGTCTCCGCTGACTTCAATCTCCAGGTCGTCGATCCGAAACGAGACGCGTATGTCGCGCTCGCTGGTCCCATCGAACATCGCGTCTAATGCGTCTGGATCGATGAAATCGTACAGCGGGTCCACGCCAGTCGGCTTGACGCCCTTTACCGCCGCGATAGCTCGAACCACCCCGTGAGACGGGGATTCGTCCGCGTCCAAGCTGCACTCGAACTCCGAGTGACCCGCTGTCTCTGAGTTCCGAATCCAGATTTCACCACCGGTGTCCACGGTCACGTGGTGCTCGTGGTACACGAAACTGAGCAGAATGGGACGCCGCAGTCGTCGGATGAGCGCGTCGAAAACGAGCGGGTCCACGACAGATCCGATCGGTTCCATTTCGTCCGGATCTGTGTCGGTCGCTTCCGAGAGCGAGGACACGACTGCATTGCTCCCCGGTTCGGACGCCGGATCGAACGTGGCATGGTGCTGCTCCGATGAATGCTCGTCCCTGGTTTTCTTGTTCCCAGTCATATATGTACCAACGTCGCGCTACGGTATATGGGTTTCTCATATGTAATATGACTTATAAACAGGTTCGCAGAATACGCCGTTATTTTGGCGTATACCACACCCGGCACCGAACAGATATCAAAAAAAATAGCAAAGATAGTGCTAAATCAGCATCGGTGGTTTATTCGTTCTCACTATTATCTCCCTGCCGGTCCATGTCATTTCTCTTTCTGTCCCTGTTATCGACCGCTTCCGAGAAGTAGAAGTGATTGAACGGTTGTATTTTCTGCCGTTTCATTATCTCCGAACTCTCGACTTCGACGCCGAGGTCGTGGATCGCATCCGTAATACGGACGATGTCGCTCGTATCACGGCCCACTACTTCGGTCTGGATGTTCCGCCTGCCGGTGATCATCTCCCGGATGTCTACCACACCCTGTATGTCCAGCAGCTCGTTCACGATATCGCTTCGCTGTTTCGGCGGCGCAGTGATGATGAACATCACACGAAGCGGGAGATTGGCCGCCTCGTAATCGATCTTGGGATGGTACCCCTCGATGATGCCGTCGCCTTCGAGACGGTCGAGGCGGTTACGGATGGTGCTGGCGGAGACGCCCGTCTTGTCGGCGATGTCCTCCGACGTGGTGTTCCGAGCGTCCTTCTGGAGCATGTAGAGGATACCGCGATCGACGTTGTCCAGGTCGCGTGCCATGGGTGGAGTACGTGCAGTTGGTACGAGTTTTCCGTGAAACGGCGTGCTCGTCACTCCTGTCGTGAATTCAGTTCCGCTGTCCGTTCGTCGTAGGCCGCGCGGACCTGGTCGAATTCGTCCGCCGTTGTCCGGAGTGCCGATCGGATGGTTTCAATTCGAGACTCGTATCGGACTATCTTGTTTTCGGAATCGTATCCGATCCAGCCAGCGGCCGCCAGTTTCGGAAGGTGGCTGTGATGGAGTTCGATTCTCACTGCGTCGGAGTCGGCCGTATCGTCGTAACGTGTTGCCCCTCTCTCCGAACTGCGTATGCCATCGGCGAGCACGGAGAGCCGAACGGGGTTGTCGTGGTTCGGGAGTTCGAGGAGAACCCGGTATCGAAGCGGATGGCTCAACAGGTCGTGCGTGTCGGCCGAGCCAGTATCCCCTCCACTGATTGATCCGGACATAGCAATCTCTAACGTACTCTTCCGTCTTTGCAGCAATAAATCGCTAGTTTAACTCCGACTGTAACAAACCTCGGTGTTCGATGAGTTCACTCCTCGTGGGTTTCGAGTTGCCACGTGAATATCGCCCTGAGTATGACGACCAGACTGTTCCGGTGACCGGTCCCCCAAATTGCGACTTCCTCGGTGTCTTCGGTTT